>NZ_JCAFUN010000003.1:0-316327 GCF_059371375.1 Stenotrophomonas sp. YJH_SMC_64 | reverse complement strand
TTCGGCTACGGCGCGGAAGACCAGCTGCATCTGCAGCGGCTGGAACAGGCGGTGGACGCCCTGCCACGCTTCCCCTGGGAAACTGCCGAACGGTAGTGCCGGCCGCTGGCCGGCAACCGCATTGATCCCGCCACACAGGGGTGCCGGCCAGCGGCAGGCACTACCGCGGCATCAGCCCAGCGCTTCGGCCGCTGCGCGGAAGACCTGCTGCATCTGCAGCGGCTGGAACAGGCGGTGGACGCCCTGCCACGCTTCCCCTGGGAAACTGCCGAGCGGTAGTGCCGGCCGCTGGCCGGCAACCGCATTGATTCCACCACACTGGGATGCCGGCCAGCGGCCGGCACTACCTGGCATCAGCCCAGCGCTTCGGCCGCTGCGCGGAAGACCAGCTGCATCTGCAGCGGCTGGAACAGGCGATGGACGCCCTGCCACGCTTCCCCTGGGAAACTGCCGAACGGTAGTGCCGGCCGCTGGCCGGCAACCGCGTTGATCCCACCACACAGGGATGCCGGCCAGCGGCCGGCACTACCGGGGCATCAACCCAACGCTTCGGCCACGGCGCGGAAGACCTGCTGCATCTGCAGCGGCTGGAACAGGCGGCGGACGCCCTGCCACGCTTCCCCTGGGAAACTGCCGAGCGGTAGTGCCGGCCGCTGGCCGGCAACCGCATTGATCCCGCCACACAGGGATGCCGGCCAGCGGCCGGCACTACCTGGCATCAGCCCTGCGCTTCGGCCGCTGCGCGGATGACCAGCTGCATCTGCTGCGGCTGGAACAGGCGGTGGACGCCCTGCCACGCTTCCCTTGGGAAACTGCCGAGCGGTAGTGCCGGCCGCTGGCCGGCAACCGCGTTGATTCCACCACACAGGCATACCGGCCAGCGGCCGGCACTACCGGGGCATCAGCCCAGCGCTTCGGCCACGGCGCGGAAGACCTGCTGCATCTGCAGCGGCTTGTGCAGCACATGCACCTCTACGCCGTCCGGGAAGGCATCGGCCGCGACCGGCACTGCCGGGTCTTCCAGTACCAGTGCCGGGCCGCGATAGCCCAACGTCGCCATCTCACCCAGCAGCTGGCTGGCCGGCAGCAGCTTGGAGCCGGCATCGGCAATCACCAGCGCGGGCATCGCCTCCTGCTGCATCCAGCGCAGCGCTGCCGGGCCATCGGAAGCCAACTGCAGCTGGTAGCCCTGGCTGGACAGCGCATTGCCCAGCAGCGATAGGCGCGTGGCTTCGCCATCGACCACCAGGATCGATTGGCCGCTGCCCAAGGCCACCAGCTGTTCGATCGGCTCGCTGCCATCGATGGCCTCGTGCATCGGCAGGCGCAGTTCGAAGCAGGTGCCCTGCCCCGGCTGGCTGCTGACGTGAATGCTGCCGCCGGCACCTTCGACGATACGCTTGCAGGAAATCAGCCCCAGGCCAGTGCCGTCGGCCTTGGTGGTGAAGAACGGATTGAACAGGTGCGACAGCGTGTCCGCATCCATGCCGATGCCTTCGTCGGCGACCCGTATGTGCATCCAGTCCACGCCATCGCGATGGCCGGCATGGCTGGCAGTCAGGCTCAGGCGGCCACCGTTGGGCATCGCCTGTATCGCGTTGAGCGCCAGGTTCAGCATCACCTGCTGCAGTTCGGTGTAGTTGGCGTCGACCACCAGGCCTTCGTCCTGCACCTGCAACTCCAGGCGCACCGCATCAGGCACGTTGCTGCGCAACAGCAGTGCCACCGCATCGAACAGGCCATCGATCTCGATGCGCTCGCTCGGCTTGCGCGAACCGCGCACGAACGACAGCATCGATTCGGCCATCTCATGGCCACGGCGGCCGCACTCGGCGATGACATCGGCCAGGTGGTGCAGCTGCGGATCGTCGGTACGCGCCTTCAGCAGGTCCGGCATGATCAGCAACGGCTGCAGGATGTTGCGCAGGTCGTGGCTGAGCCCGGCTGCGAGCAGCGACAGGCTTTCCAGGCGCTGTGCGCGCATCAGCTCGGTTTCCACCCGTGCGCGCTCGGTCGCGCTGCGTGCATCGCGGATCGCACGTGCCACCGCCGACGGCAGGCGCGCCGGCTGGTGCTTGATGATGTAGTCATTGGCGCCCTTCTGCAGCGCCGCCACCGCATTCTCCTCACCCATGGTGCCGGAGACGAAGATGAAGGGTACTTCCGGCGAGGTATCGCGCACGATGCGCAGCGCGTCATCACCGGAAAACCCCGGCATGCTCAAGTCGGACAGCACGATGTCCGGCTGGAACGCGGCCAGTGCCTGGCGCAGTTCGGCCTCGCTCTCGACACGCTCGAAGCGGGCCTCCAGGCCCGCATCGAGCATCTGTTCGGACATCAGCTCGGCATCTTCCGGTGAGTCCTCCACCAGCAGGATGCGCAGCGCCCCCAGGGCGGGACCGGTCAAGGGCATGGGCTCACTCGAGTTCCGGTGCCTGGTTGATCAACGCCCAGAACTTGCCCAGCGTCTGTACGGCGCCGAAGAACTGGTCCACGTCCACTGGCTTGACCACATAAGCATTCACGCCCATGTCCCAGCTCCGGGCCAGATCGCTTTCCTCGCGCGAGGACGACAGGATCACCACCGGCAGGCGCTTGAGCTCTTCGTGTTCGCGGATCTGCCGCAGCACTTCCAGGCCATCCATGCGCGGCATCTTGATGTCCAGCAGCAGCACCGCCGGCAGGCCTTCCTCGCGGTTGGCGAAGGCACCACGGCGCAACAGGTAGTCCATCACTTCCACGCCATCCTCGACGTGCACGATGGGGTTGGCCAGACGCGCCTCTTCCAGGGCGTCGATCGCCATTTCGGCGTCGGCCGGGCTGTCTTCAGCGAGAAGAATGGTGCGCAAAGTGGTCATGCAGAAGGCCCTTGTTTGTCCGCATCGATCGCGGGAGGCAGGTAGAAGTGGAAGGTGGCGCCGACGTCCGGTTCAGCCTCGGCCCAGATACGGCCGCCATGACGGGTGAGCACGCGGCGCACGCTGGCCAGGCCGATGCCGGTACCCGGGTAGTCGCTGGCCTTGTGCAGGCGCTGGAACACGCCGAACAGTTTGCCGGCATAAGCCATGTCAAAGCCTGCACCATTGTCGCTGACCGTGAACTGATGACCGCCGTCAGGCTGCGGCTGGTAGTCCACGCGAATCTTCGCCGGTTCGCGGTTGCCCGAGTACTTCACCGCGTTGCCGAGCAGGTTCAGCCAGACCTGGCGGATCATGTTCTCATCGCCGACCACGATCGGCAGCGGCGCGATGCTCCACTCCACCTGATGCACATGGCCACTGTTCTCCGCCTCAGCCTGCAGGTTGGAATCGAGCATGGCGCGGGTATCGGCCACCAGCGACTGCATGTCCACCGCCTGCTGGCGCATCGCCGCGCGGCCCAGGCGCGAGTAGACCAGCAGGTCATCGATCAGCGCCGCCATGCGCCGGGCCGAACTGGAGATCACGTCCAGGTAATGACGGCTCTTGTCATCGGCAGCGTCGCCCAGGTGGCGCGACAGCTTGTCGGAGAATCCAGCGACGTGGCGCAGCGGTGCGCGCAGGTCGTGCGAGACCGAGTAGCTGAAGGCTTCCAGTTCCCTGTTGACCTCGGACACCTGCGCGACCTTGCCTTCCAGCTGGCGGTTGAGCTCTTCAACGCGCAGCTGGACTGCGCGTTGCATGGTGACATCGCTGACCGTCAGCAGCACCACTTCATCATCGGTATCGGGCAGCGGCATGCGCCGTGCGTTCAGCAGCATGTAGCGCGCCATGCCGTCGGCGGTGCGCTGTTCGTGCTCGAAATCCCACAGCTCGCGGCCGCGCAGCAGCACGTCGGACAGGCGTTGGCGCACGACGGCGTCCTTCCAGGCGCCGTCGCCGACGCTTTCCAGCAGCAGGCCATCGGCGCGTTCGTCCTGCAGCCCGTACAACTCGGCGAAGGCGGGGTTATGCAACTGCACGCGCAGGTCGCGGTCGAGCAGCACGATGGGTTCGCGCACGGTCTGCAACACCGATGCCGCGCGTGCCGCCGAGCGCAGCGATTGGCGTTCGGCGTGCAGGCGCCGCCCGATCTGCCGCTGCAGGAGCCAAAGCACCAGGCCGAGCAGTCCCAGCTGGATCACCAGCGAACTCCAAGACACCAGCTCGGTCTGCTTGCGCTGGCGCGCCGCCTGCTCGGCCCGCAGTGTCAACAGTTGCTGTTCGCTGGCCTGGAGTTCTTCCACGAGGCCACGGATCGGATAGCGCGTGCTCAGGTCCTTCACCAGCTCGCGTTGATCGCTGTTGGGTTCAGATCTGGCCAGCTCGCGGGCAAGCGCCATCCGTCCTTCCAGCATCGATTCGATACGGCCGATGCGGATCAGCTGGTCGGGGTTGTCGCGGGTCATCCGCCCCAGTTCGGCCAAGCGACCGGGAATGTCGTTGGCTGCGGCCATGCGCTCACGCAGCCCGGGTGCGTCCACGCCCTTGGACAGCGTCAATGCGGCCGATTCGACGTCGCGCACATCAGCCTGGAGCTGCTGCAGGGCCACGCCCACCGCCTGGGTATGGTTGACCCAGGCCATTGCCTGCTCGTTGTCCTGCTGCAGTTTGCGCAGGGTCAACCACGGCACCACGATGATCGCTGCGGCCGCCAGCGCCAGGGCCGGCAGCCGCCAGCGGTCCCAGATGTCGTCACTGAAAACCAGCGCCATAGTTCCTCTTCAGCACGGCCGCAGGGCGTCGGCCGGACCCTGTCCGGCTGCGGCGGAACCGGCAATATAGCGCAGGCGGTCACAACGCAGGGGTTTCCCCCCTGGTTGGCTGAACAGGTTCGCAGTCCTCAGACCTGTAGAGGCGGGCCATGCTCGGCTGCCTTGGAGTTCCAGCCGAACATGGCCGCGGCCCTACAGCTCAACGGGCGCCCCGCGAGGGGGCGCCCATCAGGTTCAGCGCTTGGCGGCAGCGCTGACCTTCAATGCGGCTGCATCAACGCGGGTCACGCCCTTGATGCCCTTGGCGGTGGTGACGGCCTTGTCCTTCTCGGCCTGGCTCGCTACGGCACCGCTCAGGCTGACCACGCCGTTCACGGTTTCCACCTTGATTTCGGTACCCGGAACGTTGCTGCTGGCGAGCAGGTCGGCCTTCACCTTGGTGGTGATCCAGGTATCGGTCACCGGCTCGTTGGAATCGTGGCGATCAGCATGGGTCGCCGGGTGCGCGCTGGTCGGCGGGCTCTTCGCGGCCGGATCCTTGGCGAATGCGGCCGAGGAGGACAGCGCCAGGCCCAGCGTCAGGGCGGAGGCAATCAGCGTGCGGGTCGTATTGCTCATCGTGTCGTACTCCTTCGGAATGTGCTGCCAGTCTGGACAAACCGGCGTAGAGCAGGCGTGGCGTTGCGGTCATGCCGCTGTGAATCGGGCTACCTGCAACGACAACCGTTCAGCTTTGGCCCGTGAGCCCGCGTCGTTTACCCTGCCCTTCCCACTGCCGGAGCTCTGTCATGCGCCCCGACCTGCAACTGGCCCTGATCGGCTACGGCCTCGCCGGCCGTGTCTTCCACGCACCGCTGATCCAGCACACACCCGGCCTGGTGCTGCACAGCATCGTCAGTTCGCAGCGAGACACGTTGCTGCGCGCGTTCAGCGACGTGCACGTGCGTGCCACGCCGCAGGAGGTGTTCGACGACCCGGCGGTGGATGCCGTAGTGATCGCCACGCCCAATGAACAGCACGCGCCGCTGGCGATCGCAGCGCTGGCCGCCGGCAAGCACGTGCTGGTCGACAAGCCGTTCGCGCTGGATGTCGCTGAAGCCGAAGCCGTTCTGGCTGCGGCACGCGATGCCGGACGCATCGCCACCGTGTTCCAGAACCGGCGCTTCGATGCCGACTTCCTCACGCTGCAGGCGCTGCTTGCGGACGGGACGCTGGGCGACATCGCCGAGTGCCATGTGCACTTCGATCGCTATCGCCCGCAGGTGCGTGACCGCTGGCGCGAGCAGGACGGTCCCGGCAGTGGCCTGTGGTACGACCTGGGCCCGCATCTGCTGGACCAGATGCTGGTGCTGTTCGGCTGGCCCGAAGCGATCGATGCTGATCTGGCCGTGCAGCGCGATGGCGGCAGCGCCATCGATTACTTCCACGCCGTGCTGCACTACCCGCGGCATCGCGCGATCGTGCATTCCGGTTCCCTGGTGGCAGCTCCCACGCCGCATTTCAGCGTGCATGGCAGCAAGGCCAGTTGGATCAAGCACGGCCTGGATGTGCAGGAAGCGCAGCTGCGCCGCGGTGTGGCGCCCGGTGCGCCCGGCTGGGGCATCGACCCGCGGCATGGCGAGCTGGTGCGCTGTGATGCCGAGGACAACGCGCAGCGCGGCACCGTCGACAATCTGCCCGGTGACTACCGTCGGTTGTATGCGCAGTTCGCCGCGGCCATGCATGGCGACGGCGAAGCCACGGTCGATCCGGTGCAGGCGCTGCAGCTGATGCGGCTGCTGCAGGCAGGCATGGACAGTGCGCGCGAAGGGCGGCGGATCGCGTTGGGGTGATCGGCAGGGCTGCGCCCTGCATCCGTGGTAGTGCCGGCCGCTGGCCGGCAACCTCAACAGCAACGGCAAAAACCGGCAATCCGTGAGATGGCAGGATGGGTCCGGTTGCGGGAGCCGGACCCACCCCGCCTTCGACAGAGTCCCGCGCCCGACGGTAGGTGTCGACCTTGGTCGACACATCGACGTGGAAGCCATCGGAGACGGCGTTTGCAGAGTCGAGCCATGCTCGACTGCCTGCATGGGGTCAGAGCCCTCTCCTGCGGAAAGGGATCCGACCCCGGCTTCGTGCTTACGATTTCTTGATCGCGTGGCCGCCGAATTCGTTGCGCATCGCCGACAGCAGGCGGTCGGTGAACGAATTGGATTCGCGCGAGCGCAGGCGTTCCAGCAGCGACAGGGTGATCACCGGTGCCGGCACATCGAGCGCGATCGCTTCGGCCACGGTCCAGCGGCCTTCACCGGAGTCCTCCACGTACGGCGCGATGCCATCCAGCGACGGATTGCGCTTGAGGGCTTCGGCGCTCAGGTCCAGCAGCCACGAGCGCACCACGCTGCCGTGGCGCCAGACTTCGGCCACCTGGGCCAGGTCCAGTTCCATTTCCTGCTTGCGCTCCATCAGCGCGAAGCCCTCCGCGTAGGCCTGCATCATTCCGTACTCGATGCCGTTGTGGACCATCTTGGTGAAGTGGCCAGCGCCGGACGGGCCGACACGACCCCAGCCACGGTCTTCGGCCGGTGCCAGCGTGCGCAGCAGCGGTGCGATCTGCTCCACCACCGCCGCTTCACCACCGACCATCAGGCTGTAGCCTTCCTGCAGGCCCCACACGCCACCGCTGGTGCCGCAGTCGACGTAGCCCAGGTCGTCTTCGGCCAGCGCCTTGGCGCGACGGATCGAGTCCTGGTAGTTGGAGTTGCCGCCGTCGATGACGATGTCACCCTCGGCCAGGTGCGGAGTCAGCTGACCCAGGGTCTGGTCGACGGTTTCGCCGGCCGGCACCATCAGCCACACCACGCGCGGCACCGGCAGCGCGGCCACCGCGGCGGCCAGCGAATCGACCACCTCCAGGCCGGCCTCGGCGGCGCGCTGGCGGGCACCTTCGCCCGGGTCGTAGCCGACGACGCGGTGGCCGCCGCGATGCAGGCGCTGGGCCATGTTGGCGCCCATGCGGCCGAGGCCGATCATTGCAATATCCATTGTTTCACCTTCAGTTGGGGTCTAGGGTCAGGCTGCCTGGCCTGCCGGTAGCCGCGCAGTGGCGCAGCTGCGCCTCGCGCCAACGCCGGTAGAGCGTGGTATGCAGATTGTGCACCGCCAGGTCGATCGAAAAGGGGGTTCGCGGGTTGCGGTCAAGCAGGCGGGCGATGTGGTAGCCGATGGGACGTATACCGCGCGGATGCACATAGATCACGAACTGCTGGTAGAACGGATCGTCCAGCAGGCGGTCCATGCGTGCCAGCGTGGCGTGGTAGCGCGGTTCCAGCCGTGCACGAAGGTCCGGGTCGCGTTCGAACAACAGGCGTTCGAAGTAGCGCCGGCCGATACGCGGGATGTCCTGCGCCAGCGCCCACAGCTCGGCATTGCGCTGGTCGTACCAGGCAAGGCCGCCGTGCGCGGCCAACGCCTGCGCGGCCTCCTCGCCCACCGACACCACCACGAAGTTTTCGGCCTGGTTGCTCAGGTCGTCCAGCATGCCCTTGTCGTACACATGTTCGATGAAACCAGGCACACCGACGAAGGCCTGGCGGCCCATCGCCGAGGTGCGCACCGCCTTGCCATCGGCGAAGTAGTCACCGGCGTGTGCGCCAAGCAGGATGCTGTCGGTATCGTGCAGCGCGAGGAACGTACCGATCGACAGTTCTTCTGCGGAGAATCCAGCGTCGAAGGCCGCATCGCCATACAGCTCGCGCTGTGTGGCCAGTTGTGCGACCTGGCGACCGACTCCACATTCGGCGCGTACATTGCCGCTGTAGAACGCCTGCAGCGCCTGGCTGTTGCCCTTGATGGGCACGAAACCACGGCCGAAGCTTCGCGTGCGCTGCCAGCCTTGCGCCTGTGCGCCGTGCAGGCCGAAGCCGATCCAACCGAGCTGCAGGCCAGAGAAGCGGAATCCTGCATTGCCCTGCAGTGCAGCAGCGGCACGTTGCGTGGCTGCACCCAGCTGGAAGGCGTAGGCGCAAACCGTAGCCGGATCGTCCAGCACCTGCTGCAGCAACGCCTTGCGCGCTGCAGCGGGCATGTCCGCCGGCCATTGCACGCGCAGATCGCCTGCCGCCTGAGCCTCCGGCAGCGACGCGCGCGTGCACACAGGGCCACCATGCACCTGCGGTGCACCGATCGCGCGTGTTTCGAAGTGCCACCCCAGGCGCTGCAGCAGGCCTTGTGTACAGTCCAGCGGCGTGGCTGCCGCGCCCAGCGCGGGCAGCAGCAGGGCCACGCCCATCCATCTGCCGCGCACGTTCAATCCTGGTCCGTGCTCGCCGGTGCGGGCTCCGGGGTTGTGACCACAGGCGGAACGGGCTTGCCTGCCTCCGCCGGAAGGTACTGCTGCAGGCGCTGGAAGAAGCGACGATAGAACTCAGCATCGGTAACCGTGCTGCTGGCCACTTTCACCAGCGAGTCGTCATTGCTGCCGAACGGCAGCGATACAGATCCGAGCGCACCGACGCCAACACTGGCCGAGGTCGGACTCTTCTTCAACGCATAGCGATCCTGCACGGCACTGACGAATACCAGTGTCTGGCTCCCGCGCGGTGCGCAGGAAATACGCAGCACCAGCTGCTCGTGATCGTCCTCGCGCGGCTGAAAGTTCTTGTTGCCTTCCACCTGCGCCGCGTCGGAACGGGCGATGGCATAGCCCTGGCTGAGCAGGGTGCGCCGTGCGGCCTCGCAGGCGTCACCGGGACGGCCATCAACGGTGCGCGAGAAGGTGTCGCCGGAATCAAAGGATTCGCGAAGCAACGTGCTGTCGGCGGCGCGGCCACCACAGGCCGACAGGATCAGGGCGCTGGCGAGCGCCACGGCAACACTGGAAAGACGGGAGGCCCGCATGGGTACTCCTGCGAGGACGGTACCGCCAAGGGTAGTCCTGCGGCCGTGTGCGGCAGGTCGAAAGTACGCCCGCCAGCCCCCGCCGTTGCTGCCGGTTCATGCACGGAAAAGGGGACGGAGGGGATTAAGTCGTTTGTGGCACTTCGCCCCGCCACGCATGGCACGGCGCTATCGTGAACGAGGTCCCCCAAGCGAAAAAAAGGGCCGGCAATGCCGGCCCCTCGGGTATCACATGCCGTCGCCGGCTCAGTCCGCCCAGCGGCCGGCACCGGTGGACTGCGGCAGCACCTGCGCCGACAGCGGGCGGTCGTTGGCCAGCAGGTTCACCGCGTCGGCCAGGATCGAGGCTGACTCGCGCAGCAGCGGGTCCGGGCGCTTTTCGGCAGCCTTCTCGCGCGCGGCATCCTTGACGATGTCGCGCTCGTTGCCGGTCAGGCCGTCATCGCTGCTGTCATCGGCCAGCGGGTCCAGGGCCAGGCCCAGCTCCTTGCGCTGCACCTGGCGCTCCTTGCGCTGGGTATCCTGGCGCTCGCGCTCAGCGCGACGGGTCGCCTCGTTGAGCGAGATGTACTTCTTCGCCGCTTCGGTGCGGAACTGCTGCACGTCCTCGTTCCACCACTGGAACTCCTTGTCGGTGGCGATGCGCGCGTCGTGACGGGTTTCCAGCTTCGGCAGCAACGGCGCGAAGTTGCCGTACTGGGTGTGCGGCACGGCGGCGATGCGGGTCCACGGCAGTGCGTTGTCGTAGGTGCTTTCGCCGAACTCGGTGGCATCGACGCTGGCCGGGAACGCCAGGTCCGGCACCACACCCTTGTGCTGGGTGCTGCTGCCGCTGATGCGGAAGAACTGGGCAATGGTCAGCTTGACCTGGCCGAAGCGCTGGGTCTCGCCGCTCGGCCAGCGGTCAAGGTCGACGATGTTCTGTACGGTGCCCTTGCCGAAGCTGGTTTCACCGATCACCAGGCCGCGACCGTAGTCCTGGATGGCGCCAGCGAAGATCTCCGAGGCCGAGGCCGAACCACGGTTGATCAGCACCGCCAGCGGGCCATCCCACGCCACGCCCTGGTTGCGGTCGCTGTTGACGGTGACGCGGCCACCGGATTCGCGCACCTGCACCACCGGCCCCTGTTCGATGAACAGGCCGGTCAGTTCGATCGCTTCATCCAGCGAACCACCGCCGTTGCTGCGCAGGTCCAGCACCACGCCGTCCAGCTTGTCGTTCTTGAAGCCGGCCAGCAGCTTGGCCACGTCGCGGGTGGCCGAGGCGTAGTCGGCGGCATTGCGGCGACGGCCTTCGAAGTCCTGGTAGAAGGTCGGCAGCTTGATCACACCGATCCTGCGTGCCGGCTCGCCGTTGGCAGCCGGGATGGTCATGGTCTCGCCCTTGGCGGCCTGTTCGGCCAGGCGCACCTTCTGGCGGGTCAGCACCAGGGTGTGGTGCTTGCCATCGGCGCCTTCGGCAGCCGGGATGAATTCCAGCTTGACCTGGGTGTCCTTGGCGCCGCGGATCTTGGCCACGACATCGTCGATGCGCCAGCCGATCACGTCCTCGACCAGGCCGGACTTGCCCTGGCCAACGCCGACGATGCGGTCACCCGGCTTCAGCGTGCCATCCACCGCGGCCGGGCCACCGGCAATGATCTCGCGGATGACCACCACATCGTCCTGGCGCTGCAGCTGCGCACCGATGCCTTCCAGCGACAGCGACATCGCCTGGTTGAAGTTCTCGGCGGTGCGCGGGGTGAAGTAATCCGTGTGCGGGTCAACGGCACTGGTGTACGAGTTCATGAAGAACTGGAAGACGTCTTCGCCCTTCAGTTCATTGACCGACTTCTCCAGCGTCGCGTAGCGCTTGTCCAGCGTCTTGCGGATGTCATCCGGCTTCTTGCCGGCCAGCTTCAGGCGCAGCCAATCGTTCTTCACCGACTTGCGCCACAGCTCATCGAGCTCGGCACTGCTGGCCGCCCACGGCACCTTCTTGCGGTCGTACTCGAAGCGCTCGTCGGTGGTGAAGTCCGGCTCCTGCTTGAGCAGCTTGCGCGCGTACGCCACGCGCTCGCCGACGCGCTGCTTGTAGACAGCGAACACCTGGAACGCCGGCTCCAGCTCGCCGCCCCGGATGGCCGAGGCGATGTTGGCCTCGAACGGTGCGAAGCGCGCCACGTCGGCCTGGGTGAAGTACTGCTTGCCGCCGTCAAGCGTTTCCAGATAGCGCTTGAACACGTCCTTGGAGGTGGCCTCGTCCAGCGCGCGCGGGCGGTAGGCGTAGCGGCTGTCGGACAGCAGGCCGTACACCAGCTTGGACGTGGTCACCTGGTCGGCGGTGGCCGCCGCGGGCAATGCGGGCGAGTCGGCCTTGGCCGCCAACGCCAGTGGCGCGACCAGCGCCAGGGCCATCAGGAATGCGGGGGCTTTGAATTTCATTGACGTGCTCGAAGGCGCCTTGCCAAGGGGAAGACTGCGGGGTGTTAAGACACCACGACAGTGCCGAAAGTTGCCGGGTTTGTCACCCGGCCGCGCTCGGTGGAAAACCAGCCTAGCCGGGCCGGTGTAGCAAATTGTGAATGCAGGCGAAGGCGTGCGGACCAACGGTCCGCACCCACCCGGGAAGAGGTCAGCAGCTACCGGTAGCGCCGGGCCATGCCCGGCGGAAGCGTGCGGACCAACGGTCCGCACCCACCAGTGAGGAGGTCCGCTCCCACCTCAGGAGACGCCGGCGCCCTTGGCCTGCACGTCGGCGTGATACGACGAGCGCACCATCGGGCCGGAGGCCACGTGGCTGAAGCCCAGCTCGTAGCCGTAGTCCTCCAGCGCCTTGTAGTCTTCCGGGGTCCAGTACTTCAGCACCGGGTGGTGGTGTGCGGTCGGCTGCAGGTACTGGCCGATGGTGATCATGTCCACGTCGTGCGCGCGCAGGTCGCGCAGGGTGGCCTTGATCTGTTCGAAGTCCTCGCCCAGGCCGAGCATGATGCCGCTCTTGGTCGGCACGTCCGGATGCTGCGCCTTGAAGTTCTTCAGCAGGTTCAGCGACCACTGGTAGTCCGCACCCGGGCGCACATTGCGGTACAGGTCCGGCACGGTCTCGATGTTGTGGTTGAACACATCCGGCGGGTTCTGCGCCAGGATCTCCAGCGCGCGCTCCATGCGGCCCTTGCCACGGAAGTCCGGGGTCAGCACTTCGATGCGGGTGCCCGGCGACTTCTCGCGAATGGCGGTGATGCAGTCGACGAAGTGCTGGGCACCACCGTCGCGCAGGTCATCGCGGTCGACGCTGGTCACCACCACGTACTTCAGGCCCATGTCGGCCACGGTCTGGCCGAGGCTGGCCGGTTCGTTGGCATCCGGCGGCTTCGGGCGGCCGTGGGCCACGTCGCAGAACGAGCAGCGGCGGGTGCAGACCTCGCCCAGGATCATGAAGGTGGCGGTGCCGTGGCCGAAGCACTCGTGGATGTTCGGGCAGCTGGCTTCCTCGCACACGGTCACCAGGCGGTTTTCGCGCAGCTTGGCCTTCAGGTTCTGCACGGCATTGCCCGAAGGAATGCGCACGCGGATCCAGGACGGCTTGCGCAGCACCGGCGCGTCGGCGAACTGCACCGGCGAGCGGTTGATCTTGTCACCGCCCAGCTGCTTGACCCCGGCCTGCAACGGCGCGGCGGACGGAGAGTCGCCCTGCACGATCTGCAGGGGAATGGAACGGGCGGTGGTTTCAGTCATGGCAGTTCCGGGGGCGGTCAGGCGGCCGCAGAAAGATCGGGCAGTTCGGGGGTGTGCTGCAGCAGCAGGCCGAACTGGCGGGCCAGGTGGTCCAGCAGCACCGGCTTGACGGCCTCCATCCCGGAGGGACCGCCCAAGTCTACCACCGAGGTCACCTGCAACCCCTGATAGCCACAGGGATTGATGCGGTGGAAGGGTTCCAGGTCCATGGCCACATTGAAGGCCAGGCCGTGGAAGGTGCAGCCGCGACGCACGCGGATGCCGAGGGCAGCGATCTTGGCGCCGCCGACATAGACGCCCGGGGCGCCCTCGCGGCGTTCGGCACCGATGTTCCACTCGCCCAGCGTATCGATGATGGCCTGCTCGATGCGGCACACGTAATCGCGCACACCGATGCCCAGGCGCGGCAGGCGCAGCAGCGGGTAGACCACGATCTGGCCGGGGCCGTGATAGGTCACCTGGCCGCCACGGTCCACATGCAGCACCGGGATATCGCCCGGCGCCAGCACATGCTCATCCTTGCCGGCCTGGCCCAGGGTGAACACCGGGTCGTGTTCGACCACCCACAATTCGTCGGCATCGGTGTCGCTGCGCTGGTCGGTGAAGCGCTGCATGGCGCGCCACACCGGCTCGTACGCCTGGCGGCCAAGGTCACGCACCAGCGCCGGACGCGGCGCGCGGTCCTCGGGGGCGGCTTCAGCCGGGCAGCTGTCGGCTACAGCGTCCACTTCACTTCCGGGTGGTCGCGCAGCGCCTGGTGCGCCAGGTCGTACTGTTCGCGGCTCTCAGCCTTGAACACGATGCGGACGGACACGTACTTGCCGTTGGAGGAATGCTTCCAGCTGATGCGTTCATTGACGACATCGATGCCGGCAGCCAGCAGCAGGCGGGGGAGCTCATGTTCCAGGCCGCGGTTGGCCGGGCCCATGGCGCTGAGCTCGAACTGGCCGGGGAACTGGAAGCCGTGGTCGGGGTTGTCGGACTTGATTTCCATGGACCCATTATCGGGCCGCAGGGCAACAAACCCAAGAGTATTCATCAACGTCAAAGACGGCACCGGCGGCCTGCTGCGTTGCAGGCCACCCAGAGGCGCGGGCGGAAAGCCCAACGGCAGCTGACTGCAATCTGCTGTCACGCACTGGCCCAGGCATCGTATGGCGGCCAGTGGTCACCTTCACACCAGACCCGCGGCGCTTGCGCGGGTAACAAATTGTGTCCGCTGGACAATGTTGTTTTCGGAACAGACAAGTGATTCGAACGTGCTCGTTCCGCCGCGCGGGCGCGAGTACCGTAGCGTTGCATATAACGACTGAAAACCGTCCCCTTCCCCATGAGCATTCCATCCATGCGTAGTGTCGCAGCCCTCGGGCTGGCCGGCCTGCTGGCCTCTGCCCTCCCCCTTGCCGCCCAGGCGGCCGAACAATGTGGCCCGGACGCGATGCGCGACCACCCGCCGCAGATCAACTTCCGCGTCGACAACGACCTGTTTGGTGGCCGCCACCAGGACCAGGGCTACACCAACGGGGCGCTGTTGACCCTGGTCTCGCCCAATCTGGTCGACTACACCGACGACCCCTGCCTGCCGCGCATGGCGCGCTGGGTGAACCAGTACCTGGAAGGGCTGCATCCGGGCAGGTTCGAACAGCAGAACATGATCTTCAGCATCGGCCAGGGCATCTTCACCCCGACCGATTTCAGCCGCAGGGACCTGATCGAGGACGACCGTCCTTACGCCGGCGTACTGATCGCAAACTTCGGTTTCAATGCGCGCAGCGGCGACCGCCTGCAGACCACCCAGCTGACGCTGGGCGTGGTCGGCCCGTGGGCACAGGGCAAGCAGGTGCAGAATGCCGTGCACGAAGTGCTGGGCGACGAGAAATTCAAGGGCTGGGACAACCAGCTGCACAACGAGCCGCTGTTCATGCTCACCCATGAGCGCATGCGCCGCTGGCCCGGCGATGCCAGCGTCAATGCCGACGGCTGGGGTTGGGACGCGATCAGCCACTACGGCGGGTCGATCGGCAACCTGGAAACCAAGGCCAACCTCGGCGGTGAAGTGCGCTTCGGCTGGAAGCTGCCGGACGACTTCGGCAGCACGCCGTTGCGCCCGGCCGGCGAGAACACTGCGCCGACCCGCGGCGGCCGTCCCAATGGCTGGTCCTGGCACCTGTTCGCGACCTCGGACGCGGCCTGGGTGATCCGCGACATCACGCTGGATGGCAACACGTTCCGCAACAGTCACAGCGTGGACAAGCGCCATGTGGTGGCCTACGGCGGCTACGGCGTGGCCGTGATGTACGGGCGCTGGAAGTTCGCCGCGGCGCGCTACCACAGCACGCGCGAGTTCAACGGCCAGCGCGAAGCACCGGTGTTCGGCAGCTTCACCATCAGCCGCTCGCTGTAAGCGAGTGGCTGAGGGTGAAGCGGGTAGGTGCCGACCGTTGGTCGGCACACCGGTTATTGCATGGCTCGCTGTAAGCGAGGGGCTGAGGGTAGTGCCGGCCGCTGGCCGGCTGCCGGCATATCCGGATGGCTTCATGGGGAGCCGGCCAGCGGCCGGCACTACCCACATCCGGATGGGTCCATGAGGAGCCGGCCAGCGGCCGGCACTACCCACATCCGGATGGGTTCATGGGGAGCCGGCCAGCGGCCGGCACTACCCACATCCGGCGGGAATCATGCGGAGCCGGCATCCCGAAACGGAAAAGGCCGGCATTCGCCGGCCTTTTCCTTCACCACGCCAGGGCGTGGATCATTCCGATTCCCACCACATCCAGAAGCTGTCCCACAGGCGCTTGAAGAAGCCGGCCTGCTCGACGGCGGCCACGGCCACCAGCGGTGCCTCGGCGATGACCTTGCCATCCAGGGTGACCTTCACGGTACCGATCTGCTGGCCGGCGGTGAACGGTGCTTCCAGGGTCTTGGGCACGTCGATGCTCGGCTTCAGGTCGTTGTAGCGGCCGCGCGGCACGCTGACCAGCATCGGCTGGGCCACGCCCAGCTGCACCTTGTCGGTGGTGCCCTTCCAGACCTTGTGCTCGGCCACGGCCTTGCCCGGCTCGTAGAGGCGGTGGGTCTCAAAGAAGCGGAAGCCCCAGTTCAGCAGGGCCAGGCTGTCATCGGCACGCTGCTTCTCCGACGCACCGCCCAGCACCACCGCGATCAGGCGCTGGTCGCCACGCTGGGCCGAGCTCATCAGGCAGTAGCCCGCCTCGGAGGTGTGGCCGGTCTTGATGCCGTCCACGCTGCCATCGCGCCACAGCAGCAGGTTGCGGTTCGGCTGCTTGATGTTGCCGACCTGGAATTCCTTGATCTTGTTGTACGCGTAGGTTTCCGGGTAATCGCGGACCATCGCGCGGCCCAGCAGCGCCAGGTCGTAGGCGGTGCTGTGGTGGCCCTGCGCGGTCAGGCCATGGGCGTTGACGAAGTGCGAGTCCTTCATGCCGATCTTGGCGGCGTAGCTGTTCATCAGCGAGGCAAAGGCCTCTTCGCTGCCAGCCACATGTTCGGCCAGGGCGATCGCGGCATCATTGCCGGACTGGATTGCCATGCCCTTTTCCATGTCTTCCAGGCGCGCGGTCTGGTTGACCGGGAAGCCGCTGTAACTGCCATCGGTGCCGGCGCCACCTTCGCGCCAGGCGCGCTCGCTCATCATCACCTGGTCATCCGCACGGACCTTGCCGTTCTTGACCTCGGCGGCGATCACGTACGACGTCATCACCTTGGTGATGCTGGCCGGGGCCAGCTGCTCGTGGATGTTTTCACCAGCCAGCACCTGGCCGGTGGCGTAATCCATCAGCACCCAGGCCTTGGACACGCTTGGCGCCGGGGCCGGCGGAGTGGCGACGGTGGCCGGGGCGGCGGGCGCCGGCGTGGCCGGAGTCGGCAGCGGCGTCTGGGCGGAAGCCAGGCCCACCACCAGGGTGGCGGCCAGGGCGGTGGCGGCGGAACGGAAATTCATTGGACAGCAGGCTCCAGGGGACGGCCGGGAATGGAGGGTGGAACGTAACGGCCATTGTAAGGCCGGGGGAGCATGGGCCGGCAGCACCGGCCCGGGCGGATCAATCCTTGACGATCTGCGGCGAACCCAGGCCAAGACCGGCGATGCGACCGGCAAGTTCCGCCGCACTGGCATGGTCGCTGGCAGGAACGCGCAGGCGGAACAGGGTGCGGCCACCGGCGGCGATGTCGCTGATGGTCGCGCCGACGATGCCGGCGGCACTGAGCTGGCCCATCGCGCGGTTGGCGTTGTCGCGGTTGGAGAAGCTGGCGACCTGCACCATCACCGCGCCGACCATCTGCTGCGACAGGCTCGGCGCCGCCGCGGCGGCACGCACCGGTGCCGGTGCCACCGCGCGCGGGGCCGTGCTGGCGACAACGGCCGGAGCCGTCGCGGAGGTGCGCACCACCGGCGCGCTTGGCGGCAGGCTGCTGACCGCCACGTCCGGCGCGGTGCTGGCCACGCCCCGGGTGGTGGCCGGCTGGCCGCGCGCCGGGGCGCCATCGGTCGGCAAGCGGTTGACCAGGCGATCGATATCACTGTCGGTGGAAGCACGTGGCGCCGGCACCGGGCGCGCGCTGGCCACTGCAGTGGCGGCAGCCGCTTCAGCCGCGCGACGCTCGCGACGCGACGGCTTCTGCGCCATCAGGTTGCTCTCGCCCGGTTGCAGCGCGCGCACCTCGACATTGCCGGTACCGCGTTGGGTGATGCCCAGGCGCACGGCGGCGGCATAGCTGAGATCGACCACGCGGCCGTCATGGAACGGACCACGATCATTGACACGCACGATCACCGACTCGCCGTTGTCCAGGTTAGTCACGCGGGCGAAGCTGGGCAGCGGCAGCGTCTTGTGCGCGGCAGTGAACTGGTACATGTCGTAGACCTCGCGGTTGGAGGTCAGGCGGCCGTGGAACTTGGCCCCGTAGTACGACGCGGTGCCGCGCTCGACGTAGTCATGGGTGTCGTCGAGCACCTTGTACGACTTGCCCAGCACCACGTACGGCGACTTGTTGCCGATGGCCGAACGTTCCTCGGCGGTCACTTCCGGCTCGGGGATGCAGGCCACGTTGGGAATGTAGTCGGGCGTGCTGTCACGCACGCCCGGCTTGTACAGGCCACCAGCGGTGTAATTGCCGCGGGTGCTGAGGTCTTCCTTGGCCGCTGCATACGGCGAACCTTCCGGGCAGTGCGCCGGTCGCGAACCACGGCCCTGCACCAGCGTGCCGCTGGACTTGCCACCATGGCCGGCCGTGGCCGGCTTCTTCGGCGCGCTGCTGCAGGCCGCCAGCGCGAAGACGATCAAGCTCGGGACCAACCATCTGATGTTCATGCCGGGGGCAGCTCCTGTCCGGCGATGGCCTGGGACAGCTGGAACACGGCCATCGCGTACATCTTCGAGAGGTTGTAGCGGGTGATCGCGTAGTAGTTCTGGAAGCCCAGCCAGTACTGCTTGCCGGTGCTGCCTTCCAGGGTGATCGGGGTGGCGGTGGCGCCCGGCTGCACCGGCGTGCTCGGCTGGTAGCCGCGCTGTGCGAGGTCGGCCAGCGACCAGGTGGGCATCCATTCGGTCGGGTTGAACTCCTCGCGGCCTGGGGCCAGCGTGGCCGGTACCGCAACCTGGCCACCACGCACCCAGCCCCCCTTCTTCACGAAGTAGTTGGCGATGGAGGAGAACACGTCGTCGTAGCTGTTGAACAGGTCGCGACGACCATCACCGTTGCCGTCCACCGCGTAATCGAGGTAACTGGACGGCATGAACTGGCCCATGCCCATCGCACCGGCATAACTGCCCTTGAGCGTGGTGATGTCCAGTTTTTCTTCGCGGCCCAGCTCGAACAGCTTGGCCAGCTCATCGCGGAAGAACAGTTCGCGGCGCACTTCGCGTTCGAGCTTGGCCGGGTCGCCGCTGCGTGGGTAGTAGAACGCCAGCGTGTACAGCGCATCGAGCACGCGATGGCTGCCGGCATTCTTTCCGTAACTGGTTTCCACGCCGATGATCGCCACGATCACTTCGGCCGGCACGCCGGTGCGCTGCTGTACGCGATCCAGTTCGGCACGGTGTTCGGCCAGGAACGCGCGACCGCCATCAATGCGTGCCTTGCTGATGAACATCGGCCGGTATTCGTTCCACGGCTTGACCCGCTCGGCCGGGCGCGACATCGCGGCGATGATCGGCTGGCGCACCTGCGCCTGGTCGAGCACGCTGCTGATCTGCTCCGGCTTCAGGCCATAGCGCTTGGCGGTATCGGCAATGAAGCGGGCCCGCGCGACCTCGAATGGCACCGGGGTGAGATCGACCGGCGGCGCGGTAGCCGCAGTTGCTTCGGGTGCAGCCTCGGCCGGCCCATGGGCCTTGGTGGCGGGCTGGCGCGGCGTACTGCTGGCCTGGGGTGAAGACGGTGGGGACTTCGGCTGGGTCGCGCAGGCGACCAGGCCGAGGGTGAGCATGCAGGCCAGAGTGCGTCGAATCATCGTCGCAGGTTAGCAGGTCATGGATGAATTAAAACCCCTAACACCATGAATCACAACGATTTGCCCGTGTTCAGCGGGAAATGTGAAGGCGTCGTGATCGTGCTTCCCCATTCAGATAGAGGTGGCCGGTTGCGTCCCCATCCCCGCAGACGCAACCGGCGACCGGATCCGGTCGATACCTGCGCGGCTGCCGCTCCCCAGTGGCAGTGCCCCGCGCTCCTTGTATCCGTTGGATCAGTACTGCTTCCCGCCCGACGCCCCCTCGCGCTGCAACGATAGACGGCGCGCCGTGCCGAACGGGCCGCCATTGTGCAGGCCGATTACGACAAGTCCATTGATCAAGATCAACGCGGCGTAAAAGTGTGAACCAGCTAACGTTTTTTGCGGACTTTGGTCAGCGAGTGTGCTGTCCTGCATCGTTGTGAGAACGCTTCCACAGCGAGCGTTGCGCAGAGTCAGGAAGTTTCCAGCCAACGGCGCAGCCCCTCGTGGGTGGTGTCTGGGGTGGTCGCGGAAAGCAGAAGCCGCGGGTGGGCCGGTCAGGTTGGGTACGCGGGGGACGCCGTGAATCCGTCCCTGGAGGCTTGGCAGCCGCATCCATGCGGCTGACACCCCCGCGTACCCAACCCGACCGGCCTCTGACAGATTTCGGAGGTCTGCCACCCACGGAGAAGAAAGAGAAGATCAAAAGCGGGTCGCGACGCTGCGCTTGCTCGTGAGCCGAGCATGGATCGGCTCTACACAAGGCAATGAAGCGACCCGCCAGGCCGCCTTTGCTTTTGATCTTCTCTTTCTTCTCCGTGGGTAGACGCGCACGGAACCTGTCCGTGGCCGGGTAGATGGGCTGCGCAGGGGCGTGAGCCGCATGGATGCGGCGACCGAGCTTACATGGATGTACTTGCAGCGTCCCCTGCGCGGCCCATCTACCCGGCCCCACCCATGAACTGCTTTGCGCGGTCACCCACGAGGGGCTGCGCCGTTGGCTGGAAACCCTATCCCCCGTGCACGGGCCGGTGCCCGCGCACCGCCATCACCAGCCCGATACCCGCCAGCAGCGACACCGCCGAGGTGCCGCCATAGCTGATCAACGGCATCGGAATGCCCACCACCGGCAGCAGGCCGGAAATCATCCCGCCGTTCACCAGTACGTACACGAAGAACGCCAAGCCCAGGCTGCCGGCCAGCAACCGTGCGTGCGTGTCGCGGGCGTGCACCGCGATCCACAGGCAGCGGCCGACCACGAACAGGTACAGCGCAAACACGGTGGCCACGCCGATCCAGCCGAACTCTTCGGCCAGCACCGAGAACGCGAAGTCGGTGGTGTACTCAGGCAGGAAGTCCAGCGTGGCCTGGGTGCCCTGCCCCCAGCCGCGCCCGTCCCAGCCACCGGAGCCGATCGCGATGCGCGACTGCAGGATGTTCCAACCGGTGCCAAGCGGATCCGCCGACGGATCAAGGAAGGTCAGCACGCGATCCTTCTGGTACTGCCGCAGCAGGCCGAACCAGGCCAGCGGCGCGGCAACGGCAAGGCCCGTCGCGCCAGTGGCCACCCAGCCCCAGTGCAATCCGGCCAGCAGCAGCGCGAACACGCCGCTGGCGGTAACCAGCGTGGCGGTGCCCAGGTTGGGCTGCATCAGGATCAGCACGGCGGGTACACCGATCAGCACGGTGGTGGTCAGTACGGTGCGCGGCGACGGTGGCAGCGGTTGCCGATGCAGGTACCAGGCCATCATCAGCGGCAGGCTGAGCTTGAGCAGTTCGGACGGCTGCAGGTAGAACACGCCGAGATTGAGCCAGCGCTGCCCGTACTTGCCTGTACCGATCACATACACCGCCATCAGCGGCAGCATCGACAGCGCATAGATTGCCGGCGTCCACGCGCGCAGCCGCAGCAGCGAAACGCGCGACAGCAGCCACATCGACGCCAGGCCACCGGCAAAACGTGCCGCCTGCCCAGCCACCGGACCGGACACGCTGTGCAGCACCGCCAGGCCCGCGCCCATCAGGATCAGCAACGCGATCAGCAACGGCAGATCGATCGTGCGCGCCACCTCACGGCAGCCGCCAAGCAGTCGTTTCCATTCCACGCGGGCACGGTAGCAATGCGTGCTTGCGTGAAGCTGTCAGGGTGCTCCTGCTCTCCGTAGCCGAGCTGCGGGGTCAGATCCCTTTTTCCTGTGGAAAAAGGGATCTGACCCCGACGCCGGACTCAACCGTAGCCGCCGTGCACTGGATTGTGGCTGCGCACCGCCATTACCAGGCCGAAGCCGGCCAGCAGTGACACCGCCGAGGTACCGCCGTAGCTGATCAGCGGCATCGGCACGCCCACCACCGGCAGCAGGCCGGAAATCATCCCGCCGTTCACCAGTACATAGACGAAGAACGCCAGGCCGGTGGCGCCAGCCAACAGGCGCGAATAGGAATCGCGCGACTGGCTGGCGATCCACAGGCAACGCCCGATCACCACCAGGTACAGGGTCAGCACCAGGGCCACACCCATCCAGCCGAATTCCTCGCTCAGCACCGAGAACGCGAAGTCGGTGGTCTGTTCGGGAATGAAGTTCAGGTGCGACTGCGAGCCCTCGCCCCAGCCCTTGCCATCGAAGCCACCGGAGCCGATCGCGATCTTCGACTGGATGATGTTCCAGCCGGCCCCCAGTGCATCCATCTCCGGGTCCAGGAACATCATGATGCGGTCCTTCTGGTACGGCCGCAGCAGCCAGAACCAGGCCACCGGCGCGACCGCAGCCACGCCGCCCACGCCCAGCCCGACCCACCACCACGGCAGGCCTGCCAGCAGCAGTACGAACACGCCGCTGGCGGCGATCAGCACGCCGGTACCGAAGTCGGGCTGCAACATCACCAGGCCGGTCGGCACGCCGATGATGATCAAGGCCACGAGCACGGTGTTGAAGCGCGGCGGCAGCGGCATCTTGTGCAGGTACCAGGCCACCATCATCGGCAGGCTGACCTTCAGCAGCTCGGCCGGCTGCAGGTAGAAGAACCTCAGGTCCAGCCACTGCCGGCCGTACTTGCCGGTGCCGAGCACGAACACCGCCAGCAGCGGAATCATGGAGATCGCATAGATCATCGGCGTGGCCGAGCGGATGCGCAGGATCGGCACCCGCGAGATGCCCCACAGTGCAGCCATGCCCACCGCGAAACGCGCACCCTGGGCCATCACCAGGCCGTCGCCACCGGCACTCTTCAAGGTGGCCAGGCCGATCACCATCAGCGCGCCCAAGGCCAGGCACAACACCCAGTCCAGCGTGCTGAAGAAGCGGCGCAGCATGTCGCCGGCCCAGCGCAGGAACACTTTCATCGTGCGGGCTCCGCAACCGTCGGGCGCGGCGTGGCCGGCACTGCGGCAGCGGCCGGCGTACCCGGCTGCGGCGCAGGGGCCGGCTCGGGGGCGGGGGCACCCACCTGCACCGGGTGTTCGCCCAGCTGCGCGGCCGCCAGATCACCGGCCTGGCGTGCGCCGGCGTCTTCGTTGTCGAACGCGGTGGCACCGATGGCGGTGGTACCACGCTCGCTGTCCAGCGGCTGCATGCCCTCGGGCATCTTGCCCAGCAGGTAGGCATCGAACACCTTGCGGGCGATCGGCGCAGCAGCCGAACCACCATAGCCACCGCCTTCCACCGCCACCGCGATCGCGATCACCGGGTTTTCGACCGGCGCGAAGCCGACGAACAGCGCGCGGTGGCGCAGGTGCATCGGCAGGCTCTTCGGGTTCACCGCTGCGGTGCCCTTGCGGCTGATGACCTGCGCGGTACCGGTCTTGCCGGCCATCACGTACGGCGCACCGACCGCCACGCGCCAGCCGCTGCCGCCCGGCCGCATGGTCGCCATCATGCCCTCGCGCACCGCCTGCACGTTGTTGGGGTTGGGGCTGACCGGCTTGCTCTCGCCGGGCGGCGTCGCGGTCCAGTCGCTGTCGAAGCCGTCGCGCTGCTGGATCACCAGGTGCGGGGTGCGCAGCTGCCCGTCGGCCAGCGCGCTGACGCCGCGCGCCAACTGCAGCGGGGTGACCTTCCAGTCGCCCTGGCCGATGCTGATGTTGACCGTATCGCCGGGGTACCAGGCTTCCTTGCGGGTCTTCCGCTTGTAGGCCGGCGACGGCAGGATGCCGCCGATTTCGCCGGTGAGGTCGATACCGGTCGGCTGGCCGAAGCCGTAGTACTCCATGTAATGGTCGAAGCGCTCGATGCCCAGGTCCAGCGCCAGCTTGTAGTAGTAGGTGTTGACCGACTCGGCGATGGACTTGCGCAGATCGGTCCAGCCATGGCCGCCACGATGCGCATCACCCCAGCCACGGCTGGTGCCGGGCAGGTAGAACATGCCGGTGGACAGCACCTTGTCTTCCGGGCGGCGCACGCCCGAGTCCAGGCCGGCCAGGCCGATCAGCGGCTTCAGCGTGGAACCGGGAGCGACGCCGCCGAGCACCAGGCGGTTGAACTGCGGCCGCGACGGGTTCTCGTTCAGCGCCTTGAAGTCGGCATGGGAAATGCCGTTCACGAACAGGTTGGGGTCGTAGGACGGCAGGCTGACCATCGCCAGCACCTCGCCGGTACGCGGGTCCATCGCCACTGCCGAGCCCTCCTGGTCGCCGAAGGCGGCCACCATGGCACGCTGCAGGTCCGCGTCGATCGACAGCCGCAGGTCGGCGCCGGACTGCGCGGCCACCCGGCCGATGGTGCGGATGGCACGGCCCTGCACGTTGGTTTCGACCTGCTCGTAGCCGACCTTGCCGCGCAGCTGCTGCTCGTAATAGCGCTCCAGGCCGGACTTGCCGATGTGGGTCAGCGCGGCATTGCCTTCGCCGAGGATCTCCAGATCCTTGTCGTCGACGCGGCCGACATAGCCGATGATGTGCGCAAACAGGTCACCGTACGGATAACGCCGGGTCAGGTAGGGCTCAAGCTCGACGCCGGGGAAGCGCCAACGGTCGACGGCGAAGCGCGCCATCTCCTCGTCGCTCATGCGCAGCTTCAGCGTGACCGGCAGGAACTTGCGGCGCGCCTTGCGCGACTTGTTGAACGCTTCCAGCTCTTCCGGGCTGATGCTGATGATCTTCGCCAGCCCTTCCAGGGTGGCGTCCATGTCCTTGACCTTGTCCGGGGTCACGTCCAGGCGGAACGCTGGCACGTTCTCGGCCAGCAGGCGACCGTTGCGGTCGTAGATCATGCCGCGCCCGGGCACCACCGGCCGCGGCTTGATGCGGTTGGCTTCCGAGCGCGTGGCGTAGACGTCGTGATCCAGCACCTGCAGCTTGAAGTACCAGCCGCCCAGGCCCAGCAGGCAGACCAGCACGCCCAGGAAACCCAGCGCCGCACGGCGGCGGAACTGTTCGGCTTCGGCGTGCGGGTTCTTGACCTGGCGGCGCGGGATCATGGCTCAGCGCCCGCGCTTG
This sequence comes from Stenotrophomonas sp. YJH_SMC_64, assembly GCF_059371375.1. NCBI lineage: Bacteria > Pseudomonadati > Pseudomonadota > Gammaproteobacteria > Lysobacterales > Lysobacteraceae > Stenotrophomonas > Stenotrophomonas sp. YJH_SMC_64. The sequence goes on along the minus strand of NZ_JCAFUN010000003.1, from coordinate 291,175 downwards.
CCGAAGCGCACTGCGTCCAGCAGCACGAACACCAGCGGCCACAGGCCCATGCCCAACAGCGGGGCCCACCAGTACGACCACGGCAGGGTCGGCTCGCCCACCAGGATGTGGACCAGCGCGCTGACGATGCGGTCGTTGAACAACAGGCCACCGATGGCCAGCATCTGCTGCGACATCGGGAAGAAGCGGATGCGGGCGCGGAAACGCTGCAGGATGAAGGCCAGCATCACCAGCCGCAGCGCCTGTTCGCCGAGCACGCCGCCGTACAGCAGGTCGGCGACCACGCCGCTGGCGAAAGCGATGCCCAGGCCGACGCGCTCGGGCGTCTCGATCACCCAGTACGCCAGCACCAGCGCCAGCCAGTACGGGCGCAGCGGCTGCAGCAGCGCCGGCAACGGCAGCAGGCCCAGCAGCAGGGCTACGACCAGGCTGGCCGGCAATACCCACGGGTTGTCGCGCAGGCGGCTCATCGCTGGGCCTCCGGCGTGGTCGGTTGCCGGCCAGCGGCCGGCACTACCGGAGCAGCAGGATCAAGCGAGGATGCGGGAGCAACAGTTCTCGTTTGCGATGAGGGCTGTTGCCGGCCAGCGGCCGGCACTACCGGGGCAGCAGGATCAAGCGAGGATGCGGGGGCAACAGTCCTCGTTTGCGACGAGGGCTGTTGCCGGCCAGCGGCCGGCACTACCGGAGCAGCAGGATCAAGCGAAGATGCGGGAGCAACAGTCCTCGTTTGCGATGAGGGCTGTTGCCGGCCAGCGGCCGGCACTACCGGGGAGCTGACCGGAGCTGGCGTTGTTGTCGCTGGCGCGGCTCCCGCAGGCACGGTGGCGCCGGTGGCCGGGCCACCCGGAGTGGTTTCTTCCAGCTGCAGGCGCAGTTCCGGCGGAATGTGGATCGCCGCACCGGGGCGCAGCAGCAGCACATCACGGCCACGATCCAGCTGGGCGGCTGGCTTCAGTTCGCCGACCAGGAAGGCATGGGTGTCGTCCGGGCGCAGGCCGGTGATGGTGCCGACCGGAAAGCCGGCCGGGAAGCGGCCACCGAGGCCGGAGGTGACGATCTCATCGCCCACTTCCACACCGGCGCTGAGCGGGATGTCGCGCAGCTCCAGCGTGTCGCCGCGACCGTAGACGATCAGGCGTACGCCGTTGCGGGCCACGGTGACCGGCACCGCGTGGTCGGGGTCGGTCAGCAGCAGCACGGTGGAGGTACCGCCGGTGACGCTGATCACCTGCCCCATCAGGCCACCGGCATCGATCACCGCCTGCCCGACGTGCACGCCTTCGCGACTGCCGGCGTCGAGCACCAGGCGCTGCTTCACCGGGTCCAGGTCGATATCCAGGATCGGCGCCAGCTGCACGTCCAGGCCACTGCGCTCGGCCACGTTCAGCAGTTCGCGCAGCTGGGCGTTGTCCAGCGCTGCGGTCTGCAGTCGGGTCAGGCGCGCGTTGGCCAGCAGCAGCTGGTTGCGCAGTTCACGGTTCTCGGTGACCAGCTGGGTGTGGCTGGCCGCGGAATCCTTGACCTGGTTGCCGAGCTTGCCGGGCAGACCCGCCAGTGCCCACACAGGCTGCACCAGGCTGTTGGCCTGCTCGCGCAGGCGCGCCAGCCAACCCGCCTGATCGTCAAGGACGATCAGTGTGATGGCCAATGCAAGATAGGCCAGCAACCGCAGGGGGCTGGCGGCATCACCGGATCGGGAGGCAACGGGAGGACCGGCGTAGGGCGGCACGGCAACGATTCAACTGGCAGAAGGCGGAAGGGAAACACGCGGACGCCCCGCCGGTGCCGGCCCGCCATCGCGGCGGGCCGCACCCCGGAAGGGCGCGGCGGGCAGGAACGGCCGGGACGGCTTATTCCGGCGCAAAGAACTCGTTGCCGTGCATGTCCACCAGTTCCAGCGCACGACCGCCACCGCGGGCCACGCAGGTCAGCGGATCGTCGGCCACCTGCACGTGCAGGCCGGTTTCCTCGGAGATCAGGCGGTCCAGGTCACGCAGCAGGGCGCCGCCGCCGGTCAGCACGATGCCGCGCTCGGCAACGTCGGCACACAGTTCCGGCGGGGTCTGCTCCAGCGCCAGCTTGACCGCGCTGACGATGCCCGACAGCGGTTCGTGCAGGGCTTCAAGCACCTCGTTGGAGCTGATCTTGATCATCTTCGGCACGCCCTCGGCGAGGTTGCGGCCGGAGATCTCCAGCTCCTGCACCTCGGCCTGCGGGTAGGCACAACCCAGCTCGACCTTGATGCGCTCGGCGGTGGCTTCACCGATCAGCATGCCGTGGTTGCGGCGCACGTAGTTGGTGATGGATTCGTCGAAGCGGTCGCCGCCGATGCGGACCGAGGCCGAATAGACGATGCCGTTGAGCGAGATCACCGCCACTTCGGTGGTGCCGCCGCCGATGTCGATGACCATCGAGCCACGGGCTTCGGTGACCGGCATGCCGGCGCCGATCGCGGCAGCCATCGGTTCTTCGATCAGGTACACGTCACGGGCACCGGCTTCCTCGGCCGATTCCTTGATTGCGCGGCGCTCGACCTGGGTCGAACCGGCCGGCACGCAGACCAGCACGCGCGGGCTCGGGCGCAGCACGCGCGACTTGTGCACCTTCTTGATGAAGTGCTTGAGCATCGCCTCGGTGTAGGTGAAGTCGGCGATGACGCCGTCCTTCATCGGGCGGATGGTGGTGATGTGGCCCGGGGTACGGCCGAGCATCTGCTTGGCCTCGGCGCCAACGGCTGCCACCGAGCGAGTGCCACCGATGGCACGGTCCTGGCGCACGGCCACGACCGACGGCTCGTTCAGCACGATCCCCTGCCCGCGCACGTAGATGAGGGTGTTGGCCGTGCCCAGGTCGATGGACAGGTCGTTGGAGAACATGCCACGGAGTTTCTTGAACATCTGAGGAAGGAGTCCTGAGGGGTGTCGTGCCCGCCGCGGGATGGCGAAAAAATGGGCAGAAATCGAGGCCGACAAGCCTAGCAACCCGCCTGCCGCCGAGCAAGGAAAAAACTAGCTGAACCCGCGTCTTCACAGGCTTTCGGCCTGATCGGGCATCACCCGGTTCTGGCCCTGAGCGGCACCAGCGGGTAACCTTTGCGCCGTCGGGCGCCCAAGGGCGCCGTTTGCTTGCCCGCTGAACCGGGCCGGCCCACCCCAAAATTCACCGCATAGGCTTACATCGATGTCCGCTCTGATCTGTGGTTCTCTTGCCTTCGACACCATCATGGTGTTCCCGGACCAGTTCAAGAATCACATCCTGCCGGACAAGGTGCACATCCTGAACGTGTCCTTCCTCGTGCCGCGCATGCGCCGCGAGTTCGGCGGCTGCGCCGGCAACATCGCCTACAACCTGCACCTGCTGGGCGGCCAGCCGATCCCGATGGGCACCGTGGGTTCGGACTTCGGCCCGTACCGCGAATACTTCGAGGGCCTGGGCATCGACCTGTCGCGCGTGCGCGTGATCGACGAGCTGTTCACCCCGCAGGCGTTCATCACCACCGACCACGACAACAACCAGATCACCGCCTTCCACCCGGGCGCGATGATGCGCTCCTACGAGAACCACGTGCGTGGCGTACCGGGCGTGACCCTGGGCCTGGTCGGCCCGGACGGCCGCGAAGGCATGATCCAGAACGCGCAGGAATTCCACGAGGACGGCATTCCGTTCATCTTCGACCCGGGCCAGGCCATGCCGCTGTTCAACGGCCCCGAGCTGCGCGCCTTCATCGATCAGGCCGACTACGTGGTGGTCAACGACTACGAGTCGAACCTGCTGCAGGAGCGCACCGGCTGGGACGAGAAGGAGATCGTCAGCCGGGTCAAGGCCTACATCACCACCCGTGGCCCGAAGGGTGCGGTCATCCACACCCCGGAAAAGAGCTACGACATCCCGCCGGCGCACGAGCGCCGCGTGGTCGATCCGACCGGCTGTGGCGACGCCTTCCGCGCCGGCCTGATCTACGGCATCCAGAAGGGTTACGACTGGCTGACCATCGGCCGCATGGGCAACCTGATGGGCGCGCTGAAGGTCGAGCACCCGGGCACGCAGAACCAGCGCTTCACCTTCGATGAGTTCAACGAGCAGTTCAAGCAGCAGTTCGGTTACGCGCTGGGCGCGTAAGCCGAACTGCCCGCGCATTCCACCTTGTCCCCGCGCCTTCGGCGCGCCCCCATGAACAGCAAGGGGGCTTTCCACCCGATGCGCTGCTGGGAATGCTGTTGGTAGGTTTCGACCTTGGTCGACACTGCCGGCCAGCGGCCAGCACTACCCCTTCTGCCAGGCCGCCAGCCTGGCCACGGGTGTTCTGGTAGGTGTCGACCTTGGTCGACACTGCCGGCCAGCGGCCGGCACTACCCCTTCTGCTGCCAGGCCGCCAGCAAGGCGCGGCAATCGGCGAAATGCCAGTCGGCCCGGCCCGGCCACGGGTTCTCCGGCAGATTGACCAGCACGGTGTGGGTGCCCGCGGCGCGCCCGCACTCCAGGTCGTAGGCGTGGTCACCGACCATCACCGCGTGCGCAGCCCCGATGCCCCAGCGACGAAGATGCTGCTGCAGGCCATCCGGCGAGGGCTTGGGCACCGCTTCATCGCGGCCGATGATGTCGGCGTCGTCGAACAACGCCCCGACCCCGATCGCCTCCAGCGTCAGCTTCGCCAGCGCATGGTCGTTGCGGGTCAGGATGCCCAGCCGGCAACCCGCCGCCGCCAGCGCGCGCAGCAGCTTCACCGCACCCGGCGCTGGCAACGCGTCCTCGGCCAGGGCGCGCTCGTGATCCAGCAGCCACGCGCGCTTGGCCTGCGCCGGTGCGTCGGGCAATGCCGCGATATGGTCGAGGATGTCTTCCTCCGCGGCGATCTCCAGCGCGCGGCGGATCGCGGCGAAGTCATGCACGGCCACCGTCAGTGTGCCGTCCATGTCGAACACCCAGTGCCGGATCGCGGACAACGCGTGCACTGCGCTGCCCGTCGCAACCTTCACTGCCACCACTGCGGCATGCGGCTGGCGTCGACACCGCCGGTTTCGAACACGGCCGTTCGCGTGCCACCGGCCTTGACCGGGAACTCGATGCTGATCGACTTGCCCTTGCGCGCCAGCTTCCACAGTGCCTTCTGATCGGTGATGAACAGGGCGATGGCTTCATCGGTCTTCGGGCGCCAGGCCGCCATTGGTACCGGCTTGCCGTCATCCACGGTCACTTTCACCGTGCATTGCGGGCAACGGAAATCACCGGCCTGCAGCACCAGGTAGGCATGCCGCTTCCACTCCGGATGATCGCGGAACACCAGCTGCACCGGTTTGGCGCCGCTGCCATCCACGTCCACCCGTTCCTTGCTGTAGATCTGCGCCGAGACCTGGTTGCCCTTGATGCCCACCGGAATCTGGTTGTACTGCCATAGCCCCTGCATGCGGCGCAGGTCGCGCGCGGCGTCGCCCTTGGCCTTGACCTCGTCGAAGCCTGCGGCGATGCGCTCGGCGGCGGCGGTGTCCTTGTACTGGTCCAGCAGCGAGGCACCATGCAGGCGCGCGCGTTCCCAGTCCTGCGCGGCCACGGCCATGTCGTACTGCTTGGCCACGTCTTCGGCCTTGGCCTCCTTCTGCGCCTGCGCGGCGGCCGCAGCGGCTTCCTGCGCCTTGCGTTCCTCTTCCGGGTTGCTGCAGGCGGCCAGGGCCAGGGTGCAGGCGGTGAGCAGGATCAGTCGTTTCATGGCGGAGGTCCTATGCGAGTGCATCCCGATTCTATCGGCAGCGAAAAGCGGATACACCAACGGCGGGTTTCCCCGCCGTTGGTGGTGAAGCAGTGACCGGTTGCCAGCCAGCGGCCGGCACTACCGCTTACTTGGCTTCAGCCTTGGCCAGCATGTCCTGGACCGAGGCGGTGGTGATCGGGTGGTAGCCCGGCTTGGCCTTTTCGAAGGCCTGCTTGGCCAGTTCCAGACCCTTCGGGGTCTTCACCAGTTCGGCGTAGATCGGCAGGATCAGCTTGCGACGGCCGACGCGCTCGATGAATGCAGCCGCCCCTTCATTGGCCTGCTCGTAGCCGCTGCGGATCGCCAGCGGGTACCAGCGCATGGCGATCTCGCCATTGGGGGTGCCGGTGAAGTGGAAGGCCTTGTCCAGCGTGGCCAGCTTGTCCAGCGGCTGGGTCGCACCGAGGCCGTCGATGAAGCGCACCCATTCCTGGGTGCTCCAGTCGGCGATGACCTGGCTGCTGGGCACGGTGCCGGCGCTGGCGAAGGCGATGCGCGCGGTATCGACGCTGCTGAAGTTGCGCGACTGCGCCTTGGCTGCGAACGCCGGGATGCCCGGCTCGTCCAGCCATGCCTTCAGTTCGGCCTCGGTCACGGCCGACGGATTCTTCGGCAGCAGGTTCTTCTTCAGGTACTCGACGAACTGGTCGGTGTTCGCGCTCTGGAAGGCGTGGTCATCGAACCAACCACGCAGGAACGGATCGAAGGTCTCGCGGCCGAAGCGCTGTTCCAGGAACTCCAGGAACCACGAACCCTTGACGTAGGCGACCTGGCTGAGCGCTTCGTCGGGATCACGCTCGTTCAGCGGCGGCAGCGCCAGTGCCTGGTCGGCCGGGCTCATGTCCTTCACTTCGGCCAGCAGGTCGGTCTGGTCGATCTGCTTCTCCATCTCGGCCATTTCCTTGCCGTACAGGGCTTCGGTGATGCGGCCCTGGACGTAGGTGGTGAAGCCTTCATTGAGCCAGATGTCCTTCCAGCTGGCGTTGGTCACCAGGTTGCCCGACCAGCTGTGCGCCAGCTCGTGGGCCACCAGCGAGACCAGCGACTTGTCGCCGACGATCACGGTCGGGGTGGCGAAGGTCAGGCGCGGGTTTTCCATGCCGCCGAACGGGAACGACGGCGGCAGCACCAGCATGTCGTAGCGGCCCCAGCGGTATTCGCCGTACAGCTTCTCGGCGGCACCGATCATCTTCTCGGTGTCTTCGAATTCCTTGGCGGCCTTGTTGACCATGGTCGGCTCGGCCCAGACGCCGGAGCGGCCGGAGATCGGCTCGAACACCAGGTCGCCGGCCGCGATGGCCAGCAGGTAGGACGGAATCGGCTGCGGCATCTTGAAGGTGTAGTCACCGTCACGCGCGGCCTTCGGGTCGTTGTCGGCGCTCATCAGCACCATCACGTCCGGGCGCGAGACCACGTGCGCGCTGTAGGTGAAACGCACGCTCGGGGTGTCCTGCAGCGGCACCCACGAACGGGCGTGGATGGCCTGCGACTGGCTGAACATGAAGGGCAGCTTCTTGCCCTCGGTCATCGACGGTGCCAGCCACTGCAGGCCCGATGCGGTCGGCGCGGTGTGGTAGGTCACTTCCACCTTGGCCGGCTGTTCCGGGGCCTCGATGGTCAGCTTGCTGCCGAACACCTTGTCAGCGGCGGCCAGCTCGAACTTCAGCGGGCTGCGCGCGCCATCGGCGGCGACGGCCTCGACCTTGGACACGGTCAGCTCGCGGGTGTCGAGCACCAGCTGCCTGGCGTCCTTCTGCTTCCATTCCAGGGTGTAGGTGGCGGTGCCGCCAATCTGCTTCTGGTCGAAGTCGAGCTTCAGATCCAGCGCGATGTCCTTGATGACGACCTTGTCCGGCTCGGCGTACGAGCTTTCGTCGTGGCTGCGGTTCTCGGCGTTCACGGGGGCGGCAGGGGCCTTTGCGGCAGTCGGGGCGGCGGCGGGCGCGGCCGCCTCCTGGGAGCAGCCGGCGGCCAGGGCCACGGCCAGCGGAAGGAGCATCAGCGGATTACGCATGAATCGGGACCGTTACGGGGATCAAACCCCAATGGTACCTCCCTCCGGCCCGGCAGGCGTTGCGCGGTGCGGGGTAATGGCAGGCAAGCCGATCCTGCGCCTCGGGCGCATGCCAACCAATGTCGGCATCTATAGGCAGGTACCAACCTTGGTTGGCACGGACCCATCAACGCATGCGGCAGGCCCGTGCCGACCAAGGTCGGCAGCTACCAGATCGGATCACCGCAGCGGGCGAGCACCAACCAAGGTTGGCACCCACCAGAGCGGGGCTTACAGCTTGTAGCCGGAGTGGATCGAAACGATGCCGCCGGTCAGGTTCTTGTAGTGGCAGCGCTCGAACCCGGCCTGCCCCATCATCGCCTTCAGTTCATCCTGCGGCGGGTGCTTGCGGATGCTCTCGGCCAGGTACTGGTAGCTGTCCGAGTCATTGGCGAACAGCTTGCCCAGCTTCGGCAGGATCTTGAACGAGTGGAAGTCGTAGATCGGCTTGAACCAGTCCGCGGTGACTTCGGAGAACTCCAGCACGCGGGCCTGGCCCCCGACCTTCAGCACGCGGTACATCTCGCGCAGGCCGGCGTCCTTGTCGGTCACGTTGCGCAGGCCGAAGGCGATGGTGACCAGGTCGAAGCTGTTGTCCGGGAACGGCAGGGCCTCGGCGTTGCACTGCACGTAGTCCAGGCCCAGCACCAGGCCGCGGTTGGTCAGGCGATCACGGCCGACCGACAGCATGCCGGCGTTGATGTCGCCCAGCACCACCGAGCCCTCGGCGCCGACGCGCTCCTTCAGCAGGGCGGCGATGTCGCCGGTGCCGCCCGCCAGATCGAGCACGCGGTCGCCCGGCTTCACCTGCGCGGTGGCCACGTAGTAGCGCTTCCACGCCCGGTGCACGCCCAGGCTCATCAGGTCGTTCATCAGGTCGTAGTTGCGCGCGACCGAGGTGAACACCTGGCCGACCAGCTTCTGCTTGTCCTTGGCGGCGACGTCGCGGAACCCGAAATGGGTGGTACCGGCTTTGTAGGGGGATTCGCTCATGGCCCCGATTATCGCACCGCCGGGGGCCAGCGGCACCCCCTGCCCGTATCATGGCGGGCCACGACTTACCGGAGCCCCGCATGATCACCACGCCCGACTACCAGGCCCTGCTGCAGACCGCCATCGCCGAAGCCCGCCAGGGCCTGGCCGAGGGCGGCGTGCCGATCGGCGCAGCCCTGTACCACAACGACGGCCGCCTGCTTGGCTGCGGCCACAACCGCCGCGTGCAGGAAGGCGACCCGTCGGTGCACGGCGAGACCGATGCGTTCCGCAAGGCCGGCCGCCAGCGCCGTTACCAGGACACGATCATGGTCACCACCCTGGCACCGTGCTGGTACTGCTCTGGCCTGGTGCGCCAGTTCAACATCGGCACCGTGGTGGTGGGCGAATCGCGCACCTTCCAGGGCGGCATCGACTGGTTGCGGGAAAATGGCGTCAACGTGATCGACCTGGACAGCCAGGAATGCGTGGACCTGCTGGGCGGCTTCATTGCGCAGCACCCGGAGATCTGGAATGAAGACATCGGTGAATGATCACCACGCAGTGTCCTGTTGAACCCGTTTAATGAACGCTTCAGTGCCGGCACGCCCTAGTGCCGGCAGCGTTTGCGGCCATTGCCGTGAACCAGTGCACAGTCAGCTGCGCAACGTGCACACGCTGCGATAACACCCCGCCCGGCTGCCGCGCCTAGGGTGGGGTTACCGGGACTTCTTTCCCCGGCGGAGCCAGCCATGTGCGCGCACGCCGTACGACCTGCACCAGACTCGATCCTCGACCCGATCCGCGAACGCCTGCAGCGGCAATATGCACTGCACCGGCGCGGCGCATTGTTCTGGACCGCCTACCAGCGCATGCAACTGGAGCTGGTCCGTCGCCATCCGCTCGACCACGAGCGTCTGTGCAACGCGATGGCCACCCTGGCCGAAGATCTCGGTGCCGTCGAGCACGCGCAGTTGATTGGACATGCCAACGCCAGCTCCACATCGCGCTGACGCGGCATGCACCGCCACATACGCCACACTCCGATGAACCCCCACTCCCTTTCCACTCAACCGAACTGGATTGTCATGCACGCTGAAGTCCCCACCATTCCTCCGGTCATCAACGTTGACGCCGAGCTGGATCACTGGCGCCGCCAACATGCCGAAGGCGCACTGCCGCACAACTCGTTCGGCTCGTACGTGCCGTGGATCAAGTTTGCCTGCGATTCGCTGATCACCCAGCCGCGCGCCAGCGAGGCCGAACGTGACGAGATGTTCCAGACCCAGTACGCCCTGCAGATCATGCCGCGACTGAGTGAAGCCCAGGCCCGCGAATTCGTCGACCGTTGCTGGCAGCACGTCTACCAGAGCAGTCCGGTGCGCAGCCTGCAGGCACCGCGGCTGCAGCGCATGCGCGCCTGACCGCCGCTGCACGGCGCCTGCACGGGCCACTGCCGATCATCCTCGTCACCTGAGTGGGACGACGACGATGAAAGTACGAAACCTGTTCAATACGATCGCCAAGAAGGCCGCGGCCGCCACCGGCTCGCCGTGGACCTTCCTGGCTGCAGTAGCGATCGTGGTGATCTGGGGCATCAGTGGCCCGGTTTTCGGTTTCAACGACACCTGGCAGCTGGTGATCAACACCGGCACCACCATCATCACCTTCCTGATGGTGTTCCTGATCCAGCACACGCAGAACGCGGACACCGCCGCGATGCAGATCAAGCTGGACGAGCTGATCCGGGCGACGGCCGAAGCCAACAACGAACTGTTGGATCTGGAAGAACTGGACGAAACGCGCCTGGAAGAGATCCGCGCCGAGTACGAGCAGATGGCGCGCGAAGCCGGCGATGCGCTCGCGCGGGTGCGCGCCTGCCATGCAGCGCGGCGCGACGATGAAGCGGTGTAGCAGGTCCTGAAATGACAATGCCGGCCAGCGGCCGGCACTACCATCGATCATCAAGGTAGAGCCGGCCGCTGGCCGGCTGTCCTTCAGCTGCGCTCGTGCCAGCCACCGCCCATCACCTTGTACAGGGTGATGCGGTTGGCCTGCTGCGCCAGCTGCGCCTGCAGCTGGGTCTGCTGTGCGTTGTAGGCCGTACGCCGCGCATCAAGCAGGGTCACGAAGCTGTCCAGGCCCGCGTCGTAGCGCGCCTGCGACAGGCGGTTGGCCTGTTCGGCCGCTTCCACCAGGCGCTGCTGTGAACTCACCTGCTCGTCCAGGCTGACATTCAACGCCAGCGCATCGGCGGTTTCGCGGAAACCCACCTGGATCGACTTCTCGTACTGCGCCAGAGCGATATCACGATCGGCGTTGGCGATGGCCAGGTTGGCGCGCAGCTTGCCGCCCTGGAAGATCGGCAGCGTGATCTTCGGCAGGAAGCTCCACACGCGCGTACCGCTGTCGAACAGGTTGGACAGTTCGCTCGAACCACTGCCGATGCTGCCGGTCAGCGAGATGCTCGGGAAGAACGCCGCGCGTGCCGCACCGATATTGGCGTTGGCCGCCAGCAGCTGGTGTTCGGCAGCCATGATGTCCGGGCGCTGCAGCAGCACGTCGCTGGGCAGGCCGGCCGGCGGCGGTGCCAGTGCAAGCAGCTGCGGCTCGATGCTGTCCGGCAGCAGCGCCGGATCCAGCTGGCCACCGGCCAGCAGCGCCAGCGCGTTGCGGTCCTGGGCCAGCTGGCCACGCAGGCGTGCGGCGTCCGTACGCGCGGTCTCGACCAGGGTACGGGTCTGGGTCAGCTCCAGCGCCGAACTGCCACCACGTTCGTGGCGGGCCTCGGCCAGGCGCAGCGAATCCTCGTAGGTCTTCAGCGTGGCATCGGCGATCTTCAGCCGCTGCGCATCGGCACCGTAGGTCAGCCATGCGGTCGCCGTCTCGGCCACCAGGCTCAACTGCGCGTTGCGGCGGTTGGCGGCGACGGCGAAGTACTGCTGCAGCGCGGCTTCACTGAGATTGCGCACGCGGCCGAACAGATCCAGCTCGAACTCGGCCACGCCGACACCGGCGGTGAACTGTTCGTTGACACCGGCGTCGGTGCCCTGGCGCTGCATCTGGCCGGTAACGGCCACGCCGGGCACGCGATCAGCGCGCTGCACACGGTACTGGCCGCGCGCGCGCTCAACGTTGAGCACGGCCACGCGCAGATCGCGGTTGTTCTGCAGCGACTGGTCGATCACCTGCTGCAGGCGCGCATCGGTGAAGAAGTCGCGCCAGCCGACGGCGGCGACATCGGCCACCTCGCCCTGCGCGGCCTCGGCCGGCCACTGCGCCGGGATCGCCGGGGCGACAGCGGTGTTCTTCGGCACCAGGGTGGAGCAGCCGGCGAGCGCGAGCACAGCGGCAATGGAAAGGAACAGGGATGCACTTTTCATGGGAATGACTTCCATCGGTACTGCCGGATGGCAGGAGGTCATGCCGGCCAGCGGCCGGCACTACCGTTTCGACAACGCCAGCCTGAGGCCGGCATGACCGTTTCAGGTCACGTCGTGGATTTGCGCTTGAACACGCGCTGCACCACCACGAAGAACAGCGGCACGAAGAACACACCGAGCACGGTGCCGACGATCATGCCGCCGAGCACGCCGGTGCCGATCGCCTGCTTGGCGCCGGAACCGGCACCGGTGGAGATCGCCAGCGGTACCACGCCCATGCCGAAGGCCAGCGAGGTCATCACGATCGGACGCAGGCGGTCGCGCACGGCATGCATGATCGATTCGATCAGGCCTGCGCCCTTCTCCAGGTTCTCTTTGGCGAACTCCACGATCAGGATCGCGTTCTTGCTGGTCAGGCCCACCGTGGTCAGCATCGCCACCTGGAAGTAGATATCGCGTTCCAGGCCCTTGAAGGTATTGGCCAGCACCGCGCCGAGGATGCCCAGCGGGGCCGCCAGCAGCACTGCGGTCGGCACGCTCCAGCTTTCGTACATCGCGGCCAGGCACAGGAATACGATCATCAGCGAGAGCGTGTACAGCAGTGGCGTCTGCGAGCCAGCCTGGCGCTCCTGGTACGACATCGCCGTCCATTCGATGCCGAAGCCCGCCGGCAGCTGCTTGGCCAGCTGTTCGATCTCGGCCATGGCATCACCGGAGGCGACACCCGGGGCCGGTTCGCCCTGGATTTCCATGGCCGACACACCGTTGTAGCGTTCCAGGCGCGGCGAACCGTAATCCCAGTGCTTGGTGGCGAAGGCACTGAACGGCACCATTTCACCCTTGTCGTTCTTCACGGACCAGAGATCGAAGTCCTCCGGCACCATGCGGAACGGCTGGTCGGCCTGCACGAACACACGCTTGACGCGGCCACGATCGACGAAGTCGTCGATGTACGAGCTGCCCCACGCGGCGGCCAGCGTGCCGTTGATCTGGTCGATTGACAGCCCCAGCGAGGTCGCCTTGGCCGCGTCGATGTCGATGCGGAACTGCGGCGTGTCCTCCTGGCCGTTCGGGCGCACGTTGGCCAGCTTCTTGCTGCCGGCGGCGAGGCCGAGCAGCTGGTTGCGCGCGGCCACCAGTGCCTCGTGGCCCTGGCCGCTGTTGTCCTTCAGGAAGAAGGTATAGCCCGAGGCGGTGCCCAGTTCCGGGATGGCCGGCGGCGGGAAGGCGAAGATGAAGGCATCCTTGATCTGGCCCAGGGCCGCCATCGCGCGTCCGGTGATCGGCATCACGCCATTGTTGGCGTCACGCTCGCTCCAGTCCTTCAGCTTGACGAATGCCATGCCGGCGTTCTGGCCCATGCCGGCGAAGCTGAAGCCCTGCACCGAGAACACCGAGTCCACCGCATCCTTCTCGTTCTGCAGGAAGTGGTTTTCCAGTGCCGCGATCGATTCCAGCGTACGTTCCTGGGTGGCACCCACCGGGGCCTGCACCAGCGCCATCAACACGCCCTGGTCTTCGTTGGGCAGGAATGAGCTGGGCAGGCGCACGAACAACACGCCCATCAGCACGAACAGCGCCGCCACGATGCCCATGAAGCGCCACGGGCGATGGATGATGCCGCGCACGCCACGCTGGTAGCTTTCGCTGGTGCGGTCGAATCCACGGTTGAAGCCATTGAAGAAGCGACCGGCCAGGCCGCGGTGGGCGACGTGGTGCTCACCCTTCTTCAGCGGCTTGAGCATGGTCGCGCACAGCGCCGGGGTCAGCACGATCGCGACCAGCACCGACAATGCCATCGCCGAGACGATCGTGGCCGAGAACTGGCGGTAGATCACGCCGGTGGAGCCACTCATGAAGGCCATCGGCACGAACACCGCCGACAGCACCAGGCCGATGCCCACCAGCGCGCCGGTGATCTGGCCCATCGACTTGCGGGTCGCCTCGAGCGGCGACAGTCCTTCCTCGGACATGATGCGCTCGACGTTCTCCACCACCACGATGGCATCGTCCACCAGCAGGCCGATCGCAAGCACCATCGCGAACATGGTCAGCATGTTCACCGAGAAGCCGAGCATGGCCAGCACGCCGAAGGTACCCAGCAGCACCACCGGCACGGCGATGGTCGGGATCAGGGTGGCGCGGAAGTTCTGCAGGAACAGGTACATCACCACGAACACCAGCACGATCGCTTCGATCAGGGTCTGCACCACGCCCTTGATCGACACGCGCACGAACGGGGTGGTGTCGTACGGGACCTCCGCCTTCAGCCCGGCCGGGAAGAAGCTCTTCATGTCTTCCAGCGCGGCATTCACACCAGCAGCGGTATCCAGCGCGTTGGCGCCGGTGGCCAGGGTCACCGCCAGGCCGCTGGCCGGCTGGCCGTTGTAGCGGGTGACGAAGTCGTAGGACTCGGCACCCAGCTCGACGCGGGCGACATCCCCCAGGCGCAGCTCGGCACCGTCCTGCGCACCGCGCACGATGATGTTGCGGAACTGTTCCGGGGTCTGCAGGCGCGACTGCGCGTTGATGGTGGCGTTGAGCTGCTGGCCCTTGATCGACGGTGCACCGCCAAGCTGGCCGATGGCCACCTGCGCGTTCTGTGCCTTGATCGCTGCGGTCACTTCCGCAACCGAAAGGCCATAGGTATGCAGCTTGTTCGGATCCAGCCAGATGCGCATGGCGTACTTGCCACCGAACACCTGGATGTTGCCCACGCCCGGCACGCGGCTCAGGCGATCGACGACATTGGAACCGACGTAGTCGGCGATGTCGTTGGCATCCATGCTGCCGTTCTCGGACACGAACGCGATGACGTTCAGGAAGCCCGAGCTGGACTTGGCCACGTTGATGCCCTGCCGCTGAACTTCCTGCGGCAGCAGCGGCATGGCCAGCTGCAGCTTGTTCTGCACCTGCACCTGGGCGATGTCCGGGTTGGTACCGCTCTCGAAGGTCAGGGTGATGGTGGCCTGGCCGTTGGACGAGCTGTTGGAGGAGAAGTAGATCAGGCCATCAAGGCCCTTCATGTTCTGCTCGATGATCTGCGTCACCGAGTCCTCGACCACCTTGGCCGATGCACCCGGGTAGGTGGCGCTGATTTCCACCGCCGGCGGTGCGACGTTGGGGTACATCGAGACCGGCAGCTTGAACAGGGCCAGGCCGCCGGCGAGCATGATGATGATGGCGATCACCCACGCGAAGATGGGTCGATCGATGAAAAAGCGTGCCATGGGGTTCTCCGCTTACTTCGCGTCGCCGGCCGGGGCGGCAGGCTGGGCGGCCGCTGCCGGCTTGGCCGGAGCAGCGCCCTTCTCGGTGGCCTTGACCGGCATGCCGGGGCCGATCTTCTGCAGGCCTTCGACAATGACCTTGTCGCCGGCCTTCAGACCGTCCTCGACCAGCCACTTGTCGCCGACCGTGCGGCTGACCTTGACCGGGCGCACTTCGACCTTGTTGTCCTTGCCGACCACCATCGCGGTCGTGTCGCCCTTCGGATCGCGGGCGATGCCCTGCATCGGTACCAGCACCGCATCGCTGCGCACGCCGCCGCCGATCACCGCGCGCACGTAGGTGCCCGGCATCAGCAGGCCGTCCGGGTTGTCCACCTTCACGCGCAGGCCGAAGCTGCCGGTGGCTGGATCGACGCTCACTTCAGAGAACTCCAGCGTGCCCTTGTGCTCGAAGGTGCTGCCGTCTTCCATCAGGATGCTGACCGGCAGCGTCTGGTTGTCCTGCAGGCGGCCGGCAGCAAGTTCGCGGCGCAGCTGCAGCAGCTCGGCCGAGGACTGGGTCAGATCGACGTAGATCGGGTCCAGCTGCTGCACGGTGGCCAGTGCATTGGCCTGGCCGGCGCTGACCAGCGCACCCTGGGTAACGCTGGACTTGCCGATGCGGCCGCTGATCGGCGCGGTGATGCGGGCATAGCCGAGGGTGACGTTGGCCGCGTCCAGCGAGGCCTTGGCGGCACCGACATCGGCCTCGGCCTGCTTCTGCGCGGCCACGGCGTTTTCCAGGTCCTGCTGGCTGACCGCGTCGACCTTGGCCAGCTCGGTGATGCGCTTGGCGCTCAGGCGCGCGGCGTTGGCCGTGGCTTCGGCGCGGGCCAGCTGGGCGCGGGCGCTGTTGGCCTGGGCGCGATAGCTGGCGTCCTCGATCTGGTAGAGCGGCTCGCCGGCCTTGACCATGCCGCCTTCGGTGAACAGGCGCTTGGCAACGATGCCGTTGACCTGCGGGCGCACTTCGGCGACCAGGAAGGCGGTGGTACGGCCCGGCAGTTCGCGGGTCAGGCCCACGGTCTCGGACTTCAGCGTGACCACGGTGACGTCACCCGGGCCCTGCTCGGGGGCCTGGGGTTGGCCGCCGCAGGCAGCCACGGCTGCGGCGATGGCCAGCGACAGTGCAAAGGGTCGGATTCGGCTCAGCAACATGACGGAAAGGCTCTTGAAGGAAAGGATCTCAGCCGGCGCTGATACGGCGGACCCTTCGACCGGTAAAGGTGAAGACCGTGAGAACAGCGCCCACCCGGGTGGAGCGGGAGCCGGACCGGCCTGCCACGCACACGACGGGAATGATGGGAGCGAAATATACATACATGCTTGTTTGTTTGTAAACCGGTACAATTCAGCCACGTTTCACCCGCACTCGTACCTACATGGCCCGCAAGACCAAAGAGGACACCCAGGCAACCCGGGAAGGCATCCTTGACGCCGCCGAAGCCTGCTTCCATGAACACGGCGTGGCCCGTACCACGCTGGAGATGATCGGCGCCCGCGCCGGCTATACCCGTGGCGCGGTCTACTGGCACTTCAAGAACAAGAGCGAGGTGCTGGCCGCGATCGTCGAACGGGTGCACCTGCCCTTCATGCAGGAACTGGAGCGCACCTCGACCGACCAGCGCGACACCCCCGTGCACGACCTGCGCGCGGTGATGATCCACTCCTTCATCGAGCTGTCCGAAGACGAGCGCCTGCGCAAGACCATGGAGATCATGCTGCGCAGCGATGCCTCGGCCGACACCAGGGTGCTGACCGAAATGCAGCAGGCCGGATTCCGCGATGCGCTGGACCGGATGGAGCGTGCCCTGCGCCGCGCCCGCGATCTGGGCCAGCTGCGCGAAGGCGCCGACCCCAAGATCGCCGCGCGCATGCTGCATGCCACCGTGCTGGGCGTGCTGCACGGGGCGATGGTCGAACCGGACCTGATGGACCTCAAGCGCGACGGCATGCTCGCACTGGACATGACCCTGGCCGCCTACGTGAAGGACGGCGTGTTCGTGCCGGGCACTGTGCCCGAGCCGCTGCCCGAAGCGTGAGTGGCGCTGCTGCCGCCACCGCCGCGCCCATCTGAGGACAGCCCCGTGATCCTGGACAACGTGGTGTGGGGCTTCATCGGCTGTGGCAGCGTCACCGAGAAGAAGAGCGCCCCCCCCCTGGCCAGCACACCCGGCTCACGGGTGGCAGCGGTCATGCGCCGCAATGCGGGATTGGCCGAGGATTATGCGCGGCGCCACGCGATTCCGCGCTGGTACGCGGACGCCGACGCACTCATCGCCGATCCGGAAGTGAACGCGGTCTACGTGGCAACGCCGCCCTCGACGCACATGCATTACGCGCTGCAGGCGATCGCCGCGGGCAAGCCGGTCTACATCGAAAAGCCGATGGCCATGGACCACGACGAGTGCCAGCGCATCATCGCGGCCAGCGCCCGCAGCGGCGTGCCCGTGTTCGTGGCCTACTACCGCCGTGCCCTGCCCCGCTTCGCACAGGTGAAGCAGCTGCTGGACAACGGCGCGATCGGAACGCCGCGCAGCGTGCGCGCCATCCTGCATCGGCCGCATTCGGCGAATGCCGCATCGCCCGACTTCTGGCGGACCAATCCGTCGATCGCCGGCGGCGGGCTGTTCGTCGATCTGGGCTCGCATACCCTGGACCTGCTCGACCATCTATTGGGGCCGCTGAGCGACGTGCGTGGCCTGGCCAGTTCGCTGACCGGCGCCTACGCCGCCGAGGACAGTGTCTCGATGTGCTTCCGTACCGGCAGCGGGGCGCACGGCATCGCGCAATGGAGCTTCTGCGCGTTCCGGCGCCTGGATGAGGTCGAGATCACCGGCGACCGCGGGCAGCTGCGCTTTGCCACCTTCGAGGACGTTCCAGTGGTTCTGGAGACCGAAGCGGGCATGCAGGCATTCGACATCCCGAACCCGCCATCGGTCCAGCAGCCATTGATCGTCTCCCTCGTGGACGAGCTGCGCGGCAACGGCCGTTCGCCCTCGACCAGCATCAGCGCCGCCCGCACCAGTGCGGTGATCGACCAGGTGCTGCGGGACTACCGCACCCGGCAATCGCGCTGACCGCACAAGAAAATGGCCGCCCTGCGGCGGCCTTTTCTGTTGCAGCGGGCGGGGTCAGAGCCCTCGCTGGGGCGAGGGATCCGACTCCAACGGGCATTACAGGATGTAGCGGCTCAGGTCCGGGTCCTGCACCAGCTCACCCAGGTGCTTGTCGACGTAGGCGCTGTCGATCGCCAGGCTTTCGCCATCGCGGTCCGGTGCCTCGTAGCTGAGCGAATCCAGCAGGCGCTCCAGCACCGTATGCAGGCGACGGGCACCGATGTTCTCCTGGCGCTCGTTCACCTGGAAGGCGATTTCGGCCAGGCGCTCGATGGCGTCGGCGGTGAAGCTGACCTTGACGCCCTCGGTAGCCAGCAGCGCCTCGTACTGCTTGGTCAGCGCGGCCTTCGGCTCGGTCAGGATGCGCACGAAATCACCCTTGCTCAGCGCACCCAGTTCAACGCGGATCGGGAAGCGACCCTGCAGCTCCGGAATCAGATCGCTGGGCTTGGCCAGGTGGAACGCACCGGATGCAATGAACAGGATGTGGTCGGTCTTGATCGTGCCGTACTTGGTGGACACGTTGGAGCCTTCCACCAGCGGCAGCAGGTCGCGCTGCACGCCTTCGCGGGAGACATCGCCGCCGCCCACGTTATCGCCACGCTTGGCGACCTTGTCGATCTCGTCGATGAAGACGATGCCGTGCTGCTCGCAGGCTTCGATCGCCGCGGTGCGGATATCGTCTTCGTTGACCAGCTTGCCGGCCTCTTCCTCGATCAGCAGCGGACGCGCGGCCTTGATGGTCAGCGTGCGCTTGTGTGCCTTCGCGCCGCCGCCAAGGTTGGCGAACATCGACTTCAGCTGCTGGCCCATTTCCTCCATGCCCGGCGGGGTCATGATGTCCATGCTGACATTGGCGGCCAGGTCGAGTTCGATCTCGCGCTCGTCCAGCTCACCGTTGCGCAGCATCTTGCGGAACTTGATGCGGGTCTCGTTGTCCTGCGCCGACGGTTCGTTGCGGGCGACTTCCGGATCGAAGCCGATGCCACCGCTGCGGCGCGGCAGCAGCGCATCGAGGATGCGGTCTTCGGCGCGTTCCTCGGCCTGGGTACGCACGCGCACCTTGGCCTGTTCGCGGTACAGCTTCACTGCGGTATCGGCGAGGTCGCGGATGATCTGCTCGACGTCCTTGCCGACGTATCCGACTTCGGTGAAGCGGGTGGCTTCGACCTTCACGAACGGCGCGTTGGCCAGCGTGGCCAGGCGACGCGCGATCTCGGTCTTGCCGACGCCGGTCGGGCCGATCATCAGGATGTTCTTCGGCATCACTTCATTGCGCAGCTCAGGCACCAGCTGCATGCGGCGCCAGCGGTTGCGCAGGGCGATGGCCACGGCGCGCTTGGCGTCGTGCTGGCCCACGATATGCCGGTCCAGTTCCTGCACGATCTCGCGCGGGGTCATGGTGGCGGAGGAAACTTCGATCTTCGACATGGATGTGCTCACGAATTCGTTGTCGGTCGTGCCGGCCGCTGGCCGGCAACCAGGCACGCGTGTGGGGGATCATGAGGTTGCCGGCCAGCAGCCGGCGCGACCCTCAGAGTTCCTCGACCACCACGTTGCGGTTGGTGTAGATGCAGATATCGCCGGCAATGCCGATCGCTTCGCTGGCGATGGTGCGCGCATCCAGTTCGGTGTGTGCCATCAGCGCACGGGCGGCCGACAGTGCATACGAGCCACCGGAACCGATGGCGATGATGCCGTCCTCCGGTTCGATCACATCGCCGGTGCCGCTGATGATCAGCGAGGTTTCCTTGTCGGCCACGGCCAACAGGGCTTCAAGCTTTCCGAGGCGGCGCTCGGTGCGCCAATCCTTGGCCAGTTCGACCGCAGCACGCTGCAACTGGCCGTGCTTTTCCAGCTTGGCCTCGAACAGCTCGAACAGGGTGAAGGCATCGGCGGCGGCACCGGCAAAGCCGGCCAGCACCTGGCCATCACGACCGAGGCGGCGCACCTTGCGCGCATTGCCCTTCATCACGGTGTGGCCCAGCGTGACCTGGCCGTCGCCGGCAATGGCCACGTGCTCGCCGCGACGGACGCAGACGATGGTGGTGGCGTGGAAAACGTTGGGGTTCTGACTGGGGTCCATGATGCCTCCGGGGTGACAGAACCAGAGGTGGGGACTGCCCTGCGCCCTTCAAGCCACCCGCGACCGGCTGCCGCACGGGCAACGTTCAGCTTTCTCCGCTGCCCTCGCTGCTGCTTCGACGCTTCGCGCGCGGATGCGCCGCGTCGTAGACCTTGGCCAGGTGCTGGAAATCCAGGTGGGTGTAGATCTGGGTGGTGGCGATGTCGGCATGGCCCAGCAGCTCCTGCACGCCGCGCAGATCACCGGATGATTCCAGGATATGGCTGGCGAAACTGTGCCGCAGCATGTGCGGGTGCACGTGCTTGAACAGGCCCTGGCGCTGCGCCAGCTGGCGGATGCGGATCTGCACCGCGCGTTGGCTGATCGGTCCGTTGCGGCCGGGAAATACCGGCGAGGCCGGACCACCGCCACTTTCGGCGCGCCACGCCTGCAGCGCTTCGCGCGCCGGCCGGCCGAACGGCACGCGGCGCTGCCGATTGCCCTTGCCCAGCACGTTGACCAGCCCGCTGTCGAAATCCAGATCGCGCCAGGTCAGCGCGCAGACTTCGCTCAGGCGCAGGCCGGAAGAATAAAAAAGTTCCAGCAGCGCGCGGTCACGGCGGCCGAGTTCACCTTCCGGCTCCAGCTCGACCAGCTGCACGGCCTCATCGGCGTCGAGGACCTGTGGCAACCGGCGCGGCGCGCGCGGCGCCTTCAGCGTTGCTGCAGGACTGACCTCGATGCGGCCGTGCTTGAGCAGCCAGGCATAGAAGCTGCGGCAGGCGGACAAGCGGCGCTGCAGGCTCTTGGCCGACAGGCCACGGCGGTGCTCATCGGCGACGAACTGGCGCAGCGCGTCGGCATCGAGTGCCTCCACCGCAACACCGCGCGGCTCGGCCCAGACCGACAGCGCGTCCAGGTCACGGCGGTAGGCATCGAGCGTATGCGCCGACATCCGCCGCTCTACCTGCAGATGCTGCAGGAAGGCCTGTACCGCGCTCATCGTCGTGTCCTGCTCAGCCCGGGAAGCGCTTCAGGCCGGCGACCAGGGCGTCGCCCATCATGCGCAGGAACAGCGTGCCCATGCCCGGATAGAAACGGTTCGGATCGTGGCTGCCCACCGCAATCAGGCCCACGCCCGGCAACGGCAGCAGCGCGGTGGTCTGCACTTCCTCGCTGCGCACGCCATACAGCACAGCATTCTTTTCCGGCTGCAGGCGGCCGCAGATCGGCTCGCCGTCCTTCAGGCAGTCGCGGAACGGGCCGAGCTGCGGATCATCGG
Organism: Stenotrophomonas sp. YJH_SMC_64; assembly: GCF_059371375.1. NCBI lineage: Bacteria > Pseudomonadati > Pseudomonadota > Gammaproteobacteria > Lysobacterales > Lysobacteraceae > Stenotrophomonas > Stenotrophomonas sp. YJH_SMC_64. The sequence goes on along the minus strand of NZ_JCAFUN010000003.1, from coordinate 269,283 downwards.
CGGCGATCACCTGCAACCAGTCGGCCTGTTCCAGCCCGGCCACCGGCGTGTGCACCACCAATCGCACCAGGTCGCCGGCGAAATCTTCCTGCAGCGAGGCCGCCATCGCACGCAGGGTGTCGGCGGCGTTGTCCTGCTTCATCAACGCCAGGGTCAGCTGGTGCGTGCGCACCGCCAGGCGTTCGTTGACCTGGGCAGTCGCGCCCAGGTCGGCCAACCGTCGTGCCAACTCGCGGTTCTTCTCGCGCAGCACCTCCAGCTGGTAGCTGGCCAGCGACGCGGTCGGGCCGTCGTCACGCGGCACCACCAGGGTCAGGGCCAGGTCCGGGAACTGCTTGAGGAAGCCGGGATGTCGCCGCAACCAGGCAGCGACTTCGTGGGCCCCGAGCTTGTCGACGGTTTCGGTCATGCCATCCACTCCCCTTCGAAGACGAATGCAGTCGGGCCGGCCATCACCACAGGCTGGCCATCGCCCGGCCACTGGATGCGCAGGTCACCACCGGGCAGGCTGATGCGTGCATCACGCTGCAGGCGGCCGCGCTGCATCAGGGTCACCGCAGCGGCGCAGGCGCCACTGCCGCAGGCCAGGGTTTCACCGACGCCGCGTTCATTCACACGCAGACGTGCATGCGCCGGGCCCATCACCTGGGCGAAGCCCACGTTCACCGAGCGCGGGAACGAGGCATGCTGCTGCAGCAGCGCACCGACGCGCTCGACCGGTGCAGCATCGATCAGGCCCACTTCGATCACCGCATGCGGGTTGCCCATCGACACCGCAGCGAAACGCACGCTTTCGCCCTGCAGCGGCAGCAGGTATTCCTCGCGCGCGTGGGCGAAACCCACCAGCGGCACGTTGGCCGGCTCGAACGCCGGCACGCCCATGGTCACCGCGAACTGGCCATCGCCCAGCACTTCCACCTCATGGCTGGCCAGCGGGCTGTCGATGACGAAGCGGTCGCCCTGCGCACTGCCTTCGCGCACCAGCCAGGCGGCGATGCAGCGCGCGCCATTGCCGCACTGTTCGGAATTGGAGCCGTCGGCATTCCAGATGCGGTACGACGCCACCGCGCCTTCCGCGCGCGGCGCTTCGATGGTCAGGATCTGATCGCAGCCGACGCCGGTGTGGCGGTCGGCCAGCTGCGCGGCCAGTTCAGGCGTGGGCGGCGCGGTGCCGTCACGCAGGTCGATCACTACGAAATCATTGCCCGCGCCATGCATCTTGCTGAAGCGCAGGGCCTTGGAACCGGCCTTACTCATTCCCGCCGCCCACCTTCTTCGCAGGCGCAGGCGCCGGTTGCGTGGTCGGTGCAGCCGGCTCCACGGTCGTGGCCGGGGTGCCGCTGCCTTCGGTCTGCGCCGGGGTCGCTTCGGTAGCGGGCTCGGCAACAGGTTCGACGGTTTCTTCCACCGGCACCGGCTTCTGCGGCAGTACCAGCGGGCCCTTGTTGCCGCAGGCGGCGAGGAACAGCAGCGAAGCCGCTGCCAGCGGAATCAGGATGGCGTTTCGATGGGGGATCTTCATGCCCCGAGTATAGCCATTGGCGGCTGAGCGGTTGGTGCAGGGGATCGGGTTGCCGGCCAGCGGCCGGCACTACCGCAGGTGCTCAATCCGCGGTGGGCGGCAACGGCCGGGTCCACAGCCAGATCGCCACCACGGTCATGCTGCCGATCGAGAACCACTTCACCCAGGCAATCGGCACGCACCAGAGCATGATGCCGGCGCATACCGCCATGGTGATCGCGGCCATCCACTTGCCGTAGCGGCTGACCGCCCCGTGTGCCTGCCAGTTGGCGATGGCCGGGCCGAAGCGTGGATGCTGCAGCAGCCAGTTGTGCAGGCGTTCGGAGCCACGCGAGGCGGCCCAGGCCGAGATCAGGATGAATACGGTGGTCGGCAGGCCCGGTACGAAGATGCCGACGATGCCGGTGCCGAGGCTGACATAGGCCAGCAGCCACCACGCCCAGCGGAAACGCACCACGCGCGGAGGCGTGGTGGCATCGCGAGGGACGGAAGGATCTGGCGCGCTCATGGCCGCAAGGATACCGGTTCAGGGTGCCAGGCAGTGCCCGGCACCCTGTCGCGATCACGGCTGGGCGATGCCCAGCTGCTGCAGCACGAATGCGTACGACTCGGACAGCTCGCGGTAGCGCTGGAAGCGCCCCGACTTGCCGCCATGGCCGGCTTCCATGTTGGTGCGGAACAGGATCGGGTAGTGGCCGGTGTTGTCGTCACGCAGCTTGGCCACCCACTTGGCCGGTTCCCAGTACTGCACCTGCGAATCCCACAGGCCGGTGCCCACGAACAGCGCCGGATAGGCCTGCTTGCTGACGTTGTCGTAGGGCGAGTAGGACAGCATGTAGTCGTAGAACTGCTTCTGCTCCGGGTTGCCCCACTCGTCGTACTCGTTGGTGGTCAACGGAATGGTCGGGTCGAGCATGGTGGTCACCACGTCGACGAACGGCACCTGGGCCACCATCACGCGGTAGTCCTGCGGCGCCTGGTTGGCCACCGCGCCCATCAGCAGGCCACCGGCACTGCCGCCGGATGCCGCCACGCGGTCCTTCGCCGCCCAGCCCTGCGCCACCAGGCCACGGGTGACGTCGATGAAGTCGTTGAAGGTGTTCTGCTTGTGCAGCAGCTTGCCGTTCTCGTACCAGTCGCGGCCCATTTCCTGGCCACCGCGGATGTGGGCGATGGCATACACCACGCCACGGTCGAGCAGGCTCACCGCGGTCTGGTTGAAGTACGGGTCCATCGACATGCCGTAGCTGCCATAGGCGTACTGGAACAACGCGCCCTTGCCATCCTTCTGGTAGCCCTTGCGGTAGACCAGCGACACCGGCACCTTCACGCCATCGCGCGCGGTGATCCAGACGCGGTCGGTTTCGTACTTCGACGCGTCATAGCCGATCACCGGCTGCACCTTCAGCTGGCGGCGCTCACCGGTGGCGGTGTTCAGTTCGAACACGGTGGTGGGGGTGGTCATCGAGGTGTAGACGTAGCGCAACCAGGGCGTATCGGCCTCGGTGTTGTCGCCCAGGCCCATCGAGTACGCCGGCTCGTCGGCCTTCACGTAGTCGCTGCGACCATCCTTGAACAGCAGGCGGATGCGTTCCAGGCCCTCGGAGCGTTCGGCGATGGCGGTGTAGCCATCGAACAGTTCGAAGCCTTCGATGAACACCGCATCGTCGTGCGCGATCCAGTCCTTCCACTGCGCACGCGAGGTCGCATCGGTCGGTGCGGTGACCAGCTTGAAATTCTTCGCACCGTCGTTGGTGCGGATCACCCAGCGGCCATCGTAGTGGTCGGCGTCGTACTCGACATCGCGCTGGCGCGGCGCCAGCACAGTGAAGTGGGTCGGGTCGCTGGCCGGCGCGTAACGCTCTTCCGAGGACACGGTGCTGTGCACGCCGATGGTGATGAAGCGATCGTCGCGGGTGCGGCCGATGCCCATGTAGAAGCTGTCGTCCTTCTCTTCGTAGACGATGGTGTCGGCGCTGGCCGCGGTGCCCAGCACGTGCTTCTTCACGCGCACGGTCAGCAACGTTTCCGGATCGTTCTCGACGTACAGCACGGTGCGGTTGTCGTCGGCCCAGACCAGGTCGCCCGAGCTGCCGGTGATCACATCGGGCAGCACCTTGCCGGTGGCCAGGTCCTTGAAGCGGATGGTGTACTGGCGGCGGCCGACATCATCATCGGCCCAGGCCAGCAGCTGGTTGTCCTGGCTGACTTCCATCGAGCCGACGCTGAAATAGCCCTTGCCGGCAGCCATCGCGTTGACGTCCAGCAGGATTTCCTCGGCGGCCTCCATGCTGCCCTTGCGGCGTGCGTGGATCGGGTAGTCCTGGCCGGTTTCGAAGCGGCTGTAGTACCAGTAGCCACGCTCGCGCGCCGGCACGCTGGAATCGTCCTGCTTGATGCGGCCGACGATCTCCTTGTACAGGGTGTCCTCCAGCGGCTTCAGCGGCGCCAGCAGCTGGTCGGCATAGGCATTCTCGGCCTGCAGGTAGGCCAGCATGTCCTTGTTCCCGCGCTTGTCGTCGCGCAGCCAGTAATAGTCATCGTTGCGGGTCGCGCCGAACGGCGCCTTGACCACATGCGGATGCTTGGCGGCATCCGGCGGAACGGGCGGAGTGGCGGCGGTGGCAGTGGTGGTCATCAGGCTGGCAAGCAACAGGCAGAGGGTGGATTTCATGAGATAGGGCTCCTTGAGGGGCAATGCAATGGCGTCCTTGCGCCCGAGTCTGGGTTGCGGAAGGACGGTGGGCAACCCTGCGGAACGTCATGGTGGCCATGCCTGCCGGTAGTGCCGGCCGCTGGCCGGCACCCTCACGGCCTGCGGGTGGGTCGGTTGCCGGCCAGCGGCCGGCACTGCCAGAGCGCGTGACCCCGGTGCGCGGCGTACCATGGGCTGCATGAGTACCCTGCCCCATACGCCGGGCTACAGCCGGCGCAGCCATGAAATCGCTCCGTTCCACGTGATGTCCCTGCTGGCCCGCGCGCAGGCGCTGGAACAGGCCGGCCACGACGTGATCCACCTGGAAATCGGCGAACCGGACTTCACCACCGCCGAACCGATCGTGCGTGCTGGCCAGGCCGCATTGGCCGCCGGCCATACCCGCTACACCGCCGCACGTGGCCTGCCAGCCCTGCGCCAGGCGATCAGCGGCTTCTATCGCAGCCACTACGGGCTGGACATCGACCCCGAACGCATCCTGGTCACCCCCGGCGGCTCCGGTGCGCTGCTGCTGGCCAGCAGCCTGCTGGTCGATCCCGCCCGCCACTGGCTGCTGGCCGACCCGGGTTATCCGTGCAACCGCCACTTCCTGCGCCTCGTTGAAGGCGGCGCACAGCTGGTGCCGGTCGGCCCGGACACTGCCTACCAGCTCACACCGTCGCTGGTGGAACAGCATTGGAGTGCCGACAGCGTCGGCGCGCTGGTTGCCTCACCGGCCAACCCGACCGGCACCGTGCTCTCCGCCGACGAACTGGCCGCCCTGTCGAAGACCCTGCACGCGCGCGGTGGTCACCTGGTGGTGGACGAGATCTACCACGGCCTCACCTATGGCCTGGATGCACCCAGCGTGCTGCAGGTGGATGACAGCGCATTCGTGCTGAACAGCTTTTCCAAATACTTCGGCATGACCGGTTGGCGGCTGGGCTGGCTGGTGGCACCGCCAGCAGCCGTGCCGGACCTGGAGAAACTCGCGCAGAACCTGTACATCAGCGCATCGAGCATCGCCCAGCATGCCGCACTGGCGTGTTTCAGCGACGAAGCGATGTCGATCTTCGAACAGCGTCGCGAAGCGTTCCGCCAGCGCCGCGACTTCCTGCTGCCCGCGCTGCGCGAGCTGGGCTTCCGCATCGAAGTCGAGCCGCAGGGTGCGTTCTACCTGTACGCCGATGTCAGCGCATTCACCGATGACGCACAGGCGTTCTGCGCCCATTTCCTGGAAACCGAGCACGTGGCATTCACGCCCGGGCTGGATTTCGGCTTCCATCGCGCCAACCAGCACGTGCGCCTGGCCTATACCCAGGAAGTGCCGCGGTTGCAGGAGGCGGTGGCACGGATCGCGCGTGGGTTGCAGCGCTGGCAGGGATCACGTTGACGGTAGTGCCGGCCGCTGGCCGGCAACCCGGGAATGCGTGAATGATGCGGTTGCCGGCCAGCGGCCGGCACTAGCGGATAAAGAAAAACGCCGCCCTGGGGCGGCGTTTTCCGTTCTGCCTGTCTGCTTACTTACCGCCCAACCGCTCCCACAGGAAGCTGTAGGCCAGCGCCGACATGTGTGCGGCCTGCGCGTTGTTGGCTGCACCGCCGTGGCCACCTTCGATGTTCTCGTAGTAGGTCACGTCCTTGCCGGCGTCGATCATCTTCGCCGCCATCTTGCGGGCGTGGCCCGGGTGCACGCGGTCATCGCGGGTGGAGGTGGTGAACAGCACCGGCGGGTACTTCTTCTTCGCGTCGAACAGGTGGTACGGCGAGAAGGTCTTGATGAACGCCCAGTCGCTGGTATCCGGGTTGCCGTACTCGGCCATCCACGAGGCACCGGCCAGCAGATGGCTGTAGCGCTTCATGTCCAGCAGCGGCACCTGCACCACCACCGCACCGAACAGTTCCGGGTACTGGGTCAGCATGTTGCCGGTCAGCAGGCCACCGTTGCTGCCGCCCTGCACGCCCAGGTGCCTGGCGCTGGTGATCTTGCGCTTGACCAGATCGCGTGCCACCGCGGCCATGTCTTCATAGGCCTTGTGGCGGTTCTGCTTCAGCGCCGCCTGGTGCCAGCGCGGGCCGTATTCGCCGCCGCCACGGATGTTGGCAACCACGTACACGCCGCCCTTCTCCAGCCAGGCGCGACCCATGCCACCGGAGTAGCCCGGGGTCAGCGAGATCTCGAAACCACCGTAACCGTACAGCAGGGTCGGGTTGGAACCGTCCAGCTTCATCGCCTTGTCGTGCACCACGAAGTACGGCACGCGGGTGCCGTCCTTGCTGGTGGCGAAGTGCTGCTCGATCACCTTGCCCTTGGCATCGAAGAAGGCCGGCATGGTCTTCAGCGTTTCCGGGGCCTGCCCGATCTCGGCCAGCGCCAGGGTGGTCGGGGTCAGGTAGTCGGTGGCGGTCAGCCACACCGCGTCGCTGTCGTTGCTGTCCACCGCGGCCACGCCCAGTGTGCCGAAGGCCGGCGCGCCGACGAAGCGGCTGGTCTGCCAGCCATTGGCGCCCGGGGTCAGCACCGACAGGCGGTTCTTGACGTCATCCAGCACGTTCAGCACCAGGTGGCTCTTGGTCCAGGTGGCGCTGGCCAGCGAGGTGGTCGCGGTCGGGGTGAACAGCACGTCGAACTCACGCTTGCCGGCCAGGAAGTCATCCAGCCTGGTCGCCAGCAGTGAACCGGACGCATAGGTCTTGCCACCCACGGTCCACGGATCACGCAGCTCCAGGGTCAGCCACTGCTTGTGCAGGCCCTTCTCGGCCGAGTTCGGCGCATCGATCTTGGTCAGCGTGCCATCGTCGCCACGCAGGTAGATCTCGTTGTTGTAGAACGCCAGCGTGCGGCTGACCAGGTTGCGCTCGAAGCCCGGGGTGTCATCGTGCATCGCCGCGATGTACATGTCTTCCGGCTTGCCTTCATACACCACGCTGGCGGAGGCCATCGGCGTACCACGCTTCCACAGCTTGGCCACGCGCGGGTAGCCGGAGGTGGTCATCGAGCCGGCACCGAAGTCGGTGTAGACGAATACAGTGTCGCGATCGATCCAGTTCAGGCCGCCCTTCGACTCCGGACGGAAGAAGCCGTCCTTGATCCAGGTCTTGTTGGCCAGGTCGAACTCGCGGGTCACGTCGGCGTCGGCACCACCGCGCGACAGCGCGATCAGGCAGCGGCTGTAATCCGGGCGCAGGCAGTCGGCGCCGTGCCAGACCCAGTTCTCGCCCTCGGCCTTGTTCAGGGCATCGAGGTCAAGCACGGTCTCCCACTGCGGCGAGGCCTTGCGGTATTCGGCCAGCGTGGTGCGGCGCCACAGGCCACGCTCGTGCTGCTGGTCCTTCCAGAAGTTGTAATAGTAGTCGCCGATCTTCTGCACGGCGGGAATCTTGGCATCGGAGTCGAGCACCTCGCGGATGCTGGTCTCCATCTGCTTGAAGGCCGGGGTCTGCGCCAGGCGCGCCTCGGACTTGGCGTTCTGTTCCTTGACCCAGGACAGCGGCTTGTCGCCGGTGACGTCCTCCAGCCAGGCGTAGCGATCGGTGTCTTCAGCAGCCACGGCGCTCCCCACCGAGGCAGCGGTCATCATGCCAGCCAGCAGGCAGGCGGAAGCGAGTCGAGACATTGCAGCTCCAGGCAGTCATAAGCCGTGGAACGCTAGCATGGATCGCTGCAGCCGCCCCCGTGTCGAAGGTCAGGCCGTAGCGCGGCGGCGACGGCGGGGCGTCCCGGCGGTGCGACGATGTGCCTGTCCACCGGTGCGACGGGCCAGCCGCAGCCACGACAGGCGCGGCACAGGGAAGCGCAGCAGCGCCCACCAGGCCACCAGCGGCATGCCCACCAGCCACATCGGCAGCCAGCCCAGCCAGGCGTTGCTGCCGCGCGCGGCTGGCCAGACCAGTACCAGCGCCAGGCCGGCCAGGGCCACCTGCCGCACGCTGCGCAGCAGGCGCGGATCGGCGCGTTCAATGATGACGCGTTCAGTTGCAGGGCGGCGGACGGAACGTGCGTTCATGGGGCTTCTCCGGTGGACAATGCAACCCAGCTTGGGCAAGGCCCTTCTCACAGGTTGCGACACCATTGACGGATCGCGCACGCTCAGTCGACCATGCTCAGGCAAAGCCCTTCTGAGCCCGCTCCCGCATGACTTCGATCCGCCCGCTCTGCGCCATGCTGTTGGCCCTGTCCCTGGCGGGCCCCGCCGTGGCCGCCAGTGAGCCGCCATCGCCCCGCGCCAGCACCCCGCGCGCGACCGACCCGGATGCGCCGATCGACCTGAAGCGCTTCATGGGCACCTGGTACGTGATCGGCCGCGTGCCGAACTTCATCGAACGTGGCCATGTGGCCAGCGTCAACGACTACGAACTGCGCGACGAGCACAAGGTCGGCATCACCTACCGCTACCGTGATGGCTTCGGCGAACCGCTGCAGGAAGTGCGTGCCCGCGCCAGCGTCGACCCGGACAGCGGCAACCACGGCTGGCGCACCTGGTTCTACCGCGTCGTGCCTACCCATTCGCGGGTGCTGGAAGTGGCACCGGATTACTCGTGGGCACTGATCGGTTACCCGGGCCGCGAGATGGCCTGGATCTTCTCGCGTACGCCGGACATGGACAAAGCCCTGTACAAGGAGCTGGCCGAGCGCCTGCGTGACGAGTACGGGGTGAACACCGACAAGCTCAAGCGCGTGCCGCAGCACCCGGAGCAGGTCGGGAAGCTGGGTTACGAAGTACCGAACGTGCGTTGACCGCACGTGGGATTGCCGGCCAGCGGCCGGCACTACCCGAACAAGATGCCGGGCGCCGCCCGGCATTCTGTTATCTGCGACTGTAATGCGCGACCAGGCGGTCGCCAAGCATCTGCAGCAGCTGCACCAGGATCAGCAGCAGGACCACGGTGACCAGCGCCACGTCGGTGTGCGAGCGCTGGTAGCCGTCGCGGAAGGCCAGGTCGCCAAGGCCACCGGAGCCGATCGCACCGCCCATCGCGGTGAAGCCGATCAGCGCGACGGTGGTGACCGTTGCGCCAGCGATCAGGCCCGGGCGCGCTTCCGGCAGCAGCACGCGGGTGACCAGCTGCCAGGTGGTGGCACCCATCGCCTGGGTCGCTTCGATCACGCCACGGTCGACTTCGCGCAGTGCGGTCTCGACCAGGCGCGCGTAGAACGGCGCGGCACCGATGACCAGCGGCACGATCGCACCGCGTACACCCAGCGACGTCCCCATCAGGAACAGGGTGACCGGGATCAGCACGATCATCAGGATGATGAAGGGCACTGAACGCAGCAGGTTCACCACCAGCGCCAGCACGCCGTACGCAAATGGCCGGCGCTTCATCTGCGGTGCGCCGAACAGGTACAGCAGCACGCCCAGCGGCAGGCCGATGGCCAGGGTCAGCGGCAGCGAACCGAGCAGCATCAGCAGGGTGTCGATGGTGGCTTGGCCGATGTCGGCCCACTTGCCCGCGTCCAGGTGGCGGAAGAATCCGCCGGCAGTAGCGATGATCATCGACGCAGCTCCTCAACATGCACGCCGGCGGCCACGAATGCGGCCTGCGCGGCGGACTGGTCGCCGCCCACCAGGGCGACCACCAGCTGGCCATACGGGGTGTCCTTGATCCGGTCGATGCGACCGGACAGGATGTTGTAGTCAACCCCGGTCTCGCGCGCGACGCGGCCGAGCAGGGGTTCGTAGGTATCGCCACCGAGGAAGGTCAGGCGCACGATGCGGCCACCGACGGCATCGAAATCGCGGTGCAGCGTGCCCTCGTCCACATGCTCCGATTCGCTGACGAAACGGCGCGTGGTCGGGTGCTGCGGGTGCAGGAACACCCGGGTGACCGGACCGGTTTCGACCATCTGGCCGGCATCGAGCACCGCAACGCGGTCGCAGACACGGCGGATCACGTCCATCTCGTGGGTGATCAGCACGATGGTCAGGCCCAGCTCGCGATTGATCTTCGACAGCAGCGACAGCACCGAAGCGGTGGTCTGCGGGTCGAGCGCACTGGTGGCCTCGTCGCACAGCAGGATCTGCGGGCGGGTCGCCAGCGCGCGGGCGATGCCGACGCGCTGTTTCTGGCCACCGGACAGCTGCGCCGGATACTTCTGCGCATGCGCTTCGAGGCCCACGGTCTGCAGCAGCTCGGCCACGCGCGCGTCGATCTCCGTCTTCGGCGTGCCGGCCAGTTCCAGCGGGAAGGCGACATTGCCGGCCACCGTGCGCGAGGACAGCAGGTTGAAGTGCTGGAAGATCATGCCGATGCGCCGGCGCAGCGCGCGCAGGCCGTCCGCGTCCAGCGCGGTGACATCCTCACCGCCGATCAGCAGCCGGCCACCACTGGGTTCTTCCAGGCGGTTGATCATGCGGATCAGTGTCGACTTGCCGGCGCCGGAATGGCCGATGATGCCGAACACCTCACCGGCCTCGATGGTCAGGTCCAACGGTTGCAGCGCGCTGACTTCGCGGCCGGCAACGGCATAGGATTTGTGCAGGCGCTGGAACTCGATCACGGGCGTGGCTCACCGGCTGGGTGACGGAAGGGGGCGTGCAGCCTACCAGCGCAGGCGGTCGCGCGCCCGCGCCATGGCCCAGAATGTTATTCCTTTTGGTTCTAAGAAACTGTCCCCGGTAGTGCCGGCCGCTGGCCGGCACCTGCAGCGGTCCCTCCGGCGCAAGGGGTTGCCGGCCAGCGGCCGGCACTACCCCCGGGCTCAGGGATGATCCAGCGGCTTCGGCGGCTGCACCCGGTTCAGGCGTTCCCGGTGCAGCAGGTACAGGCCCGAAGCCACGATGATCGCGGCGCCCACCCAGGTGTAACCATCCGGCAGCTGGCCCCAGAAGGCCAGGTCCCAGCCGATCACCCAGACCAGGCCGCTGTACTCCAGCGGCGCGATCATCGACGCCTCGCCCAGCTGGAACGCCCGGGTCAGGGCGATCTGGCCCAATGCCCCGGCCAGGCCCATGCCAGCGATCAGCGGCGCGTGTGCCAGCTGCAGCGGCACCCAGCCGGGAATGGACAGCAGGCCGGCACCGATGGCCATGATCACCAGGAACCAGACCACCATCGACTGCGAGGTATCGGTGCGGGTCAGCAGGCTGACGGTAATCGCGGCCACGGCATAGGCGGTGGCCGCGGCCAGCACCATCAGGCCGGGCACCGAGATGAAGCCGTCCACACCCGGCCGCAGCACCACCAGCACGCCGATCAGGCCGATACCGATGGCCACCCAGCGCCGCGGCCCGACCCGCTCACCCAGCAGCGGTACCGACAGCGCGGCGATCAGCAGCGGAGCGACGAAATAGATGGTGTAGGCGGTGGACAGCGGCAGGTCGCGCAGGGCGAACACGAAGCAGCCGATCATCGCCAAGCCCAGCGCGCCACGCAGCAGGTGCAGGCCCCAGCGGCGCGGCACCAGCGAGCGCGGCCCGGCGCTGACCAGCACCCACACCAGTACGAACGGCAGCGAGGCCGCACCGCGCAGGAAAGTCACTTCCAGGGTGGGATAGCTGGCTGACAGCTGCTTCATGCCGGCGTCCATCAGCGAGAAGCAGGCGACCGCAGCGACCATCCAGGCCACCGCACGCGAAGGGGAGCGTTGCACGTTCATGGCCCATTATCGCCGACCGCACCGGATTGTAGGGCGGCCGCCGAGCATGGGCCGGGCTCCACAGAAAGCGGGCACGCGGGCCGGCACGATAGAATGATCGCCACTGAAACCTGCGGAGCATCGCCCATGCCTTCCTTCGACGTCGTGTCCGAAGTCGACACCCACGAGCTGACCAACGCCATCGACCAGGCCAACCGCGAACTGGCCACCCGCTTCGACTTCAAGGGCGTGGACGCAAAGTTCGAGCGCGACGGCGATGTCATCAATCAGTTCGCGCCGACCGAATTCCAGCTCAAGCAGATGAACGACATCCTGCGTGCTCGCCTGGCCGCGCGCGGCATCGACGTGCTCAGCCTGGAGTTCGGCGACATCGAGACCAACCTGGCCCAGGCCCGGCAGAAGATCACCGTCAAGCAGGGCATCGAGCAGAAGATCGCCAAGAAGATCGCGGCGGCCCTGAAGGACGCCAAGCTGAAGGTGGAAAGCCAGATCAACGGCGACAAGCTGCGCGTGCAGGGCAAGAAGCGCGATGACCTGCAGGACGCCATCGCCGTGCTCAAGGCCGGCAAGTTCGAGCTGCCGCTGCAGTTCAACAATTTCCGCGACTGAGCCACCTGCCGGGAATCCCCCGGCGCTGCCAGCCGCAGGTACGACGGCGCGTTGCCAGCGACGCGCCTACAATGTCGGCCCCGCCAGCCGACGTGCCCGCCATGACCGATTCCCCGCTGCCCACCGATGATCCGATCGCCGCTACCCGCCTGTGGCTGGAGCGCATCGTCATCGGCCTGAACCTGTGCCCGTTCGCCAAGGCGGTCTATGTGAAGGACCAGGTCCGCATCGTGCTCAGCGATGCGACCACACCGGAAGCGCTGGTTGAACAGCTGGCCGAGGAGCTGGTGCTGCTGCGCGACACGCCGGCCGAGCAGATCGACACGACGCTGATCGTGCATCCGCAGGTGCTGAGCGATTTCCTCGACTACAACGACTTCCTCGACAACGCCGATGCGGCGATCGAGGCGCTGGACCTGCAGGGGATCCTGCAGGTGGCCAGCTTCCACCCGGACTACCAGTTCGACGGCGTGGCCGCGGACGACGCCAGCAACTACACCAACCGCGCGCCCTTCCCCACCCTGCACCTGCTGCGCGAAGACAGCGTGGCGCGCGCGGTGGATGTCTATCCGGACCCGGACGTGATCGTCGAGCGCAACATCCAGACCCTGGACCGCATCGGCGTGGACGGCTGGCATCGTCGCCTGCGCGGCGAAGACCTGACGTGAGCACGGTGCCGCCGATTGCCGCATGGCCGGCCGCGCCACTGTCGGGCAAGGTGGTGCTGGTCACCGGCGGCGCCAACGGCATCGGTCGCGGTATTGCCCAGGCCGTGCTCGGTGCCGGCGGACGCGTGCTGATCGGCGACCTCGATAGGGAGGCCGGCCAGGCCTGCCTGGACGAATGGCAGCGCGGTGAGGATGCCGCGTTCCAGCGTTTGGACATCACCGACGAAGCCAGCGTGCGCGACTTCATCGCCGAGGCGCTGCAGCGTTTCGGCCACATCGACGGGCTGGTCAACAATGCCGGCATCGCCGGGCCGCACGGCACGCGGCTGCAGGACATGGACTGGCACGAATGGCAACGCCGGCTGTCGTCGCTGCATGGCGCCTTCCTGTGCAGCAAGCACGCGCTGCCGGCGCTGACGGACAGTGCTGCGGGCGCGATCATCAACATCGCCTCCACCCGCGCCTGGCAATCCGAAGCGCACAGCGAGGCCTATGCGGCGGCCAAGGGTGGCCTGGTGGCCTTCACCCATGCGCTGGCGATCAGCGCCGGCCCGGCGGTGCGGGTAAACAGCATCAGCCCCGGCTGGGTCGGTACCACTGCGTGGCAGGCACCCTCACGGCGCCATGAACCAGAGTACTCGGCCATCGACCACGCACAGCATCCGGTCGGCCGGGTCGGCCGCCCTGAAGATATCGGTGCACTGGCGGTGTACCTGCTGTCGTCGCTGTCCGGTTTCAGCACCGGCCAGGACTTCATCGTCGACGGCGGCATGACCCGGAAGATGATCTACGCCGAATGACCGGTCTTCGGTAGTGCCGGCCGCTGGCCGGCATTCCGGCAGACCCACGCCATGCGTGGATGGCGGTGAAGTGCCAACCAGGGTTGGCACCCACCACAACGGTTTACGCCATGCCCGAGTGGCGCAGCAGCGCGTCGATCTGCGGCGCGCGCCCACGGAAGGCCTTGAAGTTCTCCGCCGCCGGGCGGCTGCCACCGCGCGACAGGATCTCATCGCGGAAGCGTGCACCGGTCTCGGCCAGTGCCTGCGGCGCTTCCTCGAACGCCGCATAGGCGTCGGCACTGAGCACTTCAGCCCACTTGTAGCTGTAGTAACCGGCCGCGTAGCCGCCAGCAAAGATGTGGCTGAACTGGTGCGGGAAGCGATTCCAGACCGGCGGGTGATTCACCGCCACTTCCGCGCGCACGCGATCAAGCAGCGCCAGCACGCTGTCCTGCGCCGGTTCGAACTGGCTGTGCAACAGCATGTCGAACAGGCCGAACTCCAGCTGGCGCACGGTGGCCATGCCGCTGTGGAAGTTGCGCGCCGCCAGCATCCGTTCGTACAGCGCGCGCGGCAGCGGCTCACCACTGTCCACGTGCGCGGTCATCGCCTGCAGGTGGTCCCATTCCCAGCAGAAGTTCTCCATGAACTGGCTGGGCAGCTCCACTGCATCCCATTCCACGCCGTTGATGCCGGCCACGCCCAGTTCGCCGATGCGGGTCAGCAGCTGGTGCAGGCCGTGGCCCATCTCATGGAACAGCGTGGTCACTTCGTTATGGCTGAAGGTGGCCGGCTTGCCATTGGCACCGCGGCCGAAGTTGCACACCAGGTAGACCAGCGGTGTCTGCACGCTGCCGTCTGCGCGCACGCGACGGTTGCGGCAATCATCCATCCACGCGCCACCGCGCTTGCCTTCGCGCGCGTACAGGTCCAGGTAGAACTGGCCAACCAGCGCGCCCTGCGCATCGACCAGACGGAAGAAGCGCACGTCGTCATGCCACACCGGTGCGCTGTCCTCCTGCACGCGCAGGCCGTACAGCTGCTCGATCACCGAGAACAGGCCGCCAAGCACCTTCGGTTCGGTGAAATACTGCTTCACTTCCTGTTCGGAATAGCTGTAACGGGCCTGCTTCAGGCGGTCGGCGGCGAACGCCAGGTCCCAGGCCTGCAGGCTGTCGATGCCCAGCTGCTCGCGTGCGAACTGCTCCAGGTCGGCCCGGTCCCTGGCCGCGAACGGCTTGGCGCGCGCGGCCAGGTCACGCAGGAAACCCAGCACTTCGGCCGGGTCCTGCGCCATCTTGGTCGCTACCGAATAATCGCCATACGAATCGAAGCCGAGCAGCGCGGCCAGTTCAGCGCGCAGGGCGAGGATCCGATCGATGTTGCCGCTGTTGTCCAGGGACTCATCGCCGAATTCGGACGCACGCTGTGCGCTGGCGCGGTACAGGATCTCGCGCAGGTCGCGGTCCTCGCCCCAGGTCTGCACCGGCAGGTAGCACGGCATCTGCAGGGTCAGTTTCCAGCCGGCCTTGCCGTCCTTCTGTGCTGCGGCATGCGCGGCGGCCTTCACGTCTTCCGGCAGGCCCTTCAGCCGCGCTTCGTCCTCGATGATCAGCGACCAGGCATCGGTAGCGTCGAGCACGTTCTGCGAGAACTTCGCCGACAGGGCCGACAGTTCTTCCTTGATCGCCGCGAAGCGCTGCTGCGCCTCCGGCGCCAGCTCGGCACCACCGAGGCGGAAATCGCGCAGGGTGTTGTCCAGCACCTTGCGCTGGGCCGCGTCGAAGCGCGCCGCCTCGGCACTGGCGGCCAGCGTCTGGTACTGCCGGTACAACGCCAGGTTCTGGCCCAGCGCGCTGGCGAAGCGGGTCACCCGCGGCAGGTTGCTGTTGTAGGCCTCACGCAGTTCCGGGGTGTTGACCACGCCCTGCAGGTGGCCGACCAGACCCCAGGCGCGCCACAGGCGCTCGGTGGCGTCATCCAGCGGGGCAACGAAGGTCTGCCAGGTGACCGGCTGCAGCTGCTCGGCGGCGCTGACGGCGGCTTCGGCCTCGGCCAGCAGCACGTCCAGCGCCGGCGCCACGTGCTCGGGGCGGATGGCCTCGAAGCGCGGCAGGCCGGAAAAATCGAGCAGGGGGTTGGCAACGGTCACGGCAGATCTCCAGGGTACGGGCCCGGCAGGCGGGCAGCATGCAGGATATGGCGCTGGCAGGCGGGGCTGACAAGGGGGCACGGCCCGGCATTCACGTCGGCCTTACGGTCGCGCACCGAAGCTCTGGCTGCGGGGGAGTCCGCAGCGGTACGCACCGAATGAGGCCCTACATGGAAGGTCTGGCTGCAGTTGCATCCGCCTCACCGGCCCGGTCACTGGCATTGTCCGCCAGCCCGGCCGAACTGACCTGGATCGCCGCATTGTGCGATGCCGGCGATGACGCCCCGCGCCATCTGCAGCAGTTGCAGGCAGTGCTGCAGCAGGGCGGCACGTTCAACGATGCGCAGGAGTGGTACCCGTTCGAGGTGATCGAACGCGGCGCCAGCCAGCTGCGGCTGGGCCATGAGCGCGAGTTCGCGATCTGCGTGCTGCTGTGGCTGCAGGCGCTGGCCCAGGGCCGAGCGAGCATCCTGGACCCGAGCCTGCATCTGGATGATCGCGCGATGGACATCGAGGCCTTGCCCGATGCACTGCGCGACGCGGTGCTGGACGCGTTCACTGCAGCGGGATATTGAGACGCCCCGGCGACCGGGTAGAGTCGACTGTTAGTCGACTTTCGCGCGCAGCGCGGGATTTTCGCGACCTGAACCTGGAGCAGTCGACTAACAGTCGACTCTCCCCAGCCGACGCACAGCCGGCCGTGCGTTGCCGCGTTACAACGCTTCCAGGCTGCACCACGGCAATTCGGGCAGTCCCTGCCCGGCCACCGCCGCCGCCAGTTGCGCATCGGCGCCGTCGACATCGATGCCCTGGCGCGCATACCACGATGGATCGTAGTAGCTCTGCGCGTAGCGCTCGCCGCTGTCGCACAGGATGCTGACGATGCTGCCCTGGTGGCCCGCCTCGCGCATCCACTGCGCCGCCTGCAGCACACCGATGAAGTTGGTGCCGGTGGAGCCACCGACACGGCGGCCCAGCTGGCGGCTGACATGGCGCATCGCGGCCAGGCTCAGCGCATCGGGCACCTTCACCATCGCATCGACACTGGTCGGGATGAAGCTCGCCTCTACCCGCGGCCGGCCGATGCCTTCCACGCGCGAGCCACCGCTGCAGGTCAGGCCGCGCCAGTCCTGCTCACCGGCCACGGCGGCTTTGTAGCCATCGAAGAACACCGACACTTCCGGGTCCGCACAGAGGATGCGGGTGTCATGCCGGCGATAGCTGACATAGCGGCCCAGCGTCGCTGCGGTACCGCCGGTACCGGGGCTGCACACGATCCATTCCGGAACCGGGCTGGGCTCCTCGGCCATCTGCTTGAAGATGGACTCGGCGATGTTGTTGTTGGCACGCCAGTCGGTGGCGCGCTCGGCATAGGTGAACTGGTCCATGAAGTGGCCGCCGGTTTCACGGGCCAGCTTTTCCGAATCACAGTTGAGGTCGCAGGCACGTTCGACCAGGTGGCAACGGCCGCCGTGGAACTCGATCGCGGCGATCTTTTCAGGCGAGGTGGAGGCCGGGATCACCGCAATGAACGGCAGGCCGAGCAGCCGCGCGAAATAGGCTTCGGACACGGCGGTCGAGCCGCTGGAGGCCTCGATCACCGGACGCCCTTCACGCAACCAGCCATTGGCCAGCGCATACAGGAACAGCGAGCGCGCCAGCCGGTGCTTCAGGCTGCCGGTGGGATGGCTCGACTCATCCTTCAGGTACAGGTCGATGCCCTCGAACCCTGGCAGCGCCAGCGGAATCAGGTGGGTATCGGCGGAACGGTTGAAATCAGCTTCGATCTTGCGGATGGCGGCAGCCACCCATTCACGCTGCGACATGGCGGGCAATCGTTGTCAGGACGGAACGGTGCGATCCGGCCATTGTACGTCGCAGTGCCGTCAGGTGCTGGCCGGTAGAATGGCTCAATCCGGCCGGCAACGGCCCTGTCTGAAGGACCTCCCCCCATGACCATTCCCGCCCTGCGCGATGTTCCCGGCGTCGCCGCCCAGGCCCCGGCCGAAACCACCGGCTTCGTGTTCAACCACACCATGCTGCGCGTGAAGGACATTGCCGCTTCGCTGGACTTCTACACCCGCGTGCTCGGCTACCAGCTGATCGACAAGCGCGACTTCCCCGAGGCCCAGTTCAGCCTGTACTTCCTGGCCTACGTGCCCGCTGGCGTCACGGTGCCGGAAGATGACAACGCCCGCCGCCTGTGGATGGCCGGGCTGCCGGGCGTGCTGGAACTGACCCACAACCACGGCACCGAAACCCAGGACGGCGCGGTCTACCACGACGGCAACAGCGACCCGCGCGGCTTCGGCCACATCTGCGTGTCGGTGCCGGACATCGAGGCCGCCTGCCAGCGCTTCGAGGATCTGGGCGTGACCTTCCAGAAGCGCCTGACCGACGGCCGCATGAAGAACCTGGCTTTCATCAAGGACCCGGACGGCTACTGGGTCGAGATCATCGCCAACGTCTGACCCGAAAAGGGGACGGAGGGGATTAAGTCGTTTCTGGCATTATTGGGCTGGAAGCGACTTAATCCCCTCCGTCCCCTTTTTCTGCGAGGTTGGTATGGAAACGATGGAACTGCACCGTGGCCGCCTGATCGACCACATCCAGCTGGTAGTGCACGACCTGGCGGCCAGCCGCCGCTTCTACCAGGCGGTGTTCGACACCATCGGCATCCCGGTGGCCGGTGAAGGCGATGACTACTTCTGGGCCGACGAGCTGTTCATTTCCAGCGCCAGCAGCGAGGCCGCCGCTGGCCAGCTGACCGGACGCCACCACCTGGCATTCCAGGCCCGCGACACCGCCACTGTCGATGCCTTCCACAGCGCCGCCATTGCCGCCGGCGGCACCGACAACGGCGCGCCCGGCGAACGCCCCTACCACCCGGGCTATTACGGCGCGTTCGTGCTCGATCCCGATGGCAACAACATTGAAGTGGTCTACCACGGCCCGGCCAACTACAGCGCCGACTCGGTGAAGGTCACTTTCTGATTTCACCGATGCCGTGAACGAAGAAGCCGGGCAATGCCCGGCTTCTCTGCTTCCGACGGTGTGGCCCTCAGTGGGCGGCCATGTAGATGTCCTGCAGCACGGCCTTTTCCAGCTCCAGCTCGCCCAGCAGGTTCTTCACGATGTCGCCCAGGCTGAGGATGCCGACCAGGCGGGTGCCTTCGGTGACCATCAGATGACGGCGCCGCGAGTACGTCATCAACGACATGGCCTGCTTCAGGGTGGCCTCCGGGGCGATGCCTTCCAGGCCGGTGGACGGCAGGCTGGAAATCACCCGGCGGCCGGCCTGCGGGCCGTCGTCGGCCAAGGTGCGCACGATGTCCTTTTCGGAAATGATGCCGACCGGGGCATCGTCCTTCATCACCACCAGCGCAGCGATCCTGTTCGCGCTCATCTTGTGGGCGGCGGCACCGATGGTGTCTTCGGCGTCGATGGTGATGACAGCTTCTTTCTTGGATTGCAGGAGTTCGCGGACGTTCATTCTTGTTTCCTGGTGCAGGTCACTGAAGTCAAAAAAGTGTGCTCTTCCGATACGCCCCCTCCCCGGGAACAGACCTTTCAGCGCACGTCTGGCGCACACGCCGGCCTTGGGAGATGGATCGGCAGGCATCGTGCTGCAACGCGAACGAGGTGGGTTCAACCGCTCACCCTGGACCTCGGTCAACTTGATTCTACGACTGCGACCATCGGTCACTACCGGCATCGATGGGACAGTTCGTCGTGGGAACCAACCGACGATCCAGAGAATGGCACCGCGGCTGAAACCGCCGCTGAATACACGCGATGCCGCGTGTTAAAGATTGATTGATGGCTGCCGACGGCGGACAGAACACCCTGAGGCTGTCCCACTTCGCACGGACTCCGGCACAAACGAAAGGGGGCCACTGGGGCCCCCTTCGCTTGCAGCATCCAACAGAGCCGACGGGTGTTACTCCACTGTCACGCTCTTGGCCAGGTTGCGCGGCTTGTCCACGTCGGTGCCACGCGCCAGCGCGGTGTGGTACGCCAGCAACTGCACCGGAATGGTGTGCACGATCGGGCTGAGCACGCCGGCATGGCGCGGTGTACGAATCACGTGCACGCCTTCGGACTCGTTGAAGTTGCTGTCCTGGTCGGCGAACACGAACAGCTCGCCACCACGGGCGCGCACTTCCTGCATGTTCGACTTCACCTTTTCCAGCAGGCTGTCGTTCGGCGCGATCACCACCACCGGCATGTCCTCATCCACCAGCGCCAGCGGGCCATGCTTCAGCTCGCCCGCCGGGTAGGCCTCGGCGTGGATGTAGGAGATTTCCTTGAGCTTGAGCGCGCCTTCCAGCGCGATCGGGTAGTGCAGGCCGCGGCCCAGGAACAACGCGCTGCTCTTGCGCGCGAAACGCTCGGCCCACGCAGCGATCTGCGGCTCCATGTTCAACGCGTGCTGCACGCTACCCGGCAGGAAGCGCAGCTGCTCCAGGTAGTCCGCTTCCTGTGCCGCGTCGATGCGGCCATGCAGCTTGCCCAGCACCACGGTCAGCTGGAACAGTGCCGCCAGCTGGGTGGTGAAGGCCTTGGTCGAAGCGACGCCGATCTCGGCACCGGCACGGGTGTAGCAGACCAGTTCGCTGGCCCGCGGAATCGCACTTTCCGGCACGTTGCAGATCGACAGCGTGTGCTTGTGCCCCAGCGACTTGGCGTACTTCAGCGCTTCCATCGTATCCAGCGTTTCGCCGGACTGGGAAATGGTGACGATCAGGTGCTTCGGGTTGGCATACGCGGCGCGGTAGCGGTACTCGCTGGCGATCTCCACGCTGCACGGCAGGCCGGCGATGGCCTCGACCCAGTAGCGTGCAGTCAGGCCGGCGTAGTAGCTGGTACCGCAGGCGATGATCTGCACGCCCTCGATGCCCGACAACACCGCCTCGGCGTTCTTGCCGAACAGCTCGGCCGGGAAACCACCGGCGTCGATCGCCGCCTCGATGGTGTCGCCCAGCGCGCGCGGCTGCTCGTGGATTTCCTTCTGCATGAAGTGGCGGTACGGGCCCAGCTCCAGCGATGCCAGCGACACGTCGGACAGATGCACGTCGCGCTCGACCGGCTGGTCGTGCTCGTCGAAGACGCGCACGCCGTCGCGGCGGATTTCGGCGGTGTCGCCCTCTTCCAGGAAGATCACCTTGCGCGTGGCCGAGATCACGGCCGAGACGTCGGAGGCGACGAAGTTCTCGCCTTCGCCCAGGCCGATCAGCAGCGGGCAGCCCATGCGCGCGCAGACGAAGCGCTCCGGCTCGGCGCGGCTGACCACGGCCAGCGCGTAGGCGCCGGTCAGTTCCTTCACCGTGTGCTGCAGCGCCACCAGCAGGTCGTCGCCATCCTTCAGGTGGTGGTGGATCAGGTGTGCGATGACTTCGGTATCGGTCTGCGACTCGAAGGTGTAGCCCATCGCGCGCAGCTTCTCGCGCTGCTCTTCGTGGTTCTCGATGATGCCGTTGTGCACCAGCGCCACGCCCTGGCTGATATGCGGATGCGCATTGGCCTCGGTGACACCACCGTGGGTGGCCCAGCGGGTATGACCGATGCCGAGCACCGCGTTGAAACCCTCGGCCTCGGCCGCCGTGGCCATTTCCGACACTCGGCCGGTACGACGCACGCGACGCACCTCCGACCGCTCGGCATGGTCGATCACCGCGATACCCGAGGAATCGTAACCACGGTACTCAAGGCGCTTCAGACCCTCGATCAGCACCGGCACTACGTCGCGATCAGCGATCGCACCCACGATTCCACACATGTCACGCGTTTCCTTGAAGACGATCGTCGCATTCTAGCCTGCGCGTCCGGCTTCCCCCTCCTGTCCGCTTAATGAAAGTGTCCGGAAAGGTGTCCGCGGACACCCGGACACTTCAGACGCCCACCCAACTCATTGATGGAAAAGGAAATAAAGTTGGCACGCTACGTGCTTGGTACTGGCTACCACCGTCAGGCACGCACCCGATGATCCGCGACACTTCCGCCCAGGACCAGATCGTTTCCTCCGCCCCGGCCAGCGCCCCGCGCGCCAACTGGCTCCGTTACCGTTGGCCGGCGCTGGGCACGATCGCCCTGCTCGCCGGCATCGGCTGGGCCGTGCACGCCTGGTCCAACGCCAGCCGCTCCTTCGACAGCAGCCGCGTGCGCATCGCCGAAGTGAAGCGGGGCGACCTGGTCCGTGACATCGCCGCCGACGGCCGCGTGATCGCCGCCAACAGCCCGATCCTGTATGCCATCTCTGCGGGCACCGTGGACCTGAAGGTGGTCGCCGGTGACGTGGTGAAGAAGGGGCAGGAGCTGGCGGTCATCGACAGCCCCGAACTGCGCAGCAAGCTGGCCCAGGAACAGGCCACCCTGGCCGGCCTGGAGGCCGAGGCCAGCCGTGCCGCGCTGGACGCCACCCTGGCCCGCGCCAAGTCGCGCAAGGAGACCGACCAGGCCACCATCGAACGGCAGGCCGCCGACCGCGACCTGCAGCGCTACCAGCGCGGCTACGACGGCGGTGCGGTGCCGCAGATCGACCTGGCCAAGGCCAAGGACTCGTTGAAGAAGGCCGACATCACCCTGGCCAACGCCACCACCGATGCGCGCCTGCAGAGCCAGGGCGCCGACCTGGATGCCCGCAACAAGCGCCTGCTGGCCGATCGCCAGAAGGCGGTGGTGGCCGAAGTGCAGCGCCAGGTCGATGCGCTGACGCTGCGTGCCCCGTTCGATGGCCAGGTCGGCCAGGTGCAGGCGGTGCAGTCCACCAACCTGGCCGCCAATGCCCCGGTGCTGGGCGTGGTCGACCTGTCCAAGTTCGAAGTCGAGATCAAGGTGCCGGAGAGCTTCGCCCGCGACCTGGCGATCGGCATGCCCGCACAGCTGACCGGTGGCAACGGCCAGCCCTTCCCGGGCGAGATCAGCGCGGTGTCGCCGGAAGTGGTCAACGGTGAGGTCAACGCGCGCGTGCGCTTTGCCAGCGCGCAGCCGGAAGGCCTGCGCCAGAGCCAACGGATGTCGGTGCGCGTGCTGCTCGATACCCGCAAGAACGTGCTGAAGGTCGAGCGTGGCCCGTTCGTCGAACAGGGCAACGGTATGGCCTACGTGATGGATGGCCGCACCGCCGTGCGCCGTCCGGTGGAACTGGGCGTCAGCAGCCTGGGCGAAGTGGAAATCAAGTCGGGTGTGCAGCCGGGCGACCGCATCGTGGTCTCCGGCAGCGACCTGTTCAAGGACGCCGAACGCGTCTCCGTCAACTGATACCTGAATCCTGGAGAGAGGACACCCCATGTACATGCTCGAAATGCGTTCGGTCGCCAAGGTCTTCCGCACCGAACAGGTGGAAACCCACGCACTGCGCTCGCTGGAACTGCAGGTCAAGGAAGGTGAGTTCGTCGCGGTCACCGGCCCGTCCGGCTCCGGCAAGACCACCTTCCTCAACATCGCCGGCCTGCTGGAAACCTTCACCAGCGGTACCTACATGCTGGACGGCCAGGACGTGAGCACGCTGGGCGACGACGCCCGCAGCCGCCTGCGCAACCAGAAGATCGGCTTCATCTTCCAGGGCTTCAACCTGATCCCCGACCTGAACCTGTTCGACAACGTCGACGTTCCGCTGCGCTATCGCAGGATGAGCGCCAACGAGCGCCGCGAACGCATCGAGAAGGCACTGACCCAGGTCGGCCTGGGCTCGCGCATGAAGCACTATCCGAATGAACTGTCGGGTGGCCAGCAGCAGCGCGCGGCCATCGCGCGTGCGCTGGCCGGCAGCCCGCGCCTGCTGCTGGCCGACGAACCGACCGGCAATCTGGATACGCAGATGGCCCGGGGCGTGATGGAGCTGCTGGAGGAGATCAACGCCGCCGGCACCACCATCGTGATGGTCACCCACGACCCGGAACTGGCCGCGCGTGCGCAGCGCAACGTGCACATCGTCGATGGCCAGGTGACCGACCTGGTGCGCGAGCCGGTGCTGGCCACGCCGTTGCGCCACATCGTCGCCGTCAACGAGTGAGGGCCCGACCATGTTCGCCTACTATGCCCGATTGGCGGCGCGCAGTTTCCGCCGCAACAAGGTCCTGACCGCGCTGATGGTGATCGCCATCGCGCTCGGCATCGGTGCCTCGATGACCACGTTGACCGTATTCCACGTGCTGTCCGGCGACCCGATTCCGGGCAAGAGTGACCGCCTGTTCTACGTGCAGCTCGATGCCGCGACCGGCGCCTATGTCGCCGGCGAGGAACCGGAAACCCAGCTGACCCGCTTCGACGGTGAAGCGCTGCTGCGCGAGGCCAAGGGCGAGCGCCAGGCGCTGATGAGCGGCGGCGGCGGCACCATCGAACCGGACAACAGCACGCTCAAGCCCTTCAGCATCGACACCCGCTGGACCTCGGCCGACTTCTTCCCGATGTTCGAGGTGCCCATGCAGTACGGCCGCCCCTGGACGCGCGAGGACGATGAAGGCCGCGCACGCGTGGTGGTCATCTCCAAGGCGCTCAACGACAAGCTGTACCAGGGCGCCAACAGCGTGGGCCGCGACCTGCGCATGGAAGGCCAGAGTTACCGCATCGTCGGCGTGATGAAGGAATGGAGCCCGGAGCCGCACTTCTACGACCTGACCACCGGCAGCTACGGCAAGAACGAAGACCTGCTGCTGCCGATCTCCACCTCGTTGGACCTGAAGCTCGGCAACAACGGCAACATGAACTGCTTCGGCGAAAACCCCGACGGCAACAGCTACTCGCTCAATGCACCGTGCGCGTGGCTGCAGTACTGGGTGGAAATGGACCCGGCCAAGGCCGGCGACTACCGCCGCTACCTGGAGAACTATTCGACCCAGCAGCGCGAGGCCGGCCGCTTCAAGCACCCACCGAACGTGCGCCTGCGCACCGTGATGGAATGGCTGGACTTCAATGGTGCAGTGCCCAGCGACGTGCGCCTGCAGCTGTGGCTGGCGCTGGGCTTCCTCGGTGTCTGCCTGGTCAACACGGTAGGCCTGCTGCTGGCCAAGTTCCTGCGCCGCAGTGGTGAGATCGGCGTGCGCCGTGCACTCGGTGCCAGCCGTGGCCAGATCTTCCTGCAGTGCCTGGTGGAAGCCGGCGCGGTGGGCGTGGTCGGTGGCGTGCTGGGTATCGGCCTGGCCCTGCTTGGCCTGTTCGCGGTGCGCCAGCAGCCGGTGGAATACGCAAAGCTGGCCCACCTGGACGGCAACATGCTGCTGCTCGCGCTGGGCCTGACCCTGTTCGCCAGCCTCGCCGCCGGATTCCTGCCCGCCTGGCGCGCGATGCAGGTCACCCCGGCCATCCAGCTCAAGTCGCAGTAAGCACCCGAACGAGGACTCCCATGGACATCCGCCCCATCCTCAGCACGCTGCGCCGGCACAAGACCGCTGCCGCCCTGATCGTGCTGGAAGTCGCACTGACCTGCGCCATCGTCTGCAACGCGCTGTTCCTGGTCAGCCAGCGCGTGGAAAAGATCAGCATGCCCAGCGGCATCGCCGAGAGCGAACTGGTGATGCTGCGCGTCAGCGGCATCGGCAAGCAGACCGACGCCATGTCCCGCACCCGCGAGGACCTGGCATCGCTGCGCGCGATTCCCGGCGTCAGCAACGTCACCATCATCAACCAGGTTCCCTTCCGCAACGGCTCCTCCAGCAGCAGCATCTCGCGGGTGATCGACCAGGAACGGCCGACCACCAACGCTTCGATGTACACCCTGTCCGAGAACGGGCTGGCCACGATGGGCATCAATCTGATCGCCGGCCGCGATTTCCTGCCCGACGAGTACCAGAACTTCGAAGACGTCAGCAAGGGTGGCGCCAAGGAAAAGGCCATCCCGGTCATCCTCACCCAGGCCACCGCCGCCAAGATGGAGCCCAACGGCAGCGCCCTGGGCAAGACCTACTACATGGGCAAGCAGTCGCTGCATGTGGTCGGCATCGTCGACACGCTCAGCACGCCCAATGGCTGGAATGACAACTGGACCAACTCGATGCTGCTGCCGATCCGGGTCAGCTTCGACAAGGGTGGTACCTACGTGTTGCGCACTTCGCCGGAACGCCGCCAGGAGGTGCTCGATGCCGGTGCCGCCGCGCTGGAGCGCAACGACCCCAACCGCCTGATGCGCGACAAGCTGACCTATGAAGACCAGCGCAAGGACTTCTTCAAGAACGACCGCGCGATGGTCGGCCTGCTGATCACCGTCAGCATCTCGCTGCTGGTGGTCACTGCGCTGGGCATCATCGGCCTGGCCAGCTTCTGGGTGCAGCAGCGCAGCAAGCAGATCGGTATCCGCCGTGCGCTGGGCGCCACCCGCGGGCAGATCCTGCGCTACTTCCAGACCGAGAACTTCCTGCTGGCCTCGCTGGGCATCGTGCTGGGCATGCTGGCGGCGTACGCGATCAACCTGGCCCTGATGAACCTGTACGAGCTGCCGCGCATGCCGCTGTACTACCTGCCGCTGGGTGCGCTGCTGCTGTGGATACTGGGCCAGATTGCGGTGTTCGGTCCGGCACGGCGTGCGGCGGCGGTACCGCCTGCGGTCGCCACGCGGGGCGCGTGAGATGCGTGCCTGCGCGATGTGCCTGATGCTGCTCCTGCCCCTGCCGGCGCTGGCCGGTGGTGGCAGCGCACAGACGCTGGAATGGCGCCGCGATGGAGCGCGGCTGTCGCTGCGCTCGACCGAAGGCCAGGTGCATGTGGAGGCCGCCAGCCCGGAAGTGCGCTTCGGCGTGCGCAGTGGCGATCGCATCCTCCGCGTGGACGACACGGCGGTGCGCCGGGTTGAACATCTGGCCGAGGCACTGCGCCATTCCCACGCGGCCAGCGCCTATCTGTTGCTGCGCCGCGACAAGCGCGAACTGACGGTGGCGGTCAACGCCGCTGCGTGGCGACAGGCATTGGAGGTCCCGCCACCACCCGCGCCACCACCTCCGCCAGCCCCACCCGGGCGCTGAGCATCATCCGCTCCTGCACGGCCACAGGTTTGGCTATGCTTGATGGGTGGCGTCGGGCTCTCCCGGTGCGTGGACACGAACGGCTCCATCGGCGCCGCCCATCCCTTTCTGCAGAACCGCTTGATGCCTGCGATCCTGATCATCGACGACAACGCCAGCGTGGGTACTGCGCTGGACGTGCTGTTCTCCCTGCACGACATCGACACCCTGCAGGCGCACACGCCCGCCGATGGGCTGGCCCTGCTCGAGTCGCAGCCGGTCGATCTGGTGATCCAGGACATGAACTTCAGCGAGGACACCACCTCCGGTGAGGAGGGCGAAGCGTTGTTCGCGCAGATCCGTGCGCGCCATCCGGACCTGCCGGTGATCCTGCTGACCGCTTGGACCCACCTGAGCAGTGCGGTGGACCTGGTCAAGGCCGGTGCGGCCGACTACCTGGCCAAGCCCTGGGACGACCGCAAGCTGATGACCACGGTCAACAACCTGCTGGAACTGTCCGAGGCACGCCGCGAACTGGACCGGCGCCGCAGCCGTGAACTGCACCAGCGCAACGCGCTGGAAGAGAAGTACGACCTGTGCGGCGCGGTCTTCGCCGACCCCGCCAGCGAGCGCGTCATCGCCCTCGCCTGCCAGGTCGCACGCTCGGAACTGCCGGTACTGATCACCGGTGCGAACGGTGCCGGCAAGGAGAAGATCGCGCAGATCATCCAGGCCAATTCGCTGGTGGCCAAGGGCCCGTTCGTGGCGGTCAACTGTGGCGCGCTGCCCTCGGAACTGATCGAAGCCGAACTGTTCGGTGCCGAGGCCGGTGCGTATACCGGCGCCAACAAGGCGCGCGAAGGCAAGTTCGAGGCCGCCGATGGTGGCACCCTGTTCCTGGATGAGATCGGCAACCTGTCGCTCGGCGGGCAGATGAAGCTGCTGCGCGTGCTGGAAACCGGCCGCTTCGAGCGCCTGGGTTCCAACCGCGAGCGCCAGGTCAAGGTCCGCGTGGTCAGCGCGACCAATGCCGACCTGCCGGCGATGATCCGCGACGGTACCTTCCGCGAAGATCTCTATTACCGCCTCAACACGGTGGAACTGGTGCTGCCGCCGCTGGCCGAACGCCCGGGCGACATCGTGCCGCTGGCCGAGCGATTCCTGACCGCTGGCAAGCCGCTGTCCAGCGCCGCCACCGCAGCACTGCAGCGGCACCCCTGGCCAGGCAACGTGCGCGAGCTGCGCAACGTGATCCAGCGTGCCGAACTGCTGGCCACCGGCAACCGCATCGAAGTGGCCGATCTCAACCTGCCGCGCGCAGCCGTCGTACCACGACCGGCACCCAGCGCAGGCAATGATCCCGACCGCACACGCATCGAGGATGTGCTGGCGCGCAACCATGGCGTCATCGCCCAGGCTGCCGCCGAGCTCGGCCTGAGCCGCCAGGCGCTGTACCGGCGCATGGACCGCCACGGTATTCCACGCGAATGAAGCGGCGCTCGTTCACTTTCCGCCTGTTCCTGCGCCTGCTGCCGGTGCTGGCACTGGCTGCGGCACTGCCGTGGCTGCTGGCCTACTGGATGGACCATGGCTGGGTGGTGACCACGGTGTCGGCGCTGATCCTGCTGTCGCTGATGTGGTGGACGCTGCGTCGGGCTACCGCCCCGGTGCGGTCACTGATGCGGGCCCTGGCGGGCACCACCAGCAGCTATCGCGACGGCGAATACAACTTCGGCGTGCACTGGCCCGGCAATGACGAGCTCGGCGACCTGGTGCAGGCACACCGGGAGCTGGGTGATGTACTGCGTGAGCAGCGGCAGGGCCTGGTGCAACGTGAGCTGCTGCTGGACACCATGGTGCAGAATACGCCGGTTGCGATGCTGTTGATCGCCTCCGGCGGTGATGGCATCGCCCGCGTGGTGTTCTCCAACCTGGCCGCGCGCAAGCTGCTGCACGGCGGTTGGAAGCTGGAAGGCCAGCGCCTGGAAGACGTGCTGGAACAGGTGCCGGTGGAACTGCGCGATGCCATCGCCCGTGGCGGTGACAGCCTGTTCGCGGTGCACGCCGAGGGGGAGGACGGCGATGAGGATGACGAGCAGGTCTATCACCTCTCGCGGCGTGCCTTCCAGCTCAACGGTCGTCCGCACGACCTGCTGCTGGTGCGCCTGTTGACCGCCGAGCTGCGCCGCCAGGAAGTGCAGACCTGGAAGAAGGTGATCCGGGTGATCAGCCACGAGCTCAACAACTCACTGGCGCCGATTGCTTCGCTCGCCCATTCCGGCGGCGTGCTGGTGCAGCGTGAGCGCTTTGACCGGCTGCCCGAGATCTTCACCACCATCGAGGACCGCGCACGCCACCTGGAAGGCTTCATCCGTGGCTATGCGCGCTTTGCCAAGCTGCCACAGCCGCAGCTGCAGACCGTGCACTGGGCGCCGTTCCTGTCCAGCCTGCGCCAGCAGATCCCGTTCGGCATGGAACGTGAGCCGGACGAGGAGCTGAGCAGCCGCATCGACATCGCGCAGTTCGGGCAGGCGTTGTTGAACCTGCTGAAGAATGCGCACGAAGCCTGCGCTGAAGCCGAGCCGCCCAACGACGATGTGCAGGTACAGCTGACCCGGCTGCCGCAGTGGCTGCGCCTGGACGTGCTTGACCGCGGCAAGGGCATGAACGAGCAGGTGCTGCAGAACGCACTGATGCCGTTCTATTCGACCAAGCGCAATGGCACCGGGCTGGGGCTGGCGCTGACGCGGGAGATCGTGGAGGCCCACGGCGGACGGGTGTCACTGCAGAACCGCGGCGATGGCGGGTTGTGCGTGTCGATCCTGCTGCCGGTGGGTTGAGCGGACCGATCGGGTAGATCCACGCGATGCGTGGATATGCCGACCGAGGTCGGTACCTACCAGGCCTGCCGCATCGCCACGCGTAGATGCATCGGAAACCCCAGCGCGGCCTCTTCGGCCATCACCGCCTGCAGCCCTGCACCCCACTCCGCCTCCGGTGCGGCGACGAACCCTTCACTGGCATAGAAGGCCGCATTCCACGGCACGTCGGACAACGTGGTCAGCACGGCCGAGCGATAGCCCGCCGCCCGGGCCTGTACCAATGCATGGCGCAACAACGTGCGCCCATGACCTTGCCGCGCGTGTGCAGGATCCACATCCATCTGCAGCACGTGGAACTCACCTGCCAGTTCGCCGGCAAGCAGATAGCCGGCGATGCCACCGTCTGCCGCATCCACCACCCACAGCTGCCCGCGTTCAAGGCCATCCTGTAGTGTCGGCAGGTCCAGGCCATGCCCGGCGAACACCGGATAGGCCTCATGGCCCCTCAACACCTCGCCGGCGCGCTGCTCGATGCCGGGCAGCACACCGAGTTCATCGGCGCGGGGAATGCGGGGCTCAGGACTTCTTGAGCGGGCGCTTCCAGCCATCGATGGTTTCCTGTCGGACACGCGCCAGTGTCAGCTTGCCGTCCGGCGCGTTGCGGGTGATGACCGAACCGGCGGCAATGGTCGCGCCGTCGCCAATGGTCACCGGTGCCACCAGCGAGCTGTTGGAGCCGATGAACGCGTTGTCGCCAATGGTGGTGGTCGACTTGTTCACGCCATCGTAGTTGCAGGTGATGGTGCCAGCGCCGATGTTCACCTTGCTGCCGATCACCGCATCGCCCAGGTAGGTGAGGTGATTGGCCTTGCTACCGACACCCAGCGTGACCTTCTTGGTCTCGACGAAGTTGCCGACGTGCACGCCATCGGCCAGCACGGTGCCCGGTCGCAGGCGCGCGAATGGGCCGATCTGCGCGGCGCCCTCGGTAACCACGCCCTCCAGGTCGCAGTGCGCACGCACTTCGGTGCCCGGCCCAAGGTTGACGTCCTTCAAACGGTTGAACGGACCGACGGTGACGCCGTCGCCGAGCACCACGTTGCCCTCGAGCACGACATCGACGTCGATCAGCACGTCGCTGCCCACGGTGACAGTGCCGCGGATGTCGAGCCGGGCCGGATCGCGCACGCGCGCCCCCTGTGCGCACAAGGCCCGTACCGCACGACGCTGCCAGGCGCGCTCCAGCTGCGAGAGCTGCCAGGGGTCGTTTGCCCCTTCGGCCTCCTGCGCGTCGGCCACCAGCGCCATTTCGGCCGGCGTGTATTCATGGGCGGCAAACGCAAAGACATCGGTGAGGTAGTACTCGCCCTGTGCATTGCTGTTGGAAAGCTGCGACAGCCAACGGCGCAGCGCAGTCGATTCGGCGGCGATGATGCCGGTATTGATCGTGCGCACGCGCAGCTGGTCATCGGTGGCGTCCTTCTGCTCGATGATCGCGCCAACCTTGCCCTCGGCATCGCGCAGCACGCGGCCATATCCGGTCGGGTCATCGACATCGGCCACCAGTACCGCCAGCCGGCCCGGCTGTGCGAGCAGGTCGCGCAGGGTCTGCGCACGGATCAGCGGCACGTCGCCGTACAGGACCAGCACCTGCGCCAGGTCGGGAACCTGGGGCATCGCCTGCGCTACCGCATGGCCGGTGCCGAGCTGCTGAGCCTGTTCGGCCCATTGCAGGTCGGGCTGGCCGGCGAAGTACTGGCGCACCGCCTCGCCGCCATGGCCATGGACCACGTGGATCGCCGCCGGCTGGAGCTCACGGGCCGCGTCGATCACGTGCGCCAGCATCGGCTGGCCCGCGATCGGCTGCAGCACCTTCGGCAGCACCGACTTCATGCGCTTGCCTGCGCCGGCGGCGAGGATGATGACGTGCAGGGGTTGGGTCATGGGAACGGCGGTCCGTGGTTCGTTGCCGGTGATTCTAGAGCGTGCGCCGTTAACATGGGCATCCCTCCTCCCTTCGCCATGCCGATGAGCCTCGTCCGCCAGGGAAGCGCCTACCTCGTCATCGGGCTCGTGCAGCTGCTGCTCGACTGGCTCGTGTTCGTGGTCACCACCGCACTGGGCATGCCCGTGGCGCCGGCCAACATCGCCGGGCGCCTGGCCGGCATGCTGCTGGGCTTCTGGCTCAACGGCCGCTACACCTTTGCCGAGGCCGGCACCCGCAAGCTGGGATGGAAGCGATTTGCACGCTTTTTCAGTCTATGGCTGCTGCTCACCGTGGCGAGCACATTGCTGGTGAGCCTGGTGGACCATGCGCTGGGCCTGCAGTACACCTGGCTTGCCAAACCGCTGGTGGAAGGCGGCCTGGCGTGTGTGTCGTTCCTGCTGATGCGGTACGTGGTGTATCGCTGAGACGGCACCAGGATCGGGATCGGGATCGGGGACCGGGATCGGGGACCGGGATCGGGGACCGGGATCGGTGATCGGTGATCGGTGATCGGGATCGGTGATCGGGATCGGGATCGGGACTGGGGACCGGGACTGGTAGAGTCGACTGGTAGTCGACTAACGCGCGCAGCGCGGGATTTTCGCGGCCTGAACGTAGAGCAGTCGACTAACAGTCGACTCTACCCAGTCGACTCTACCCGGTCGAATCCACCCGGTCGACTCTACCCAGCCACCCGAACAAAAACGCCGGCGCAGGGCCGGCGTTTTCGTGGATGCAGCGCGGAACCTCAGTGCTTGAGGGTCTTGCGCAGGCGTTCCAGGGCCTGCAGCTGGACGACGGCTTCGGCCAGCTTCTGCTGGGCTTCGGCCACTTCCATGGCTTCACCGCGGTTGGCCAGGATGCGCTCGGCTTCTTCCTTGGCCTTGCGGACCGAGGCTTCGTCGATGTCCTGCGCGCGGATCGCGGTGTCGGCCAGCACGGTCACCACCTGCGGCTGCACTTCCAGGATGCCGCCGGAAATGGCGAAATCCAGCTGCTCGCCATTCGGCGTGGTCACCACCACCTTGCCCGGCTTCAGGCGGGTGATCAGCGGCGCGTGCTTGGGCGCGATGCCCAGTTCGCCCAGCTCACCGGTGGCCACGACCAGGGTCGCTTCGCCACGGAAGATTTCCTGCTCGGCGCTGACGATGTCGCAACGGATCGTGCTCATGCAAATCTCTTCGCTGTTCGCGGCGGCGCAATGCCACCGTGGGGGTCCACCGGCGCGGGCGGTTGCCCGGCGCCGGCGTCAGGTCGGGCAGGATCGCTCCCGCCCGCCCCGGATCAGGCCTTCTCGGCCATCTTCTTGGCCTTCTCGACCGCTTCTTCGATGCCGCCAACCATGTAGAACGCCTGCTCCGGCAGGTGGTCGTACTCGCCATCGACGATGGCCTTGAAGCCACGGATGGTGTCCTTCAGCGGCACGTACTTGCCCGGCGAACCGGTGAACACTTCGGCCACGTGGAACGGCTGGCTGAAGAAGCGCTCGATCTTACGGGCGCGCGACACGGCCTGCTTGTCCTCTTCGGACAGTTCGTCCATGCCCAGGATCGCGATGATGTCCTTCAGTTCCTTGTACTTCTGCAGGGTCTGCTGGACGCGCTGGGCGGTGTCGTAGTGCTCGTGGCCGATGACCAGCGGGTCCATCTGGCGGCTGGTGGAGTCCAGCGGATCGACGGCCGGGTAGATACCCAGCGAGGCGATCGAACGCGACAGGGTAACGGTCGAGTCCAGGTGGGCGAAGGTGGTTGCCGGCGACGGGTCGGTCAGGTCGTCCGCGGGAACGTAGACGGCCTGGATCGAGGTGATCGAACCGTTCTTGGTCGAGGTGATGCGCTCCTGCAGGACGCCCATTTCCTCGGCCAGGGTCGGCTGGTAACCCACGGCGGACGGCATGCGGCCCAGCAGTGCCGACACTTCGGTACCGGCCAGGGTGTAGCGGTAGATGTTGTCGACGAACAGCAGGACGTCCTTGCCCTTGCCGTTTTCGTCCTTCTCGTCGCGGAAGTACTCGGCCATGGTCAGGCCGGTCAGGGCGACGCGCAGGCGGTTGCCCGGCGGCTCGTTCATCTGGCCGTACACCATCGCCACCTTGTCGAGGACGTTGGAGTCCTTCATTTCGTGGTAGAAGTCGTTGCCCTCACGGGTACGCTCACCCACGCCGGCGAACACGGACAGACCGCTGTGCGCCTTGGCGATGTTGTTGATCAGCTCCATCATGTTGACGGTCTTGCCGACGCCGGCGCCGCCGAACAGGCCGACCTTGCCGCCCTTGGCGAACGGGCACATCAGGTCGATGACCTTGATGCCGGTTTCCAGCAGTTCGGTGGCCGGGGACTGGTCTTCGTACGACGGGGCCGCACGGTGGATTTCCCAGCTGTCGCTGGCGGCCACCGGGCCGGCTTCGTCGATCGGACGGCCGAGCACGTCCATGATGCGGCCCAGGGTGCCGGCGCCGACCGGCACCGAGATGCCACGGCCGGTGTTGACGGCAACCAGGTTGCGCTTCAGGCCGTCGGTGGAACCGAGGGCGATGGTACGCACCACGCCGTCGCCCAGCTGCTGCTGGACTTCGAGGGTGATCTCGGTGTTTTCCACCTTCAGTGCGTCGTACACCTTCGGCACCGATTCACGCGGGAATTCGACGTCGACGACCGCGCCGATGATCTGAACGATCTTGCCCTGACTCATTGCTGCATCCTCTAATGTGTGCTTTGAACGAACGCGGTCAGACTGCTGCCGCGCCGCCGACGATTTCGGAGATTTCCTGGGTGATCGCTGCCTGGCGCGCCTTGTTGTAGACGAGCTGCAGGGTGCCGATCAGCTTGTTGGCGTTGTCGCTCGCCGCCTTCATCGCAACCATGCGTGCCGCATGCTCGGAGGCGACGTTTTCCAGCAGTGCCTGGTACACCAGCGACTCGATGTAACGCGTCATCACGTGCTCGAGCACGGTCGCGGCATCGGGTTCGTACAGGTAGTCCCAGTCGTGGTGAGCGACCTGCTTCTCAGCCGGCGGCAGCGGCAGCAGCTGATCGAAGCTGGCCTTCTGCACCATGGTGTTCACGAAGCGGTTGTAGACCAGGTACACGCGGTCGATCTTGCCTTCGGTGAAGGCGTCGAGCATGACCTTGATCACACCGATCAGCGATTCCAGCTTCGGCACGTCGCCGATGTGGGTCACGCTGCCGACCATGTTGACCTTCACGCGGCGGAAGAAGGTCGAAGCCTTCTGGCCGATGGTCACCAGGTCCACTTCCGCACCCTTGTCCTGCCATGCCTTGGCTTCGCCCAGCATCTTGCGGAACAGGTTGTTGTTCAGGCCGCCGGCCAGGCCGCGATCGGAGGAGATCACGATGAAGCCGACCCGCTTGACCTGCTCGCGCTCGACCAGGAACGGATGCTGGTAGTCGGTGCTGGCCTGGGCCAGGTGACCGATCACCTGCTTCATCGCCTGCGCGTACGGACGCGAGGTCTTCATCCGATCCTGCGCCTTGCGGATCTTGGAGGCCGAGACCATTTCCAGGGCGCGCGTCACCTTGCGGGTGTTCTGCACGCTCTTGATCTTGGTTTTGATTTCGCGTCCGCTTGCCATCTCTTGTTTCCCGTGGCGCGGGGCTGCTGCCCCGCGTTGTTCAACCGTTTGTCATCTGGTCCAGCGGAGCCAGCGGCTCCGCTCTACAGGACCGCGATTACCAGCTGCCGGTGGTCTTGAACTCGGCGATGCCCTTCTTGAAGGCACCTTCGATGTCGTTGTCCCAACCGCCGGTGGCGTTGACCTTGCTGACCAGCTCGCCCTGGGTGTTGGCGAAGTGGGCGTGCAGGCCTTCTTCGAACGCCAGCAGCTTGTTGACCGGCACGTCGTCGAGGTAACCCTCGTTGACGGCGTAGATCGACAGTGCCTGGTTGGCGATCGACATCGGCGCGTACTGCTTCTGCTTCATCAGCTCGGTGACGCGCTGGCCACGCTCCAGCTGCTTGCGGGTCGCTTCGTCCAGGTCCGAGGCGAACTGCGCGAACGCAGCCAGCTCGCGGTACTGGGCCAGCGAGATACGGATGCCGCCGGACAGCTTCTTGATGATCTTGGTCTGGGCCGAGCCACCGACGCGCGACACCGAGATACCGGCGTTCACGGCCGGGCGGATGCCGGCGTTGAACAGATCGGTTTCCAGGAAGATCTGGCCGTCGGTGATCGAGATCACGTTGGTCGGAACGAAGGCGGACACGTCGCCGGCCTGGGTTTCGATGATCGGCAGCGCGGTCAGCGAACCGGTCTTGCCGGTGACCTTGCCTTCGGTGAACTTCTCGACGTATTCCTCGGACACGCGGGCAGCGCGCTCGAGCAGACGGGAGTGCAGGTAGAACACGTCACCCGGGTAGGCTTCACGGCCCGGCGGGCGCTTCAGCAGCAGCGAGATCTGGCGGTAGGCGACAGCCTGCTTGGACAGATCGTCGTACACGATCAGCGCGTCTTCGCCGCGGTCCATGAAGTACTCACCCATGGTGCAGCCCGAGTAGGCGCTGATGTACTGCATGGCAGCCGATTCGGAAGCGGTCGCGGCCACCACGATGGTGTGGGCCAGCGCGCCGTTCTCTTCCAGCTTGCGCACGATGTTGGCGATGGTCGAAGCCTTCTGGCCGATCGCAACGTACACGCACTTGATGCCGGTGCCCTTCTGGTTGATCACGGCATCGATCGCCATCGCGGTCTTGCCGGTCTGGCGGTCACCGATGATCAGCTCACGCTGGCCACGGCCGATCGGGATCATCGAGTCGACCGACTTGTAGCCGGTCTGCACCGGCTGGTCGACCGACTTGCGCCAGATCACGCCCGGCGCAACACGCTCCACCGGAGCGGTCAGGTCGGTGCCCAGCGGGCCCTTGCCGTCGATCGGCTCGCCCAGCGCGTTCACGACGCGGCCCAGCAGTTCCGGACCGACCGGCACTTCCAGGATGCGGCCGGTGGTCTTGGCGACGTCGCCTTCGCGCAGGTGCTCGTAGTCACCCAGCACCACGGCGCCGACCGAGTCGCGCTCCAGGTTCAGGGCCAGGGCGAAGGTGTTGTTCGGCAGTTCGATCATTTCGCCCTGCATCACGTCGGCCAGACCGAAGATGCGCACGATGCCGTCGGACACGCTGGTCACGGTGCCTTCGTTGCGCGATTCCGCGGCCAGCTTGACCTTCTCGATGCGGTTCTTGATCAGTTCGCTGATTTCGGAGGGGTTGAGCGTGGTTGCCATCGTCAAGTCCTAGTGCCGGCAGCGGGGCCGGACGTTAAATGAATTCAGTTAGCGAGCGCGGTCTGCAGACGGGCCAGCTTGCCCTTCAGCGAACCATCGATGACCACGTCGCCGGCGTCGATCACGGCGCCGCCGATCAGCGAGGCATCGACCGCGGTGGTCACGTCGACCTCGCGGTTGAAGCGCTTGCGCAGCGCGACCTTGATCGCGTCCAGCTCACCGGCCGACAGTTCGGCGGCCGAGGTGACGATGGCCTTGACCACGTGCTCGGCTTCGGCGCGCAGGGCGTCGAACATGCCGGAAATCTCCGGCAGCAGCGGCAGACGATGCGATTCGGCCAGGATGGCCAGGAAGCGCGAGTAGGTCTCGCCGTGGGACACCGGCGCCAGCAGGGCGACGGCGTCGTCACGACCCAGCTCCGGGTTGGCGAGCAGGGCCGCCACGCGCGGGTCGGCGGCGACGTGGGCGGAGAACGCCAGGGCGTCCGACCACGGCGCGAACGCGCCTTCGTCGCGCGCGGTCGCGAACGCGGCGCGGGCGTACGGGCGGGCAAGCGTGAGGGCCTGGCTCATCCTTAGATCTCCGAGGCCAGCTCGTCGAGCAGCGCCTTGTGGGCGTTGGCGTCGATTTCGCGCTTGAGCAGCTTTTCGGCACCGGTCACGGCCAGCGCGGACACCTGCTTGCGCAGATCTTCACGGGCACGGTTGGCGGCGGCGTCGATTTCAGCCTGGGCCAGTTCCTTCTGACGGGTGGCTTCGGTGATCGCTTCGTTACGGGCAGCATCAACGATCTGGTTGGCACGCGCGT
Source organism: Stenotrophomonas sp. YJH_SMC_64 (assembly GCF_059371375.1). Taxonomy (NCBI): domain Bacteria; kingdom Pseudomonadati; phylum Pseudomonadota; class Gammaproteobacteria; order Lysobacterales; family Lysobacteraceae; genus Stenotrophomonas; species Stenotrophomonas sp. YJH_SMC_64. Next base: position 231,468 of record NZ_JCAFUN010000003.1, on the reverse strand, counting down.
GGGCCTGATCGATGATCTCGTTGGCCTTGGTGCGTGCTTCCTTCAGCGCTTCGTTGACCTTCTCCTGCGCCTGGGCCAGATCTTTCTGGCTGCGGTCGGCAGCAGCGAGGCCTTCAGCAATCTTCTGCTGGCGCTCTTCGATCGCGTTCATCAGCGGCGGCCAGATCTTGGTCGCGATGATCCAGATCAGACCAGCGAAGGCCAGCGCCTGCGCAAGAAGGGTGAAATTGATATTCATGGTTAGCTCGATCGCTGGTTTCGGGGTGGACGCGCCGCCGTAGCGGCACATCCGGCCTTCATCCGAAACCGGGTGCATCAGCACCCGGTCGTCTCAAACCGCTGTATCAGCCGGCCAGAGCCTTGGTGACGGCGCCAGCGAAGGCAGCCGACAGCGGGTTGGCGAAGGCCAGCAGCAGGCCAACGGCGACCGAGATGATGAACGCGGCGTCGATCAGGCCGGCGGTGATGAACATGCGGACCTGCAGGACCGGGATCAGTTCCGGCTGGCGGGCGGCCGACTCCAGGAACTTACCAGCCATGATGGCCAGACCCAGACCGGCGCCCAGCGCGGCCAGGCCGATCATGATGCCGACGGCAAGGGCGGTGGAGCTCTGAATCTGCGCGAAGTTGGTCAGGACGGCGAAGTACATGGTTATCTCCAGGAACTTAAGTTGCTAAGGGTGATGAAACGGATGAAGGTTGAAACGCGTTGAAGCTTGAAACTCAGTGAGCGTCTTCCGACAGGCTCAGGTACACGATCGACAGCATCATGAAGATGAAGGCCTGCAGCGGGATCACCAGCAGGTGGAACAGCATCCAGCCGAGGCCGAACACACCACCGGCAATGGCACCGAAGAAACCGGCACCACCCAGCACCCAGATCAGCAGGAACACGATTTCGCCGCCGAACATGTTGCCGAACAGTCGCATCGCCAGCGAGATCGGCTTGCTCAGCCACTCGACGATGTTGAGGATCAGGTTGAACGGCATCATCCACTTGCCGAACGGGGCCGTCAGGAATTCCTTGATGAAGCCGCCCAGGCCCTTGGACTTGAGCGCGAAGAACAGCATCAGGAAGAACACGCTGATGGCCATGCCCAGGGTGGCATTGACGTCAGCGGTCGGCACCGGCTTCCAGTAGTGCACGCCCGCCCATTCCAGCGGCTTGGCGATGAAATCGGCCGGGATCATCTTCAGCAGATTCATCAGCAGAATCCAGAAGAAGATGGTGATGGCGATCGGCGTGACCAGCTTGCTCTTGCCGTGGTAGGTGTCCTTGGCCTGGCGGTCGACGAACTCCAGGCAGATTTCAACGAAGGCCTGCCACTTGCCCGGCACGCCGGCGGTGGCCTTGCGTGTGCCCAGCCAGAACGCGACAACGATCACCAGGCCCATCAGGACCGCGGTGAGGAAGGTATCGACGTGGATATGCCAGAACATACCCTCACCCTTGCCGACCGGCGCGGTCAGGTTGTGCAGGTGATGCTGGATGTAGCTGGTAGGGGTTAGAGCCTCGCCCGCCATGTGTCCGGAACCTTCAGTTAATTGAATTCTGTCAACGCCTGGCCATCGCCAGGACCTGGAACATCAAGCCGACGGCGATACCGGCCAACAGCGCCAATGCAGGCAGCTTGAAGACCAGGAACCCCACCAGCAGGACGCCGAAAACCACGACCCACTTGGCCACGATCGCAATGATCAGGCGAGCCATCGCCGATCCTGCGGCCAGTGCCCCACCGCCCAGTGCCATCCGTGCCGCCACCCAGCCACCGGCCGAAATGGCCACACCGGACGCCAGCGCGCCGAGGGCGTATTTCGGACCTACCAGCAGGAAGGCCAGGGCCAGGACAGCCACTGCGGCCAGCGGGTAGACCGCGGCGCGCAGCATCAGTCGCCGACCCGCATCAACGGAGTTCAGCACAGGACGTCCCGCGTGGTTGCAAGTGGAGGGCTGAGGCGGCTACAGCAGGGGGGCCTCATCGAGCCGCCAAATTATAGCAATGGGACAATTTGCGAGACAACCGCTCCCTGTTCATCCCTGGGAGCCGCAAGTTGCGGTAACGGTTACATTTTTGCGTGCCACCAGGGGGACAATGACGTCCGCACCATGTTGCGACGCACTATTGAACTTTGGTCGCAGGCTGCGGAACTTTCGTCAGACATGCCGGTCCGATCATTCGACCTGCCTGCAGCATCCTCGTCGGCTCCGCCCCGCAGGTCCCACGATGGCCCCGAAGCCCGGCTCCGGGGCCATCTTTTTGCATCGTCGCGACAGCACTGAACCGTACACATGCCATGGACCATACGTTCACGCATGGTGGACGGGCCTGTCCGGCACAGTGGCCTTCATTCTGATGAACCACTGCAAGGACTCTTCGATGCGCCCCGTACCCACCCTGTTCGCCCTCTCCCTGCTCGCTGCCGGCGCCTCGTTCGCCAATGCGGCCCACGCCGCCGAAGGCGATGACCGCTTTGCCATCCGTCTGGGTGCGATGAACATCGATTCGGACAACACCCTCCGCGGCAGCACCACCGTGGCCGGCCAGGACATCTCCCTGAACCAGGACTTCAAGCTGGGTGGCAAGGAATGGGAGCCGCGCATCGACGGCATGTTCCGCATCAGCAACCGTCAGCGCCTCCTGTTCAACTACTTCAAGTACGACAAGGACCGCCGCGAGACCCTCGACCAGGGCATTTCCTTCGGCGGTGAGAACGTCCCGGCCGGCAGCTTCGTGAAGGGTGAGCTGAAGTACCAGGTGGCCAGCCTGGTCTATGACTACTCGGTGGTTGATACCGACACCTTCGACCTCGGCCTGCAGATCGGTGGCGAGTACGCCAAGGTCAGCACCAAGGGCTACGCCGACCTGGGCACGGTGTACGAAGGCCAGTTCCTCGACGAGAAGGCCGATGGCGTGGCACCTGTGGTGGGCGCCCGCATGACCTTCACGCCGTCCGAGCGCTGGATGATCACGCTGCAGGGCCAGTACCTCAACACGCGCTGGGGCAGCTTCGATGACTACAAGGGCGACCTGAGCCGCGCCAATGCCATCGTCGATTACCGCTTCACCAAGAACTTCGGCGTGTTCGCCGGCTACGACTGGTTCAAGCTGGACGTGGACAAGAAGGGCAGCGACGGTACTGTCGGCCTGAAGCAGGAATTCAAGGGCCCGGTGGCCGGTATCAGCTTCGTGTTCTGATCCCCCGCCCCTTCCACGGCACTCTCTCTCCTGGCGCGGCCTCCGGAACATCGGGGCCGCGTTTTTTGTGGCATCGTCGAGCAGAGAAGCAGGTTGGTCGAGCGCGGGGGGAGAGGGGCTTGCGTGCGAATGTCCCCCGGCGCCGGCCTACGCCCGACGCCTCCTCCTTTACTTCGCACACAAGCCCCTCTCCCCCCGCGTGTCAGGAATCCGGGCGGCTTTGGCACTGGCTCTGACTATCCGCAAGCCGAGCCACTGCGCGGGTGGCGGGCGTTTCGACAAAGTAAAGGAGGAGGCGACCGCCACAGGCGGGCGACGGGGGACATTTGTCGAAATGCCTGCCACCCGCGCAGTGGCCCGGACCCTCGCGATGACAACAGCCGAAGACATTCCTGCAGCCAACAAAAAACCCCGGTAGAAACCGGGGCTTTTCGTTCGGAACGGCGCGGGCGCCTTACTTCTTCTTCGGCATGTACAGATCGGTGATCGTGCCGTCGTAGATTTCCGACGCCATCGCCACCGACTCGCTCAGCGTCGGGTGGGCATGGATGGTGTGGCCGATGTCTTCCGCCTCCGCACCCATCTCGATCGCCAGGCCGATCTCGGCCAGCAGGTCACCGGCGTGCACGCCGACGATCGCACCGCCGATGATGCGGTGGGTTTCTTCGTCGAAGATCAGCTTGGTGAAGCCCTCGGTGCGGCCGATGCCGATCGCGCGGCCACTGGCGGCCCACGGGAACTTGGCCACGCCGACCTTCAGGCCCTTGGCCTTGGCTTCGGTCTCGGTCACGCCAACCCAGGCGATTTCCGGGTTGGTATAGGCCACCGACGGAATCACGCGGGCCACCCATTCCTTCTTGTGCCCAGCAGCCACTTCGGCGGCCAGCTTGCCCTCATGCGTGGCCTTGTGGGCCAGCATCGGGTTGCCGACGATGTCGCCGATGGCAAAGATGTGCGGCACGTTGGTGCGCATCTGGCGGTCGACCGGGATGAAGCCACGGTCGGTGACCTGCACGCCGGCCTTCTCGGCATCGATCTTCTTGCCGTTCGGCGAACGGCCCACGGCCACCAGCACGCGGTCGAAGGTGCCCTGCGCCAGCGCAGGGGCCTGGCCTTCCTCGGCGGCGTCGAAGGTGACGGTGATGCCCTTGGCATCGGCGGTGACGCCCGAGGCCTTGGTCTTCAGGTGCACTTCGATGCCCTGCTTCTTCAGGCGGTCGGCCAGCGGCTTGACCAGGTCCTTGTCGGCGCCCGGCATCAGCTGGTCCATGAACTCGACCACGGTGACCTTGCTGCCCAGCGCGCTGTACACGGTGGCCATTTCCAGGCCGATGATGCCGCCGCCGACGACCAGCAGCGAGCCCGGCACTTCGGCCAGCTCCAGCGCGTCGGTGGAATCCATCACGCGCTTGTCGTCCCACGGGAAGTTCGGAAGCTTCACCGCCTGCGAACCGGCGGCGATGATGCACTTCTGGAAGCGCAGCAGCTGGGTGCTGCCGTCAGCAGCGGTGATTTCCAGCTCGTTGGCCGAGATGAACTTGCCGACGCCCTGCACGTTGCGGACCTTGCGCTGCTTGGCCATGCCAGCCAGGCCCTTGGTCAGCTGGTTGACGACCTTTTCCTTGTACTGGCGCAGCTTGTCCAGGGTGATGGTCGGCTTGCCGAACTCGACGCCGAAATCACCGGCATGGGCCACTTCGTCGATGACCGCTGCGGCGTGCAGCAGCGCCTTGGACGGAATGCAACCCACGTTGAGGCAGACGCCGCCGAGGCTGGCGTAGCGTTCGACCAGCACCGTATCCAGTCCGACGTCGGCAGCGCGGAAGGCGGCGGTGTAGCCGCCCGGGCCCGAGCCCAGCACGACCATCTCGCATTCGATGTCGGCCGGCTTGCCGCTGGACAGCGCCGGCTTCGGCGCAGCCGGTTCGGCCGGGGCGCGGTGCGACGGGGTCACCGGCGGCTTGCTGGCCGGAGCGGCTGCGGCTGCAGCCGGAGCCGGAGCCGGCGCAGCGGCCTTGGCCGGGGCTTCGGCGGCGCCTTCAGCGTCCAGCACCACGACCACGGCGCCTTCGGACAGGGTGTCGCCCAGCTTGACCTTGATTTCCTTGACCACGCCGGCAGCCGAGGACGGCACTTCCAGGGTGGCCTTGTCCGATTCCAGGGTCACCAGACCCTGGTCCTTCTTCACCGTGTCGCCGACGGCGACCAACACTTCGATCACCGGCACATCGCTGTAATCGCCGATGTCGGGAACCTTGACTTCAATCGTGGCCATGGTGGGTTTTCCTCATGCCCGCCCGGCATGGCCGGTGGGCTGTCACTGCATCTGTTCACGCGGCCGCGCCAGGGGCTGCGGCCGCACGGTGGGGGCGAAGCGGGTGCCTTACAGCAGCACGCGGCGCATGTCGGCCAGTACCTGGGACAGGTACGTGGTGAAGCGTGCGGCCAGGGCGCCGTCGATGACGCGGTGGTCGTAGCTCAGCGACAGCGGCAGCATCAGCTTCGGTGCGAATTCCTTGCCGTTCCAGACCGGCTGGATGGACGACTTGGAGACACCGAGGATGGCCACTTCCGGTGCATTGACGATCGGGGTGAACGCGGTGCCACCGATGCCGCCCAGCGAGCTGATCGAGAAGCAGCCGCCGCTCATGTCGGCCGGGCCGAGCTTGCCGTCGCGCGCCTTCTTGGCCAGTTCGCCGGTTTCCTGCGCGATCTGCACCACGCCCTTCTTGTCCACGTCGCGGATCACCGGCACGACCAGGCCGTTCGGCGTGTCGGCGGCGAAGCCGATGTGGAAGTACTTCTTCAGGGTCAGGTTTTCGCCGCTGGCATCGAGCGAGGCGTTGAATTCCGGGAACTTCTTCAGCGCTGCGGCGCTGGCCTTGATCAGGAAGGCGAGCATGGTCAGCTTGATGCCGGCCTTCTCGTTCTCCTTGTTCAGCGCCACGCGCAGGCCTTCCAGGTCGGTGATGTCGGCCTGCTCGAACTGGGTGACGTGCGGGATCATCGCCCAGTTGCGGGCCAGGTTTGCGCCCGAGATCTTCTTGATGCGCGACAGCGGCTGGACTTCGGTCTCGCCGAACTTGCTGAAGTCGACCTTCGGCCACGGCAGCAGGTTCAGGCCACCACCGGCAGCGACAGCAGCACCGCCGGCAGCCGGCACGCCACCACTGAGCGCGGCCTTGACGAACTTCTGCACGTCACCCTTGGTGATGCGGCCACCCTTCTCGGTGCCGTTGATCTGCAGCAGGTCCACGCCCAGTTCGCGGGCGAACACACGCACCGCCGGGGTGGCATACGGCACCTTGGCGGGCAGCACGCCATCGGCGTTGAACTGTACCGGCGGGCTGGACGGGGTACCGGCCGAGGCGATCTCGCGGGCCGCCAGCTTGTCCGGCTGCACCGGCACAGCGACCGGCTCGACCTTGGTGGCGGTCTCGGCGGCAGCCGGAGCGGCCGCAGCGGCCGCCTTGGTCGGCGCCGGCGCGGCAGCGCCCTCGGCCTCGATGATGGCGACCACATTGCCCTGCGACAGAGTGTCGCCGACCTTGACCTTGATCTCCTTGACCACGCCGGCCACCGACGACGGCACTTCCATGGTGGCCTTGTCGCTTTCCAGCGTGACCAGGCCCTGGTCCTTCTTGACCGTGTCGCCGACGGCGACCAGCACTTCGATGACCGGAATGCCGGCGTAGTCGCCGATATCCGGCACCAGCGCTTCAACCGCACCACCGCTGGCAGCCGGGGCGGCCGGCGCAGCTGCGGCCGGGGCCGGTGCGCTCTGGGTGGCGGCAGCCGGGGCAGCGGCCTTGGCCGGTGCCGGCGCGGCAGCCGCCGGCTTGGCGGCTTCGGCTTCGGCTTCGCCTGCGGCCACTTCGATCAGGGCCACGACCTTGCCTTCGGACAGGCTGTCGCCGACCTTGACCTTCAGTTCCTTGACCACGCCAGCCACCGAGGACGGCACTTCCATGGTCGCCTTGTCGCTTTCCAGCGTCACCAGGCCCTGGTCCTTCTTGACCGTGTCGCCGACGGCGACAAGCACCTCGATTACCGGGATATCGCTGTAGTCACCGATATCGGGGACAAGTGCTTCCTTGATTTCGGCCATGGGGATAACTCCGGCAATCTGGTGTAGGGAAACGTCTATTGTGCGGCCAGCGGGGGCCAGCGCCAACCGTTACAGGTGTTTTCAGTACGCACGCAGCCGGGACAGGCTGTTGCCCATGGGTCGCGGCCGCGACCAGTCGGTAGCGTATTGTCCGGACGATGTCCGCTTCATGTCGCCCGCGCGTCGGCCACCGGCTGCCAGGCCTGCCGCAGGCGCGGCAACGACCACGCCGCATTGGCAGGGCTGGTCGACGGCAATGCGACCAGCTTCGGCGGGGTTTCCAGCCGTGGCAGCACCCAGCGCTGGAATGCCTGCAGCGAGGCACCACCATTGCAGCCGATCAGCTTCAGCTCAGGCAGCGTGGCGATCAGTTCCGGCAGCGCATTGGCCACTTCCGTGCCACGCACGATGTCGGCATCCAGGCTGCCGCGCCGCTCGCAGCGGCCGATCACATCCCACAGGCCGATGCCCGCGGCGTTCAACGCCTGCAGCCGTTGCACATAGGGCAGAGCCGCGTCGAAACCGCAGATATCGGCCATCAGCGGCCAGAAGCGGTTGCGCGGATGCGCGTAGTAACGCTGCTCCTGGAGGGATGCCACGCCTGGCATCGAACCCAGCAGCAGCACCCTGCAATCCACGTTCACCTGCGCTTGCAGGCCGACGCACAGCGTTGCCGCGCTCACATCTTCTCCAACTGAATGAATGCAACTGACGACCAGAAACCCCATGGATACAGGCTTTTCGCGCTGATCGCTGAACAAGGAAAACTATTTTTTAACGCGCGTCGGATTCGATTCATGTTGAGGCGACTACGGTGTGCTCGCCCCGCAACCGGGGGCCCAAAACAAGAAACATTAGGAGATACCCCCATGCGCTCCATCCGTATCCTGAGTCTCGCCCTGCTGACCTCCGCCGCCTTCGCGCCGGCTGCTTTCGCCCAGGACAGCAGCTCCACCGATACCGCTTCGGGCAAGCATTTTGCCGTGGTTGGCGGCGTCGCGCTGCTGCAGCCGAAGAATGATCCGATCGACGGCATCAAGAAGGTCGATGGTGGCCCGGCGCCGACCGTCAGCTTCAGCTACTACATCAACGACAACTGGGCCGTTGAACTGTGGGGCGCCGCCGACAAGTTCGACCACAAGGTGAAGGGCCCGAACAATGCCCGCCTGGGCAACGTCGAGCAGCAGCCGGTCGCGCTGAGCGGCCAGTACCACTTCGGCCAGGCTGACAACGTGTTCCGTCCGTTCGTGGGCGTGGGCTACTACCAGTCCAGCTTCAGCAATGAAACGCTGGCCGACGGCAGCAGCTCCGACATCCGCCTCAAGGACGCCAAGGGCGTGATCGGCACCGTCGGCGTGGACATGAACATCAACTCCACCTGGTTCGCCCGTGCCGATGCCCGCTACATGCGTTCGCGTCCGGACGTGAAGGTCGGCGGCGAGAAGATCGGCGAAGCCAAGATGGATCCGTGGACCGTCGGCTTCGGCATCGGTGCCCGCTTCTGATCCAGGCAGCACCGGCTTCACCGATGTAACGCGACGGGCCCTGCGGGGCCCGTCGTCGTTTCCGTCACCCGCGTTCTGTAGAGTCGACTGTCAGTCGACTGCTCTTTCAAAAGTCGAGCATGGCTCGACTCTACAAAAGGCAGTCAACTGACAGTCGACTCTACGCACACACAGGACACGGAGACGCGATGGACGACGTCGACCTGCTGGTGATCGGTGGCGGCATCAACGGCGCCGGCATCGCCCGTGATGCGGCCGGCCGCGGCCTGCGGGTGCTGTTGTGCGAGCAGGATGACCTGGCCGCGCACACCTCCAGCGCCAGCAGCAAACTGATCCACGGCGGCCTGCGCTACCTTGAACAGGGCGAGTTCGGACTGGTGCGCAAGGCACTGGGTGAACGCGAAGTGGTGCGGCGGCAGGCCCCCCATCTGGTCCGTCCGTTGCGCTTCGTGCTGCCATGGGAACCCCACCTGCGACCGCGCTGGATGCTGCGCGCGGGCCTGTGGCTGTATGACCATCTCGGCCGGCGCAGCCCGAGTTTTCCCGCCTCGCGCGCACTGGACCTGCAACGCGACCCGCTCGGCCCCTGGCTCTCCCCGGCGCTGCGGCAGACCTTCAGCTACGCCGATGCGCAGGTCGATGACGCGCGGCTGGTACTGCTCAATGCGCTGGACGCCGCCCGGCGTGGCGCACGGGTACATGTGCGTAGCCGCTGCATTGAACTGCGCCCTGTGCTGGGCCGTTGGCAGGCCACGCTGGAAGCCACCGACGGCCGGCAGCAAACGGTGATCGCCCAGGCCGTTGCCAATGCAGCCGGCCCTTGGGCAGGAGGCCTGCTGGAACGTATGCAGGCGCGCGATGGCGGCCCCGCCCTGCGCCTGGTACAGGGCAGCCACATCGTGCTGCGCCGGCCCTGGCCCGACGACAGCGCCTGCCTGCTTCAGCAGCCCGATGGCCGCGTGGTGTTCCTGCTGCCGTTCGCCCACGACCACCTGCTGGTCGGCACCACCGACACCGACTACCGCGGCGACCCGGCCCGGTGCAGCGTGCTGCCTTCGGAGGTGGCTTACCTGTGCGAGGCCGCCAACCACTACCTGCGCGAGCCGATCACCCCGCAGGACGTGGTCTGGCAGTTCGCAGGGGTACGCCCGCTACTTGCCGATCCAGATCCGCGTGCAGCGAAGCTGAGCCGTGACTACCGCCTGCAGTTGCAGTCCGGCCCGGCGCCCGCGCTGCATGTGCTGGGCGGCAAGCTGACCACGTACCGCGTGCTGGCCGAAGAAGCGCTGGACCTGCTGCGCCCCGCCCTGCCGCAGATGGGACCGGCATGGACGGCAACGGGCCACCCACTGCCGGGCAGCGACTGGGGCGACGCCACGCAGGCGTGCTCGCGCCTGCAGGCACTGGCACCGTGGCTGCCCGCAGAGATTGCGCGCCGCTGGGCCGGCGCCTACGGCAGCCGCAGCGCGGAGCTGCTGCAGGGCCTGCGGGGTATGAACGATCTTGGCGAGGACTTTGGCGGCGGCCTGCATGCGCGGGAAGTGGCTTTCCTGCGCGACCACGAATGGGCGCGTAGCGCCGAGGACGTGCTGTGGCGGCGGAGCAAGCTGGGGCTGCGGCTGGATGCGGCGCAGGTGGCGCGGCTGCAGGCGTGGATGGGGGGTCGGATCCCTTTCCCAGGGAAAGGGCTCTGACCCCCGTGTTGCCACGTGTGCCAACCAAGGTTGGCAGCTACCAGGGTGGCCGCGCGCGACGCGATCGATGCATTAGGATTTCCCCATCGCCACCGGAGACGCTGCATGACGCCCCGCTACGTGCTGGCCATCGACCAGGGCACCACCAGTTCGCGCGCGATCCTGTTCGACCGTGCTGGCGACATCGTCGGCAGTGCGCAGCGCGAGTTCGCGCAGATCTTCCCGCAACCCGGCTGGGTCGAGCATGACCCGCGCGAGATCCTCACTAGTGTCTATGCCACGCTGACCGAACTGCTCAGCCGCGAACAGATCGACCCGCGTCATATCGCCGCGCTGGGCATCACCAACCAGCGCGAGACCACCGTGGTCTGGGACCACGCCACCGGCCAGCCGATCCACAATGCCATCGTCTGGCAGTCGCGGCAGAGCCATGCCATCTGCGAGCGACTGAAGTGCGACGGGCATGAGGCACTGGTCCGCGAACGCACCGGCCTGCTGATCGACGCCTATTTTTCCGCCACCAAGGTGCGCTGGATCCTCGACCACGTGGAAGGTGCGCAGCAACGCGCCGAGCGTGGCGAGCTGCTGTTCGGCACCATCGACAGCTGGCTGGTATGGAACCTCAGTGGCGGCCAGGCGCATGTGACCGACTACAGCAACGCCGCACGCACCCTGTTGTTCAACATCCACACGCTGGACTGGGATGACGACCTCCTGGCGCTGCTGGACATACCCCGCGCGATGCTGCCGCAGGTGCGCGATTCCAGCACGGTGTATGCGCACACCCGGCCGCAGTTCTTCTTCGACCACCCGATCCCGATCGCCGGCATCGCCGGAGACCAGCAGGCGGCGCTGTTCGGCCAGGCCTGCTTCCAGCCGGGCATGGTCAAGAACACCTATGGCACCGGCTGCTTCATGCTGATGCACACCGGCACGCAGGCGGTGCGCTCGCGCAACGGCCTGCTGACGACCATTGCCTGGGGCCTGGACGGGCGCGTGGAATATGCACTCGAAGGCTCGATCTTCATCGCCGGCTCGGTGGTGCAGTGGCTGCGTGACGGCCTGCGCATGATCGAGCGTGCCAGCGACAGCCAGGCACTGGCCGCGCAGGTGCCGGACAGCGGCGGCGCGTATCTGGTGCCGGCATTCGTCGGCCTGGGCGCGCCCTACTGGCGCAGCGATGTGCGCGGCGCGATGTTCGGCCTGACCCGTGGCACCCGCAAGGCACACTTCGTGCGTGCCGCGCTGGAGGCGATGGCCTACCAGACCCGCGACGTGCTTGATGCGATGCAGTCCGATGCGGGCATCGCGCTGACCGAACTGCGCGCCGACGGTGGTGCGATCGGCAACGACTTCCTGGCCGGCTTCCAGGCCGACATCCTTGGGGTGCCACTGCTGCGGCCGCGGCTGACCGAGACCACCGCGCTGGGCGCGGCCTACCTGGCCGGTCTGGCCGTCGGGTTCTGGTCCAGCCGCGAGCAGATCGCCGCGCAATGGGGCCTGGACCGGCGCTTCGAGCCACAGATGGAAGTGGCGCGGCGCGAGAAACTCTATGCAGGCTGGCAGCAGGCCGTGGCGGCCACCCTCGCCTTCCACGTAGACTGAAGGTCGTGCCGGCCGCTGGCCGGCAACCCCATGATCCTTGGCGGCGTTTGCAGATTGCCGGCCAGCGGCCGGCACGACCGCATGGCCAGAACGCCCGCAGCGCCGGTCAGAACGCCGGCAGCACCGCGCCCTTGTACCTGGTCTCGATGAAAGCCTTCACCTGCGGGCTGGTCAGGGCCTTGGCCAGCTTCTGCACGCGGGCGTCGTCCTTGTTGTCCGGCCGCGCGACCAGGAAGTTCACGTACGGCGAGTCCTTGCTCTCGATCGCCAGTGCATCCTTGGTCGGGTTGAGGCCCGCATCCAGCGCGTAGTTGGTGTTGATCAGGGCCAGGTCGACCTGGTCCAGCACGCGCGGCAGCATCGCCGAGTCCAGCTCGCGGAACTTCAGGTTCTTCGGGTTGGCGGTGATGTCACGCAGGGTCGACAGCGCGTTGGCCGGATCCTTCAGCTCGATCACGCCGGCCTTGTGCAGCAGGATCAGCGCGCGGCTGTTGTTGCTCGGGTCGTTCGGGATCACCACGTCGGCACCGTCGCGCAGCTCGGCCAGCGACTTGACCTTGCGCGAATAGGCACCGAACGGCTCGATATGCACGCCGATCACCTTCACCAGATCGGTCTTGCGATCGCGGTTGTAGGCATCCAGGTACGGCTCGGTCTGGAAGTAGTTGGCGTCCACCTGCTTCTGCACCAGCTGGTCGTTGGGCTGCACGTAGTCGTTGAACACGCGCACGTCCAGGTCCACGCCTTCCTGCTTGAGGATCGGCTTGACCACCTCAAGGATCTCGGCATGCGGCACGGCCGTGGCGGCCACCACCAGCTTCTGCGAGGGCTCGCCGGACTTGCCGCAGGCGGTCAGGGCCAGCGCAGCGGCGAGCAGGGGCAGCAACAGGGTCTTCTTCATGGGCGGAGGAGTTCTCGGGGGGAGTGTCAGGATTTTTCGTAGTTGCTCAGGGCCAGCTCAAGCAGCGCCTTGGCCTGCTCGCGCAGCATCACCGGCTCGACGATCTCGGCATCCGAGCCGTAGTGCAGCACGTCCATCAGCAGCTCGCGGGAGACGCTGTACGGCACCTTCAGTTCATAGCGGCCATCGGCCAGGAAGCGGCCCTGCTGCTTGGAGTGCCAATGCTCGTCGGCCACCCAGCGCGCGGCCTTGGCACTGAACAGGATGGTCGCCCAGCCCTTCGGCGCACCGGAGAAGATGCCGTAGCTGGCACCCAGCTGCTCGTCCAGCTCGCTGTCGGCGACGTCACGGGCAGTGCTGTCGACCACGCGCGCCTTGTGGATGCGGTCCACGGCGAAGCTGCGCAGGGCTTCGCGGTCATGGTCCCAGGCATCCAGGTACCAGTTGTCGCGGTAATGGGTCAGGCGCTGCGGCGAGACGGTGCGCTTGGTCGGCTCGTCGGTGGAACGGGCACGGTACTCGAACGCCAGCTGGCGGCGCTCCAGCACCGCCGAGGCCACGCTGCGGAAGCTGCCTTCATCGAACTTGCGGCCGCGGTGCGGGATTACCCGCACACGATCCACCGGCCAGTTGGAGACACCGGCCTGCGCAGCCAGCAGGCTCTCGATACGCTGCTGCAGCGGCGCCAGCACCGAGGACAGCACGCCGCCGCCGGTACGCGCCAGCAGGTGCTGCGAGGCCAGCAGGGCGTGCAGCTCCTCCGAGCTGAGCCACAGGCCAGGCAGTTCGAAGCGGTCGCTCTCGTCGGCCTGGTAGCGGAAGCCGGCCTCGCCGTCGCCCTCGATCGGTGCCATCAGCGCATCGCGCAGGAAGGCCAGGTCGCGGTAGACGGTGGCACGGGAACAACCGAGCTTGTCCTGCAGGGTCGCCACCGTCACCGGATAGCGCGCGGACTTGAGCAGACGATGCAGGGCGGTGATGCGTTCGTATCGGTCCATACCCCCGATTATGTCCGAGTCGCGGGTCTTGTGTGGGACGTTTGGGCTATCGTGGTCGCCCCCACCCCCATGGAATGCCCGATGCGCCGGTTGCCCGCCCTGTCCCTGCTGGCCTGCCTGCTGCTGGCTGCCTGCGATCGCGCACCGGCGCCGGCCAGGACCGAAGCCCCCGTGCCCGCGGCCGATCCGGCCCAGGCCGTACTGGGCGCCAGCCAACGCTTTGCGGCCCTGGGCAGTTTCCATGCCGAGCTGGAGGTGCTGGGCGCACCGCAGCCGGTGCGCAGCGCCATGGACTTCGTCGCCCCCGACCGCTTCCGGGTACAGACCCCGGGCGGGTCGCAGACGATCATTGGCGACACCATGTTCCTGCAGGCCGACGGTGCGATCCGCCAGGCTCCCACCCCGCCGGGCCTGCTGGAGCAGTGGCGCAATCCCTTGCCGGCCGACGCCCTGCCTGCCGAACTGCAGGCCGAAGACCTGGGCAGCCAATCGCTGGATGGAGTCGAGACCCGTCACTACCGCCTGCGCGGCGCGCAGGCCGGCGAACGCCTGGAGTACTGGGTGGACGCCCAGGGCCTGCCACGGCAGATCGTGCGCAGCGGCAGCAGCAACGGCCGCAATTTCCAGCTGCGCCTGCGCTATTCGCGCTTCAACGACCCGGCATTGCGTATCGATTTGCCCTGAATAGGCGTCCGCGGCAACGTCTGCTGAAGCGCGCCTTGGATCGATTCTGACCGCCATCACGCTTCCAGTATCATCACCGGCTGTCAACCGCTTCGGAGAAGCCCCGATGTCCCTGCGCGTGTCCCTGCTGATCCCCCTGCTGCTGTGCGCGCCGCTCGCGTATGCACAGGATGCCTCCGAACTGGCGGCGATGTCTTCGCCGTGGAGCGGCAGTGGCGGCGAGCTCGGCTTCGCCTCGGCACGCGGCAACAGCAGCACCGAGAGCTTCAACGGCCGCCTGCGCCTGCGCTACACCGACGGCGACTGGGTGCACAGCATGGACCTGGCCGGCCTGCGTTCCAGCTCCAAGGTGACCGAGACCCGCGACGACGGCACCACTACCCGCCGCAACAACACCACCGCCAACCGCTACACCGGCAGTGCCGGCAGCGCGCTGCAGCTGGGCGAGCACCGCCAGCTGACGGCCACGGTGCGTACAGAGCGCGACGACTTCGCCACCTACGACCGCCAGAGCTCGTTCGGTCTGGGTTACGGCACCCGCCTGTGGAACACCGAGCGCTTCTCGTTCGACGCGCAGATCGGCCCCGGTGTGCGCCGCACCCACAGCACCGAGGACGACCGCACCCGCACCGGCATGATCGGCCGCGGCCTGTTCGACATGAAGTACTCGCTGACCGACAACACCGACCTGGTCAACACCCTGCTGGTCGAATCCGGTTCGTACAACACCTTCGGCCAGAACGACTTCGGCGTGTCGGTGAGCATGAACGAGCACCTGGCGCTGAAGGCCGGCTGGCAGGCGCGTTACAACAGTGACGTGGCCGAGGACAAGCGCAAGACCGATACGCTGACCACGATGAACGTGGTCTACAAGTTCAAGTAAGAAACGGGCGCCAAGGGCGCCCGTTCTTCTTCCGGTAGTGCCGGCCGCTGGCCGGCAACTGCATTCAACTGGGGCACGAGGTTGCCGGCCAGCGGCCGGCACTACCCGCGGTGGCTCAGACGTTCAGCAGTTCGCCGGCGCCATCGTCCAGCAGCAGCTTCGCCACGCGCTGGCCCAGGCCTTCCGGGTCATTGGCGGGGCCCACGGCTTCGGCGCGCACCGCACGGCCGTCGCTGGCGCTGCCAACCAGGCCCTGCAGGTGCAGGTCATCGCCCTGCCACTGCGCGATGGCCGCCACCGGCACGTGGCAGCTGCCATGCAACGCACGGTTCATCGCCCGCTCGGCTTCCACGCAGGCACGCGTGGCCGCGTCATCAAGCGGGGCGAACAACGCCATCAGACGCGCATTGCCACCATCGCACTCCACCGCCACCGCGCCCTGCGCCGGGGCCGGCAGCCACTGCGGCGGTTGCAGGCGCGCGACGATGCGCTCGCCCAGACCCAGACGCTCCAGGCCGGCCACGGCCAGCACGATGGCGTCGTAGCCACCGTTGTCGAGTTTGGCCAGCCGGGTGTTGACGTTACCGCGCAGGTCGAGCAGTTCCAGGTCCGGTCGCAGCGCGCGCAGCTGCGCCTGGCGACGCAGCGACGAGGTCCCGACCCGCGCACCGATCGGCAGCGCGTCCAGCGAGGCGTACAGGTTGGAGACGAAGCCATCGGCGGGATCGTGGCGGGTCAGCATTGCCGGCAACGCGAACGGCGGGTCCAGTTCCATCGGCACGTCCTTCAGCGAGTGCACCGCGCAGTCGGCCTCACCGCGCAGCATGGCCAGCTCCAGCTCCTTCAGGAACAGGCCCTTGCCACCGATGGCGGCCAGCGAACGGTCGAGCACTTCGTCGCCGCGGGTGCTCATCGGCACCAGTTCCACATGCAAGCCGGGATGGGCCTGGCGCAGGCGGTCGGCGACGTGTTCGCTCTGCCAGAGGGCGAGCGGGCTCTTGCGGGTGGCGATGCGGACGGTTTCCATCCGGTCATTATCGCGCCTCCGGCGCGGATACGGCCAACGGCGGAGCCCCTCGTGGCTGGAGCGAACTGCTGGATCATTGCACTAGGCCGGGCGGGGCGGGTTCGCGGGGGACGCCGTGAATCCGTCCGTGGAGGCTTGGCCGCGGCATCCATGCCGCGGACACCCCCGCGAACCCGCCCCGCCCGGCCTCTGACAGTTTCCGTGTGCATCAGCCACGGAAGATCAAAAGAAAGAATCAAAAGCCGATTGCTTCCGGGGTCAGATCCCTTTTCCGCAGGAAAAGGGATCTGACCCCTCTTTCCCCACCCGATAACAACAATGCCTTTGCCGTCCGACGCGGGAAAAACGAGAGGGTTGGGCCGGGGTGGGGTGGCGGGACCGTTGGCGCCATGGATGGCGCCATCGAGCTACAGGGATGTACTTGCAGCGTGTCCCGCCACCCCACCCCGGCCCGACCCAGTACGTAGCACCAACGAGCCGACCAACCGCCGTTGCAGTTGCCGTTGCAGTTGCAGTTGCCGTTGCTCCAGACGTTGCTCGTAAGCAGTCGCGGCCGCAGGCCGCGCGGACCACTCACAGATGCCGCAGTTCCTGCTTCAGCGTCGCCACGCAGCGGCGGCTGACTTCCAGCGGCTGCTTGCCATGCCGCAGCACCGCCTGCACTTGACCACCCGTGCCTCGACGCAGCTCCACCAGCTCGTGGCGCGCCACCAGGCAGTTGCGATGGATGCGGATGAAGCGGCTGGCGAACTCTTCCTCCAGCGACTTCAGCGACTCCTCGATCAGGTCCTCGCCGCGCGCATGGTGCACCACCACGTACTTCTCTTCCGCCTGCAGGTAGTGGATGTCGTCCAGCGGGATCAGCCGCAGGCTGCCACGCAGGCGTGCGCACAGCATGCTGCGGGCCTGCTGCCCGCCGCTGTCCTGCGGCTGGCCATCGCGGCCGGCCAGGAACGTGCGTGCACGTGCGATCGCTGCGGCAAGGCGCTCGGCGCGGACCGGCTTCATCAGGTAATCGATGGCCGCCGCCTCGAACGCCGACAGCGCATGCGCGTCATAAGCCGTGCAGAACACCACCGCCGGGCGCGGCTCGAAGCTGGCCAGGTGGCGGGCGGCTTCCAGGCCGTCCAGCCCGGGCATGGCGATATCCAGCAGGACCAGGTCCGGCTGCAGCTCCGCGCACGCATGCAGGGCCTGCTCGCCGTTCCCGGCCTCGGCCACCACGTCCACCCCGTCCTGCGCCGCCAGCAGGCTGCGCAGGCGTTCCCGCGCCAGCGGTTCGTCATCGGCGATGACTACCCTCACGGTCGTCCCCTCACTGGATCGGCACTGTCACCTGGCAGGCATAGTAGCCCTCGCTCCAGCCAGCCGTCATCCGCGCGGCGGCGCCGAAGCGCCAGGCCAGCCGATGAGCGATGCTGTGCTGGGCATGGCCGGCACCACGCGCCAGCGCCAACCCCGGCGCCTGCGGATCGGGTGCGGGATTGCGCACGCAGATCTGCAGCTCCTTGCCCTCGCGCACCAGCTGCAATTCGATGGTGCCGCCCTCGGGCAGCCGCGAAATGCCATGCAGCACTGCGTTTTCCACCAGCGGCTGCAGTACCAGCCTCGGCAGTGGCAGGTCCCACGGCAGCGGCTCATCGCGCTGCCAGCGCACCTGCAGACGCTCGCCGAGGCGCAGCGACTCTATCGACAGATAGCGCTCGGCCAGCTCGCATTCGTCACGCAGGGTGGAGTCGCCCTCGCCCGCGCCCAGGGCAGCACGGAACAGATCGGACAGATCCAGCACCGCGCGTTCGGCCACCGCCGGATCGCGATGCAGCAGGCTGGCAATCAGGTTCATGCTGTTGAACAGGAAGTGCGGCCGGATCCGCGCCTGCAGCGCGTCGGCCTGGGCACGCGCGTTGGCCTGCACCTGCGCGGCCCAGCGATCGCTCACATAGAAGTAGCGCAGGGCAAGCGCGGCGATCAGTGCCGTGGTTGCCGCACTGCCCAGGGTGAAGCGCCAGAAGCTGATGCCGCGGGCGAAGTTGTCGCCCAGTACCGCGTACAGTGCATGCACGATGCCGGCACAGACCACCGCGATCAGGGTCGCCAGCACGATCGCCGCGACAGCGCCCAGCACCGGCGGCAGCCTCGACAGAGCCTGCCGCAGGAGGCACAGGCTGGCGGTCACCGCCAGCGCCAGCCACAGCGCGAAGCCGCTGGCCGACAGCAGCTCGCCGAAGGTCCAGTGGCGGCTGCCATCGGGCGCCAGCGCCAGCACCACCACCACCAGCTGGGCCAGGCCGAGCATCGCCGCCAGCCGCGGCAGGCGGCACAGTTCCGGCATCCACGGCGATGTGCTGGCCGGGGGCATGGCTCAGGCAGCGCCCAACCGTTCCTGCAGCCAGTCACCCAGCGCCTGGATCTCTTCGGCGCAGACCTGGTGGGCCATCGGATAGCTGTGCCACTCCACCTCCAGGCCCAGCGCCTGCAGGGCCTGCGCGCTGTGTACGGCCACCGCCTGCGGAATCACCGGGTCGCTGCTGCCATGGGCCATGAACGCCGGCACCTGCACCGCACCGTCAACGCGCCTGGCGCTCTCGGCTTCCGGCAGGTAAGTGGACAGTGCGATCAGGCCGGCCAGTGGCGCGGTGCGCGACAGTGCAGCGGTGAGGATGATCGCCCCGCCCTGCGAGAAGCCGGCCAGGAAGATCTTCTCCGGCGCGACGCCGCGCTCGATCTCACGTGCGATCAGCGCGTCCAGCTGCAGCACCGACTCCTGCACGCCGGCCATGTCGGCACGCGACCGGAAGTCCATTCCGACGATGTCGTACCAGCCGCGCATCGGCACGCCGTTGTTGATCGTGATCGGCCGCACCGGTGCGTGCGGGAACACGAAGCGCAGCGCCGGCCAGTGCGGACGCACCAGTTCCGGCACGATCGGCGCGAAGTCGTGGCCGTCGGCGCCAAGCCCGTGCAGCCAGATTACCGACCACTGTGGCGAGGCGCCGGTTTCCTGTTCCACCGTTTGCAGCATGATGCGGCTCCTTCAAGTTCGAGCCGCATTATGCCGCTGGTGCAGGGCCATCAGTACAGCGGCGGTTGCTCGGCGGCTTCCCGGCGCAGCTGCGCGGCGCGCACCAGCACCGGTGGCGGAATGTTCTCTTCGGGGATGTCGAGCAGGCCGAGGCGATGCAGGAAGGCACCCGGGCCGCGCGAGGAGGTCAGCGCCACCACCGGAACGGCCAGCACCATGCCGATCACCACCGGCGCCATCCAGGCTGCCAGCGACGGCGACACCGCCCACGCCAGCACACCCATGAACGCACCAAACACACCCAGCCCGCCGTAGCCACGGATCAAGGCCATCCACGAGATGCCACCATCGTCACGCTGCTGTGCGTCCCAGCCGGAATCGCGGCCGGACAGCACTTCGGCCACGCCGCGCGACTGCACGTACATCACCACCGGTGCCATCAGTGCGGCCAGCACGGTCTCCACCAGCATCGACACGAACGCACGGATCGCACCGCCGCAACCGCGGCGGTCGACAGGGTCCAGCAGCATCGCCAGATAGCCCAGCACCTTGGGCAGCAGCAGCACCGCCATGGTGGCGGCGAACAGGCGCACCACCTGCTCCTCGTCCTGGGCCCGCCAGTACACGCTGGGTGACAGGTGCAGCAGGGCGTTGAAATCGATGCCTTCCTGGAACAGCGGGATCGCAATGCCGATCAGCATCAGCATCGCCCACATCGGCGCGGTGAAGTAATGGCCGATGCCGATCAGCATGTGAGTGCGGCTGATCCAGTGCAGGCCACGGCTGCCGACCACCTTGCCGTGCTGCAGGTTGCCCTGGCACCAGCGACGGTCGCGCACCAGCAGGTCGGTCAGGGTCGGCGGGCCTTCTTCGTAGCTGCCCCCCAGGTACGGCACCATGTGCGCGGCCCAGCCGCCACGGCGCATCAGCGCCGCTTCGACGAAATCGTGGCTGAGCACGTGGCCGCCGAACGGCTTGCGCCCCGGCAGCGCTGGCAAGCCGGCGTGGTCGGCGAAGGCACGGGTGCGGATGATGGCGTTGTGGCCCCAGTAGTTGCTCTCGGCGCCATGCCACCAGGCCACGCCACGGGCAATCACCGGGCCGTACACGCGACCGCCGAACTGCTGCATGCGTGCGAACAGGGTGCGGCCACCGATCACCGAGGGCAGGGTCTGGATCAGGCCGACATCGGCGTTGTGTTCCATGCCGGCCACCAGGCGCACGATGCTGTCGCCGGTCATCAGGCTGTCGGCGTCCAGGATCAGCATCTGCGGGTAAGCGCCACCGAAGCGGCGCACCCAGTCGGCGATGTTGCCGGCCTTGCGCCCGCTGTTGTCGCCACGGCGGCGGTAGAACAGCCGCGTCTGGCCGTCCGGCACGCGCTCGCGCAGTTCGGCGAATACCTGCTCCTCGGCGCGTGCGATGTCCTCGCGCCGGGTATCGCTGAGCACGAAGAAGTCGAAGCGTTCGAGCTGGCCGGTGGCGGCCACCGACTCGTAGATCGCCTGCAGGCCCGCCAGCAGTCGGCGCGGATCCTCGTTGTAGGTCGGCATCAGCAGCGCGGTGCGGCTGTGCACGGTCGGCAGCGGCTTGTCCGGGTCGATGCCAAGGCGATAGCCACGGTCGAACACGGCGGTCAGGAAGCCGGCCACGGCGCTGGCGAAGGACAGCGCGATCCAGGCAAACAGGCCGACGAACAGCACCAGCAGGCAGGCTTCCAGCACGCTGATGCCATTGGCCGACAGCACCCGCCACATCATGCGGGTGGCGATGGCGGTCATGGCCAGGGTGCCGCCGAAGATGTAGAACCGGCGCAGGCCGATCAGGCGTGGCGAGGTACGGTGCCGACGGACCTTCAGCTTGCCTTCGCGCAGGGTCTGTTCGGGCATCGGCAGCGGAGATTCGGCCGGCAGCAGCGCCCAGCCGGCGTCGAGCCGGGGCGCATCCGCTTCCGCGTGGATGGTTTGACCCCCCATCACCGCTTACTCCCCACGATCGGCATGGCCGGCCGTCCCGGCCGGGCTGCATGCGCGAAGGTTCCCGGCGCGCCTTCCCGGCGCCCGCACTTGTCCTGGCTGTACCGGCCCTTGGCCGCACAGTCGCTGTCTGTCACTACCGGAACCCACACGATCTCCAACGGGGCGGAATCGAAAATGCGGCCCAGTCTAGGGCGCCGGATGTAAGCCGAGTGCGAAGGTCTACGCCGGGATTTATCCCCATTCAGCAAACAGCAGGCGATGGCGGACCGCGCAGCGGAATGTCGCTTCGTGGCACCGGGTACTGGATCGTAACAAACGCGAACGGTTATCATTTCATTAACCAGGCAGGTCGCCGTCTTCCGTACGGCCGAGACCCACCCAGCTGCGCCGGCCCGAACCGTGCGCCCTACGACCCATGGAAGGGGGCCTGCCTGCTTGTCTGCGTGTGCCCGCTGCTTCCATCCGGTCCCCCCTCATTCGATGGAAGCCGTCATGTCCCAGCCGTTCCGCTCCCGTTCCGCGCGCCTGCCGCGCACCCGCCTGGCCAGTGCCCTGGCCACCGCCTGCCTGCTGGCCCTGCCCGGCGTGGCCGCTGCAGAGGCCAGCGCCGATGCCTCCACCAAGGACCTGGATACCGTGGTGGTCACCGCCTCGGGCAACCAGCAATGGATCAAGGATGCGCCGGCCAGCATCAGCGTGATCAGCCGCGAGGACATCGCGCGCCAGCCGGTGCACGACCTGGCCACCCTGCTCAGCCGCGTGCCCGGCGTGACCGGTGGCCTCAGTGCGGTTGGCGAGCAGTCCAAGATCAAGCTGCGCGGCATGCCGTCGAACTACACGCTGGTGCTGGTGGACGGCAAGCGCATGGGCAGCTCGGCCTCGACCAACTACCGGCCGGACCTGGGCCGCCAGGACCTGAACTGGATCTCGCCCGACCAGATCGAGCGCATCGAAGTGGTGCGCGGACCGATGTCGTCGCTGTATGGCTCCGACGCCATGGGCGGCGTGATCAACATCATCACCCGGCGCATCGGTGATGACTGGAGCGGCAGCGCCACCCACAGCTATACCCGCCCGGGCGACGGCAAGCGCGGCGACACCCAGCAGATCGGCGCGACGTTCTCCGGCCCGCTCGGCGAGCGCTTCGGCCTGCGCATCGGTGCCAACAGCATGCGCCGCGATTCGGATCGCTCCAATGGTGGTGTCTACGGCAACGCGTATGCAGGCGAGAAGGACCGCAATGTCGATGCGCTGCTGCAGTGGAAACTGAGCGACGCGCAGGAACTGTCGCTCGAAGCCGGCCATGGCGTGCAGCAGGCCTTCATCGACGCTTCGCTGGAAAAGCAGGATGAAGGCGCCTGGGGTGCCAGCGAACTCAAGCGCAGCTCGCTGGCGCTCAACCACGATGGCAAGTGGAGCTTCGGCAATTCGAAGATCAGTGCGTACTGGACCGAGTACAGGAACGACATCGGTGCTACCGGCCGTTCCGAAGCCACCGATACGATCATCGAGGGCAGCCTGACCACGCCGTTCACCCTCGGCGTTGAACACCAGTTCGCCGTGGGCGGCCAGTGGAAGCGCCAGGAGCTGACCAACACCGACACCATCGGCCGCGCGCCGATCGACTATGCCGGCAATGCCGTCAGCGGCTCCGATCTGGAAGTGGATACCTGGGCCCTGTTCGTCGAAGACGAAGTGAAGCTGCACCGCACCCTGGCACTGACCCTGGGCGCGCGCCTGGACCACCATGAGACGTTCGGTGGCCACGTCAGCCCGCGCGCCTACCTGGTCTGGCATCCGGCCGAGCAATGGACCATCCGCGGTGGCGTTTCCAAGGGCTTCCGCGCCCCCAGCCTGACCGAGAACTCCGCCAGCGCCGCCACCCAGTCCGGTGGCCGTGGCTGCACCTCGCTGATTCCGCTGGGCTATACCCGCGGCGGCTGCTACATGGCCGGCAACCCGGACCTGGACCCGGAAACCAGCACCAACCGCGAAATCGGCATCAGCTTCGACAACGATCTGGTCGATGCCGGCCTGACCTACTTCCACACCGACTTCAGGAACAAGATCGAGTACGCACCGCTGGGCAGGTTCAACGGCATCTGGTGGACGCGGATGAGCAACGTGCAGCGCGCACGCACCAGCGGCATGGAAGGCAGCTTCAATGTCCGCTTCGGCGAGCACTGGCGCTGGCGCACCTCGGCGACATGGATGAAGGAAGCCAGGAACCTGACCACCGGCCGCAACCTGATCGATACCCCCGAATTCTCGGGCTATTCGTCGCTGGACTGGACGCCCGACGCGGTGTTTTCCAGCAGCCTGTCGGCGCAGTACACCGGCAGGCAGGCCGGCACGGCGACGACCTTCCTCAAGGCCTACACGCTGTATGACCTGACCGCCGCCTGGAACGTCAATGAGGTACTGACCCTGCGTGGCGGCGTCAGCAACCCGGCCGACAAGAAGCTGTATGCGGAAGGCTCCACCGATTACTTCGTGGCCGGGCGCAGCTACTTCCTCAGCATGACCGCGCGGTTCTGACCAAGAGCGTCCGCCGCGATCGCGCTGGCGACGGGCCAGCGCGATCGGCGGTGTTGCGGATTACTCGCTTTCCAATGCGGCGGCGGGCGCCGCGCTCTGCGTAGCCGCCGTGCGTGCACGGTCCATCGCCACCGCCAGTTGCTGGCGTGCGAGCAGCTGTTGTGCCTGCACCACTTCAGGTGTCGGCAGGAGCACCGGTCCCGGTGCGTTTTCCGGTGTAGCAGGTGTGGTCATGCAACCTCCATGGACATCCCGCCGCCGCACGGATTCAGCTGGTGCGGCAGCGGAACTGCGCACCCTATCCTAAAAACAAGGCGGGCGGGTGACGGTGCGCGCCCCTGCCGCAGCAGCCGGAACAAGGCAGGCGTCACATTTTTGACGGTGACGCTTGGATCCTGAATAGGACTTGTCCTATCATGAAAACGTTTTCTCACAGGGATGTCTCCCCCAATGAATACCACTGACCTGTCCCAGTTCAGCCCGAAGTGGCAGTTCCGCTTCAACTTCTTCCGCCAGCACGGCGCCCCCAAGAACCCCGGCTTCAAGCAGGCCTGGAAGGCGCTGTCCTTTGGTGACCGCCTGAAGATCAACCTGAACTTCTTCGCGTTGTTCTTCGGTGCCATCTACCTGCTGATTCTTGGCATGTGGCGCAAGGCACTGGTGGTGATCGGCATCAACATCGCGCTGGCCATCATCACCATGTTCCTTCCGGACGTCGTCGGGCGCATGCTGTTCATCGCCATGAACCTGCTGGTCGCCTCCAGCACCAACTACAGCTACTACCTGGAGAAGGTGGAAGGACGTACCAGCTGGAACCCGTTTGAAGGAATGTTCTGAGCCATCAGACCTGCGCAGGATGCGCGGCAAGGATGCAACCGACGCCCGGCCCCCGCCGGGCGTCTTCGTTTCCGGGATCAGGCCGCGCGGCGGGCCATGGCCTCCGGTTCGGCCTGCAGGCGGAAGCGCGAGACCGCCACGGCCAGCTGCTCGGCCTGCTCCTCCATAGCCCGCGCCGCGGCGCTGGCTTCCTCCACCAGCGCGGCATTCTGCTGGGTGGTCTCATCCATCTGCACCACGGTCTGGTTGACCTGCTCGATGCCGGCGGACTGTTCGCGCGACGCAGCCGAGATCTCGGCCATGATCTCGTTGACGCGCCCCACCTGGCCGACGATGGCCTGCATGGTACGGCCCGCACCGTGCACCAGCTGCGCACCGGCACCGACCTGCGCCACGGATGCGTCGATCAGTTCCTTGATCTCCTTCGCTGCGCCCGCCGAGCGTTGCGCCAGCGCGCGCACTTCGCTGGCGACCACCGCGAAGCCGCGGCCCTGCTCACCGGCCCGCGCCGCTTCCACCGCCGCATTCAACGCCAGGATGTTGGTCTGGAAGGCGATGCCGTCGATCACCGAAATGATCTCGGCGATGCGCTGCGAGGAGGCCTCGATCTGCTCCATGGTCTGCACCACCTGGTTGACCACTTCCCCGCCCTCGCTGGCAACGTCAGCGGCGGATCCTGCCAGGGTATTGGCCTGCAGCGCGTGGTCGGCGTTCTGGCGCACGGTGGAGGTCAGCTCCTCCATCGAGGCGGCGGTTTCTTCGAGGTTGGCGGCCTGCTGCTCGGTACGACGCGAGAGATCGCTGTTGCCCGCAGCGATCTCACCCGCCGCCAGGCGGATGCTGGCGGCCGACTGCTGGATCTGGCCGACGATCTGGGTCAACTGCTGCACGGTGCTGTTGGCATCGTCGCGCATCACCGCGAACACGCCATGGAAATCACCGCGCATGCGTGCGCTGAGGTCGCCGGCGGCAATCGCGCGAAGCAGCGTCGAAAGCTCAGCCAGGTTGTGATCGCTGACCTGCATCATGATGTTGAGGGTCTCCACCATGCGGCGGAAATCGTGGTCGAAGCGCTGGGCATCACCGCGTACAGCGAAGTCGCCGGCCGCCGCGGCGGCGGCCAGCTGCTGGATCTGCTCGTTGATCGCGGCCAGGTTGCTCTTGGTGGTGGCCATCGCTGCGGTGAACACCGCCTTCTCGCCCGGCAGCGCTTCCATGTCCACGCTGAGGTCACCCACCGCGTAACGCTGCATCACCTCGACCAGGCGCTGGGTGACCGCATTGCTGGAAGCCACCAGCTGGTTGCTGTCGGCCACCATGCGGCCGTACTCGCCGGGGAAGGCAGTGGCGTCCATGCGGTAGCTCAGCTCGCCAGCATCGTGGCGGCGCGCCATTTCCGCCTGCGCCGCCATCACCGCCTGCAGCTGCCCGCGCATGCCCTGCATCGCGTCCAGCAGGCGGCCCACTTCATCGTTGCTGCGCGCAGGCAAGGTGCTGTCGAGCTTGCCGGCGGCGACGTCACCCGCCACCCGCACCGCTTCGGCCAACGGGCGGATCGCCAGGCGGCGCAGCAGCACATAGACGCCGGCACTCAGCGTCAGCGCGGCCACCACGCCCACCAGCAGCGTCAACCACAGCAGCTGGCGCGCCTCGGCCACGATCACCGCGTGCGGCATCACCACGCCCAGCGCGAAGCGCTGCGGGGCATTGCCCACGCGTAGCGGCACGTAGACGCGCACGTTGCCGGCTGCATCGGGCGTGAAGGCTTCGAACCGGCGGTCGGCGGCGATGTCGGCCAGCATGCTGCGGGTCAATGCGTCGGTGCGCGGCTTGCCGATCTCGGCGGCATTCGCCGAGGCCAGCACCACGCCGTTGGGCGAAAGCAGCTCGACGCGGCCTGCGCCCATCGGCGTCAGCGTCGCCAGGTGCTTCTGCAGCGCCGCCAGCGAGAAGTCGACGGTGAACACGCCGAGGAAGGTACCGTTTTCGACGATCGGCGAGCTCAACGTGCTCATCAGCACCTGCTGGCCGGCGATGTCGTAGGCATAGGGCTCGCTGACCTTGGGCAGCTTGTCGCGGCTGGGTACCACATACCAGTCGGCCGAGCCGTCGGCGGCTTCGGTGTAGTCGGTCATGGTCGACTGCTGCGGCTTGCCGTCATGCCAGGCCCAGTAGCTCATGTAGCGGCCGCTGGCATCGTGCATCGCGGTATTGGCGAACTCGGCATCCTTGCCATCGAAGGCATCGGCCTCCCACATGGTGCTCTTGCCCAGCCACTCCGGGTGGGTGCGCAGCTGCTCGCCCAGCACGGCAGCCAGGCTGGCGCGATCGGGCACGTCACCCCGCGCACGCTGGGCGAGCACGGCTTCGACCATGGCATCGTTGCTGGCAAACGCCGTGCCCAGATCGGCGGCGACCTGGCGCGCTTCAGCGTTGGCCTCGCTGGTCATGGTCTGGCGCGAGGCATCGATCAGGCTGGCACTGGCCTGGCGATAGATCAGGAACGCCGTCAGGCCGAAGCACAGCAGCGCGATGACGGCGGTGCCCAGCATCAGCTTGTGGGCGATGCTGCCCGGGCGGCGGGCAGCGGCGGAACGGGAAGAAGGCATGGAGGGGTCCGCAAGGCAGTTCAGGACGACCGGCACCGGGAGGGCACCGCGCAGGCGCGCGATCCGTCGCGCAGGCCACCGGCCGCCGGGACCCGCCCGGCGCAGGAAGCGCACCGGGTTAGCGGCCGCCTGCCAACGAGGTTGAGGCGACCGGCCTACACATTCCTGAATCCACTCAGGGACGGGACAGGGATCCGTCCCCGCTTCCCCTATTCGGCCACCCGATCCTTGATCCACTCCGCGCGTGGCAACACCTCGATGCTGCCTGCGGCGTACTGCTGCAGCACGGCGTCCGGCCCGAAACGCGGCTGCCACCCCAGCTCCCTGCGGATGCGGGCGCTGTCGTAGACGCGGTCGACGCTCAGCGGCAATGGCCAGCCGCGGCGCTCGAACTCGGCCAGCAGCTGCGGTACGCGCCGGGCCAGTACATTGCGCGGCTGGGAGGCCAGTTCCAGGCAATCCTCGCGCCGGAACGGGGTCGCGGCGCAGGCGATGTAGCGGGCGAAGGCCGGCCCCTCATCCAGCAGCAGCGCGGCATGGGCACTGGCCACGTCACGGGCGTCGATCCCACGATGCAACCGGAACATCGCCATCCGTTCCGGCGGTTCCGGGAAGCAGCGCCCCATCCGCAGCACGCGCACCCCGAAGTCCGGTGCGGCGGCAGCTTCAGCCAGGGCCTCGGCCTGCAGCTTGCTGCGGTGGTAGATCGTTCGCGGCAGCGGCTCGGTATCCTCATCGATCCAGCGGCATCCCCCTGCCACCACCGCGTGGCCGTACAGCGCGGTGGTACTGGTCAACACGAACCGCCGCGCGCCTGCCTCTCGCGCCGCCTGCAGCAGGTGCGCAGTCGCGTCCACGTTGATCTGCTGGAACACCGCGTCCGGTACCAGGCCGACGTGTGGCGCATGCAGGGCCGCGGTATGGATGACCGCGTCGACGCCCTGCACCGCGCGCACGACGGCTTGATGATCGGTGACATCGGCAATGATGCGCGTGGTGGCAAACGGACTGCGGTCCAGACCCACCACTTCATGGGCAGCCGCCAGCGCGCCGAAGATCGCGCGCCCGATCCGCCCGGAACTGCCGGTCAACAAAATCTTCATTGAGTCCATTCACTCGAAGCGCCCGGGAACTACCGGGATGCTTCGATTCTAGGCATGCAACGGAACATCTGCGATAGGACGACCGCGCAACTGTGCGTTCATCCTGACGACTTCGGCGGAGCCAGCAGTTGACGCGCGATGGAGAGTGGATCGTTGCCGCCTGCCGCGTGGGGCGCGACACCGGTCCGTTAGCAGTTGCCACCGGTGCGCAGTTTGATCGGTTGCCGGTCCGGAACGTTTATCTGATAGCCATCGGGCAGCAGCACAGGATCATCGAACATATGTGCGGCACCGCCACTGCGGCCGCCGGCGTTGCCGCACATCCGAGGGCCGGCAGTGAATACGCGACGAATGCGGCCGCCGGGCCGGCTGCGTGATCATCCCGGTGCGCAGGGCGCGTGAAAACCGGGGCGAAGATGGCGACCTGGACTTAGCGTGCGATGGCCAAGCATGGACGCCGTCGTCCACGAAGGCGGCGTCCACACTGCAGGAGATTTCACATGACTGAGCAGAACCCGCGCAGCTCCAACCGGGGCTTCGCCTCGATGGACCAGGACAAACAGCGCGCGATCGCCGCCAAGGGCGGGCGCGCGGCACATGCCTCCGGCAATGCGCACGAATTCAGTCCGGCCGAAGCACGTGTCGCAGGCCGCAAGGGCGGCGAAGCGATCAGCCGCGACCGCCAGCACATGGCCACGATCGGACGCGAAGGTGGACACGCACGCCACGCCAACGCGCGCCAGCAGCAACAACAGCCTCAGGCGATCGAACGCACGACAGAGGACCCGCAACGCCAGCAGGGCTGAATGCTGCGCGTCAAGCCGATGCACGCTGCCGATGCAGCCCAAGCGCCGCAAGCAGGGCCAGCGCACCCGCCACCGCCATCGCCCAACCGAACCCACTGGCCATCGCACTGCGGTACCAGGTCAGCACCTGCGGCGTGGCGTGCATCGAGCCCGGGTGCAGGATCAGTTCACGCGCCTGCGCAACAAGCCGCTGCTGCCCTGCGGCCTGTGCGCAGGCGGTGAACTGCTGTACGGCACGCTGGCCCATCAGGCTGCCCATCAGCGCGATGCCCAGGCTCATGCCTGCCTGGCGCAGCGCGTTCATCGTGGCTGACGCGATACCTGCGCGTTCGGCCGGTGCGTTGGCCATGATCGCCATGCCGGTCGCTGGCACTGCCAGCCCCATTCCAATGCCAAGCAGCATCAGCACGGCAGTGGCATGAGCGCGCGAAGTAGCCGGTTCGAACGTGGCCATTGCGCATAGCGCCACACCGGCCAGGAGGTAGCCCAGCACCAGCGCGGCATGCAGCCCGAGGCGGGCAACCAGGCGCCCGAACAACAGCGAGACAACACCCATCAACAGGAACTGGGGAGCCAGCTGCGAGCCTGCCAGCGCGGCGCTGTGCCCCTGTGCCTGCTGGAAGAAAAGCGACAGGAAGAACAGGCTCGCGTAGGCGGTGAAGCCCAGCACGAACGAGGCCAGGTTGAGCATGCGGAAGCGACCGTCGGCGAACAGGTCCAGCGGCAGCAGTGGCCGTGCCACCCGCCGCTCGACGATGCCGAACAGGATCAGCCCCGCAATTGCGGCGCCCAGCGCCAGAAGCGTCACCGGGGCCAGCAGGCCCTGCTCGCCGATCGCGATCAGGCCATAGCACAGCGCGCCCAGTGCACCGATGCTGAGCAGCTGCCCGGCCGGATCCAGCGCGGCGTGCTGCGGGTGCCGTCGCTCGGCGATACTCCAGGCGCCAAGCACAAACGCCAGCAGCCCCAAAGGCAGGTTGATCAGGAAGATGCTGGGCCAGCCGGCCCGCTGCACCAGCGCACCGCCGAGCAACGGGCCAAGCACCAGGGCCAGCGCGCTGAAGGCGGACCAGCCACCGATCACGCGTGCACGCTGGCCCGGATCGGGAAATGCGTGACTCAGGATCGGCATCGCACTGGGAATCAACAGCGCACCTGCCACGCCCTGCACCGCGCGCCCGGCGACCAGGGTCGAAAGGTCGTTGGCGCAGGCGCACAGCAGCGAGCCCATGGTGAAGGTGGCGACGCTCAGCAGCCACATCCGCCGATGACCGTAGCGATCCCCCAACGGACCGGCCGACAGCATCAGCGCCGACAGTGCGATCGCATAGGCGTTGATCACCCATTGCAGGCCCGCCATGTCGGTCTGCAGCGCCTGCTGCAGGGTTGGCAGGGCCACGTTGACGATGCTGATGTCCAGCGAAGCGAGAAATGTACCGAGGTAGGCCGCCAGCACCAGGGCGGGCCGTTGGAGGCGTCTCATGCGTGGATCCGGGGGGAGGATGTGCGCGCATCCTATCCACTGACTGACCGTCGGTCAATGACCGGCGGTCAGTCAGTGCGAAGGGGCAGCTAGAATGGCGTCCGTCACACCCGGATACCGCCCACCATGCAGACCCCAGCTGTCGCCAGGCCTCGCACCAAGCCCGCCGAAACCCGCCAGGAGGAACTGATGGACGCCGCGCAGGCGTTGTTCCTTTCGCAGGGTGTGGACGCCACCACCATCAGCGACATCGTCGCCGCGGCCGACGTGGCCAAGGGCACTTTCTATACCTATTTCGCCTCCCGCACCGAGATCCTGCAGGCGCTGGCGCAGCGCTACACGCGGCAGTTCATGGACGAGGTCGAGCAGGCAGTGCAGCAGCACCCTGCCGGTGATGGCGCAGCGCGCCTGCGCGCCTGGATCCGCGCCAACATCGAGATCTACGCGCGCACCCACGCGTTGCATGACGTGGTGTACGCCAACCATCACCACCACCAGCGGGGCAATGCCGAGCGCAATGCGATCCAGCAGCAGCTGCTGGGCATCCTCGAAGCGGGCAACGCAGCCGGACTGTGGCAGCTGCCTGCTCCACAGGTCACCGCCTCGTTGATCTATGCCGGCGTGCACGGTGCCACCGACGACCTGATCGCCACACCCGCACAGGATGCCGATGCCTTCATCGCCGCTGTGGAAGCGGATTGCCTGCGCATGGTCGGCGTTCCGGCAGCGCCGACGCGCAGCGGCAGACGCCGCTGACGCAACGCTTCCCGCTCAGGTGTGGGCGAGAATGTTCAACAGCCGCCCGAACGGGTCGCGGACGAAGAAACGACGCACTCCCCACGGCTCGTCGGCAGGGCCATACTCCAGCGGGATGCCGGCCGCGTGCATGCGCTCCAGCACCTGCTGCAGGTCGTCCACTTCGATCGACAGATCGGGCACCGCGGTGCCGGAACCCCCTTCGCTGGCAAAGCTCACCTGCGCCAGCGCACTGCCCTGCCCGCCATGGGTGACGATCCAGCCATGATCCATCACCACCGGCATGCCCAGCAGCCCGCCATAGAACGCTGCGGCACGCGCCGGGTCGGGCGTGGCGATGTTGGCGACAATGCGTTTGACGGCCATGTGCAGCGGCTCCGGTGCGATTTCACATCCTCGCCGCTGCGTGCATGGCCCGCAAGCGGGCTCAGGCCAGATGCCCGCATCGCCACCTGAGGCGATCGCTGGAACAGAAGAGCCCCGTCGATGACGGGGGCTCCGCGTACGGCTCAAACGGCGCGACTCACACGCCCATGCACAGATCGACCACGCAGGTGTTGTACGCCTGCTGGCATTCACCGGCATCGGTGCCACTGGCCAGGCACATCTGATAAGCCCGCCAGCACGGCTGGTCGCAGGGCTCGACCGGCCCTGCCACTGCCACCGAACCGGTACACGCCAACGCGAATACCGCCACTGCGATCACCTTCCTGACAACACGCATCGCCATCACTCCTTGATAAGCCTGGTGAGCCCAGGCCGGCCCACGTTAGCGAGGACACGGGGAGACGAAGTGAAGCCCACTGTCACGCACACTTAACCTGTTCACAATTTTCCTTTCACATGCATGGGGGATGTCGCCACGGATTGGCGTTAACGGCCTTGTTGCCCGTCCACCAAGGAAGTTGCCCGATGAATCACCCGCTGCACGGCCGTTCGTCCCACTCCCGCTCCCCGCTGCACAGCCGCCTCGCGCTGGCCGTGTCCAGCTCTCTGTTGCTTGCCGCTGCCGCGCCCGCCATGGCCGGCGAGGCGCTCGACGCATGGCAGCAACAGCGCCAGCTGCAGGCGGCGTGGGCACAGCCCGCCGTCAGCGCGCCTGCAGCATCGACGGCCGCCACGCCCGCGGCAACCGCCACCGCCCTGCTCGGCATTCCGGGCGATGCCGCCAGCTGGCGCAGCGATGAATTCAACGCCGACTGGGGCCTGGGTGCGATGGGGGCCGACCACGCGTATGCCCGCGGCCTGACCGGCAAGGGCGTGCGCCTGGCGCTGTTCGACACCGGCTCGGCACTGGCTCACCCCGAATTCGCCGGCCGCAACACCTCCAGCATCACCATCGGCCCGAACTGTGCGTCACCGGGAACCGTCGGCGGTACCGGCGCGTGCAGCCAGACACAGGGTGATCAACCGGGTATCAACTACTACACGCTCGGCGCGGGCGTGCCTGCTTCCCTGCAGGCCAACATCATTGCCGCAGGCCGTGAATGGGGTTTCCGCTATGCCGATCACGGCACGCATGTCCTCGGAACCATTGGCGCCAACCGCAATGGCACGGGGATGCACGGCGTCGCCTTCGGTGCCGATCTGACGACCGCCCGTGTATTTGGTGACACTTACTACGAATGGAGGCGCCAGGCGAGCGGAGGCTACCTGCCTGAAGCCGTGGAACGGACGGATCCCGATGGTGCCGCAAGGCTGGACATGTACGCGCAGCTGCAGGCACAAGGCGTGCGTGCCATCAATCACAGCTGGGGCATCTCCACCCGCAACATGACCGTGGCCGCACTGGATGCCCAGTACGCACGCATCGGTGCCGGCTACGACGTATACGGAAGCATCTACAAGGACAGTGCGAACGCGCCCGCTTCGCAGTTGATCCAGGTCTGGTCGGCCGGCAATGGCAGCGGCGCCGTCGCCGGTATCACCGCGGCCCTGCCGCGCTGGAAGCCGGAGATCGAGCCCTACTGGCTGGCCGTCGCCAACGTTCGCCAGCCCAATACAGCCAATGGTGAAACCGACTACGTGATCAACGCAGGCTCGAGCATCTGTGGCGCTGCCGCCAACTGGTGCATTTCCGCACCCGGCACGGCAATCCTCAGCACCATCGTTTCCGGTGACATCCAGGGACGGCTGGAGAAGACCGCAGACTACGTCCGTCTTCTCATCGACAGCCAGAATCCCACGTACGACTACGGCCTGAAGACCGGCACGTCCATGGCCGCCCCCCATATCACCGGCGCACTCGGCCTGTTGATGGAGCGCTTCCCCTACCTGGACAACGCCCAGGTGCGCGACGTCCTGCTGACCACCGCGCGCGATCTCGGTGCGGCAGGCGTCGACCCGATCTACGGCTGGGGCATGGTTGACCTGCGCAGGGCCATCGAGGGCTATGGCTCGCTGCGCGTGGATACCAACGTGGTGATGAACCAGAGGGCCGGCGGCCTGAAGGTGTGGGAGGGCGATGCCTGGGACGACTGGACCAATGACATCGGCGGCCCCGGCACGCTGACCAAATCCGGCATCGGTTGGCTGCGCCTGAGCGGCGACAACAGCTTCAACGGCGCGGTGCTGCGCGAGGGCACGCTGGAGTTGAACGGCAGCAACACCCTCACCTCGGCGGTCGATGTGCAAGGCGGCCGGTTCCTGCTCAACGGCAGCCTGGTCTCCACCGCACTCACCACCACCGGTGGCGTCAGCACGGTCAGCGCCAGCGGCGTTCTGAAGGACGGGAACCTGACCGTCAATGGCGGCGTGGTGTCCTTCAATGGCATGCAGACCGGCGGCACCACCACGGTCGGCAGCAACGGCCTGCTGAAGGGTATCGGCACGTTGGGCAGCACCCGAGTGGACGGCACCATCGCGCCCGGCAATTCGATCGGCACGCTGACCATCAACGGCGACTACGTGCAGGGCGCGACCGGCGTCTACGCCGCCGAACTCGCGCCTGGCGGGCACAGCGACCAGTTGCACGTGACCGGTACCGCCACCCTCGGCGGCACGCTGGTCGCGTTGCCGGAACCAGGCATCTACTATCTCGGCGAGCAGTTCAACTTCATCCGCGCCGACGGTGGCATCAACGGCCAGTTCGCGAAAACCGACTTCAGCGCGTTCTCGCCGTTCCTGCAGTTCAGCCTCGCCTACGGCACCAATGGCACCCGTATCGACGTGGCACGCGGTGCCTCGCTGGCCAGCGCCGCCACCACCCCGAACCAGCGCGCGGTGGCCGCCGCGGCGGACCTGCTGGCAATCAACCAGGGCCTGCCCAAGCCGCTGACCCAGCTGTTCCCGCAGCAGGTCGGCGGCGTGCTCGACGCCCTCAGCGGCGAACTGCACGCAGCCACGCCGCTCGCACTGGTGGAAGGCAGCCGCTACGTACGCGATGCCGCGCTGTCCCGCCGTGCAGGTGCAGTCGCGCCAGGCGCCGATGCGGGCGACGCCACCGGCGCCTGGGTGCAGGCTCTGGGCGGCAACAGCAGGCTGGACGGCAACAGCAATACCGCCCGCACCGAAGCCAACAGCAACGGCCTGCTGGCCGGTATCGACCACGAGTTCTCTGGCTGGCAGGTCGGCGTGCTGGCTGGCACCGGCCGCACCGACGTCAAGCAGCAGGCGCTTCGTGCCAAGTCGAAGATCGACAACACCCACTTCGGTGCATATGCCAGTCACAACTGGGGCGGCCTCGGCCTGCGTGGCGGCGTCGCCTGGAGCAAGCACAAGGTGAAGAGCACCCGCGATGTCGACTTCGCAGGGTTCAGCGACAGCCTGAGCGCCCGCTACAACGCGCATACCCGCCAGGCCTTCATCGAAGCCGGCTACCGCTTTGGTGGTCCGGAGGCCGGGCTGGAACCCTACCTGCAGGTCGCGCGCGTGGAGGTGGACCTGAAGCAGATCAACGAGCGCGGTGGTGCAGCCGCCCTGTACGGCAAGGTGGACGACACCGGCACCACGATCGCCACCGCTGGCCTGCGCTTCGACAAGGGCCTGAAGGCATCGTTCCAGCAGGACAGCTGGCTGCACCTGCATGGGGGCGTGGGCTACCGCCGTGCCTCGGGTGACCGCAGCCAGCTGGCCGACCTCGCATTCGCCAACAGCACCACCACCTTCGCGGTCGAAGGCGCCCCGATTGCCGACAGCGCCGTTGTGGCCGAGCTGGGGCTGTCGGCCTGGCTGACCCCGCGCCAGCAGCTGGAGCTGGGTTACAGCGGCCAGTACGGCAGTGAAAGCCGCGACCACAGCGCCAACATGCGCTGGTCGGTTCGCTTCTAGACGCGTGTTCTCCTGACGGTTTGGGGCGGCCTCAGGGCCGCCCCCCTTTTTATTCACGCCCCAAGGCCATGCGCGATACCCCAGGATCATCGCGTCCTGGATCCATCCGTGGAGCGTTACGCGTGAATGAAGATCGACTGGAGCCGGGTCGCCCAGCCATTGCACCCGGTGGAGTTGAACGCCTCGAGCCGGACATTCTTCCCCGATGTCAGCGCTGCCAACGCCGCCGCGTAGGCTTCCTTGGCTCCCGGCCGGGACATGTCGATTGCAAAGGTATCGGTATTGCAGAAAGCCGTACTCGAAACATGCACGTACACAATTCCCGCCGGGCCGTCCATGTACGGCCGCAGCGACAGAATCGTCATCTGATCGCTGGTTGGCTCCGCCTTCAGTGGTGCAGACAGGCACAAGGCCAACGTCAAGGCCAACCCCGCTCCCAACCTCCTGCGGAAGCCCGGCGTCGCGTCACTCATCATCATGTAGTTCCCCTGTGGATTCAGACATCAGGCCTCAGGCATCGTCACTGCCCTCAGCTGCATTACCCCGGAGGTGCAGCCGTCGACACGCAATCCGACACGCAGCTTGTTCTGCCAGGCGATGAGCAGCATCGAGACCATCTCCCTCTGCATCGGATGATCATTGAGGAGAATGAAGCGATTGCCACCCCCACAATCCGAGCCCGCTGGAAGCACACCTTGCGTCACCAGGTAGAACCCTTCCCCGCCCCAGCCAGTTGCGACGGATACGATCCGATGGCCTTCCAGATTGTAAGGCTCAGCATTTGCCGTTGAGGCCAGGCCAGTTCCCAGCACTGCCACCACCGCCAGCAGGACCTTGCCGCCGATGGCGCCACGCGGGCGCGATACAGCACGTACTCCAGCCATGTTCTTCCTTCCCCTGTCATGAATAACCGGTTGACGGTGCACCGCCGCCGGTGCAGCCCGCTACGCTCAGCCCAGCAGCAGCTGGTACAGCAGGGGCACGATGTCACCCTGCGGACGCTGGACATGTGAGACATCGGACACCGGCGTGCAGCTCCCCGTGGCGCCACAGGCAAGCACGCGATACGCATAGCTGGTGGCAGGGCGTGCGGCCGACGTCCAGTTCGCGGCGTTGCCTTCGTAGACCGTGGTCCAGGTCACCCCGTCCACGCTTTCCTCGACGACGTAGCGGACGGCAGAGGCCACAGGCGACCACCCAACGAAGTCCTTCGCGGCCGGCGAACGCCGCATCGGCACCGCTGCCTTGGCGACCAGGCTTCCGCCCAGCGTGATGTAATCGGTCCGTTTGTCCTCGCGCTCGCTCGCCTGGTAGCGGAGGACGCCGGCGTGGTCGTACATCGAGGTGATCCGTCCGAACGATGAATCTGTCTGTGTGCGGCGACCGTCAGCGTCGTAACGGTAGCTCTCGGAACCTGCCGCCGCACGCAGCCGGTTGCCGAAGTCGAAGGCGAACGGCTGCCCGTTCTTCGCCCGCAGATTGCCCTGCGCATCGTAGGCCAGGCCGACCACGGTTGACCCTCCGCACCCGTTGACCTTCACGTTGGTCAAGCGCCAGGCGTTGTCATAGCAGTAGTGATGGTCACGGCCGAGAATCGTCACCCGCGTGAGGTTGTCCAACGCGTCATAGCTGTAGCTCGCCGAGCCGAACATGGGCGAGGAAGCCGAAACGAGCCGATCCAGCGCGTCATAGCCCAGATTGCGGTTGCCACGCTGGTTGCGGCCCGTGGCACCGTCAGTGATTGCCATCACATTGCCGACCGCATCGTAGTCGTAGCCGTCGCTGAGGATCCGGGTTGCGCCAAGCGTGTCCTGGCTTTCATCCGGCAACTGGCGCGCGTTCTGCACCATCGTGTGGACAATACCGTTGCCATAGGTGAACTGACGAATCGCCCCGTTGGGGTAATAGACCACGCCAGCGGCGTAGGAGCCCGCCTGCCCGGCCTGTCCCAGTGCGTTGGGCGCATACGCGACCACGTTGCCGGAGGGATAGCGATGCGCGGACAGGTTGCCCAGTGCGTCGTAGGCATACCCCATCGCCAGCGCTTCGCCATCGGTGGGGCTCTGCACCTCACCGATGAGCAGCCCGCGACGGTTGTACGCATAGCTGTTGTGCGTCTCCACCCCGGCGTTCAACGTGGTGACCTGCTTGACCAGGCCATCGGGCCAGTAGCTCCAGCGCTGGTTGCCATTGCCGTCGGGGAACTGCAGTGATGCGAGCCGGTTGCGTGCGTCATAGGAACGCACCACCCGGCGCCCGCTCGCCGCGGCAATGTCCTGGTTGCAGTTGCCTGCATCGGACAGGTCCAACCCCTGCGCGCTTCCAACCGGGTTCGATGCGGCGTCGTAGTCAATTACGGTGGCGCCGGTTTCCGGTTCGATCGTCTTGCACAACCGCTGCGCCGCATCGTAGACATAGCGCCGGGTCGACGTCACCGAGCCATTGCTGGCCCTGCGGATGATCGACGTCGGCTTGCCGAAGACGTCCCGCGGGATATCCAGCACGGCTCCCTCGGCCAGTTCGATACGTACCGGCCAGTCAAGCTTCGCGGCATCTGCACCGGTGTAGGTCACGACGGTCGGGATACCCCTGGCATTGGTCGTGCGCACGCGCCGCCCCGGCAGGTACTCGGTTGTGCTGACCAACGCGCCAATCTCGGAATCCTGGCTGACCTGGACCACCCGCCCAAGTGCGTCGTACGTCGTACGGACGCCAGTTCCGGCGTCCTGGACCGTACCGACCCCCGCGACAGGATAGGACTGGAAGGTGACCCGCCCTGCCGTGTCATAGGCGGTCACCGAGGCCCGCTGCGTGCCGGCTTCATTGCCCGCGTCGTACTCGCGCACCAGCAATGGGCGCCACAGCGCATCGTAGTAGGTGACCTTGCGCGCATTGCCGGTGCTGACCGTCTGCCGCCAATGACCGGCAGGAATGCCGTACTCGGCGCCGCCCACCTGGGCAAACTGTGTCGTGGTGGACGCCCAGTCCACCGTATCGCCGTCGGGGTAGTCGACCAGCGACATGCGCCCCATCGCGTCGTAGTCGTAACGCGTGGTGTTGCCCCGGCCATCGGTGATCCAGCGTATCCAGCCATTGTCATCCACGCCGGCAGACTGGGTCGAACCATCCGCATACTGGATGTTCCCGGGGATGCCGCGCTTCCAGC
Source organism: Stenotrophomonas sp. YJH_SMC_64 (assembly GCF_059371375.1). Lineage (NCBI taxonomy): Bacteria > Pseudomonadati > Pseudomonadota > Gammaproteobacteria > Lysobacterales > Lysobacteraceae > Stenotrophomonas > Stenotrophomonas sp. YJH_SMC_64. Next base: position 192,298 of record NZ_JCAFUN010000003.1, on the reverse strand, counting down.
CGGACAGGCTCACCGTATTGCCACGCCCGTCCACCACGGCGCGAACGGTACCGTCGCTGTTGTAGTGAATGGTCTGCTGGAGCTGGCCGAAGGCATGGATCCGCTGGGGCTTCGCGGTGGCCGGGTCATAATCCACCTGGGACTCGGTCCGGCCCGTGTCCTGGTTGACCGACGTCCGGACCTGGCCAAGCACCCACTTCGACAGATCATCGTGATAGGTGATGACGTTGGTCTTGCTGTAGGACTGCGCCCCCGCACTTCCCACAACCGTGCCCAGCAACATCATCGCGGAAAGTGCATTGACTCGACGCATCGTCAGTGGGCCTGTTCGCAATGGATGGCGATGGGACAACCAGGACCAGGCAACGGAAAGACCGGCGAAGCGCACATCACAGCAAACCGCGCACACGCACAAAACCGGACGCGACTGCATCCGGTTGGCGATTGACGTTGATGCTGGACGAAGCCCCCTTCGTCATGCCGCGCCTGTTCCCTGGACTCGGCCAAGTATAACCATGGAAACGGGGGCGGGACGCCCGGTCCTTCGCAGCCCTGCCGGGCTGCGAAGGTTCCCGGGGCATGACGCGCCTCCGGGGCTCGACGGCCGCGATCGGCCGCCCGGCGCGGGACGTCAGGCGGCCTTCATGGCGTGCTTGCGTGCCCGCATGACGTTGTGGCACTCCTGCACATCCGGCAGCAGCTGGGTCACTTCCTGGCGCACCGCCGGCGGCAGATCGTTGTCCTGCAGCACATCCTTGAACGCGCCCAGCAGGCGGTCTTCGGATTCTTCCAGTTCGGCCACGTAGCCGTAGTTGGTATCACCAAACGCGGCGCGCACCTTGCCGTAGAACTGCTGCATCGAACCGACCATGGTGCCGTGCTCGGCCGGCTTGCCGCCGCTGGCGGCAACCGAACCGCTGAGCGCCGCGACGATCCGCGCCTTCACCCCGGCGATACGGGTGAACAGTGCCGACAGTTCGGCATCCTTTACCTTCGTTGCGGCTTCCTCATAGAAGGACTTGCCATCACGGGCGATCTCGATCAGGTCGTTGAGGCGATGTTCGATGGTGGACTGGGTGCTCATGGCGTCGCTCCTGTGTGCTCGAAAGTCAGTGGAGAATGGCAGCGCGTCGGCACTGCCTTCGACCTCACTATCATCGTCCTCGTGTGCCGGCCGGGTGAGTACGAATTGATGTACACATCACCATGCGGAACACGTGCTGACTTCTTCATTGCCGGCATCATTGAATGTTCACGGAAAACAAGCATGCGATGCCTGCCTTACCATGGCGCGATGACGATGATCACACTGATCAGCAGCGCAATTGCCAGAATCACCAGCAGCACATGCCATTGCTTCCAGCTGGGTTTCGGCTTGCCAGGCGTATTCATCGGCGGCCTCCTGTGTATGCCGGGAAAGGAGCTGCCAGACTGAAGCGAAACGACATTGCACAACGTCGACGCGACGTGCACTCCCCGTGCAGGACAGCGGCCAAGGGCGCGCGAAGATAACGCGTCCATAACGCAGTTCAAATGTGAGCGGGATGTTAGGTTCCTCTCGATTCCGGGTAACGGAATGCAGACCGGTCGTAGCGCCGCGCGCATTGCGACCACACAACGGATTTGGAGAGAGAAACAATGCACTACAAATACACTCTGCTTTCGGCAGGGATCGGCGCCGTGTTGGCTGCCGTTTTCTCGCCGGCTGCCAATGCACAGGACGATGCTGCGAAGTCTCCGAAGAACCTGGACCGCATCCAGGTGACGGGATCGGCGATACGCAGCGTGGATGTGGAAACCCAGCAGCCGGTGCTTGCCATCTCGCGCAAGATGATCGAGCAGCAGGGCTTCACCACCATCGCCGACGTCCTGCAGAACCTCACGTCGGCCGGCGCACCAGCGCTCTCACGTTCGCGCACGCTGTCGTCCGGCGAAGACGTCGGCGGCAGCTACGCAAACATCCGCAACCTCGGCGCCACCCGCACCCTGGTGCTGGTGAACGGCAAGCGCCTGGGCGCCAGCACCAGCGGCCTGCAGGACCTGAGCCAGATTCCGATGAGCGCGGTCGAGCGCATCGACGTGCTCAAGGATGGCGCCTCGGTGCTCTACGGATCCGACGCCATCGCCGGTGTCATCAACATCATTACCCGCAAGAGCGTCGAGGGGCTGGAGCTTTCGGCGCAGCATGGCCAGTTCAGCCAGGGCGACGGCAAGGACAGCACGTTCTCGCTCGTTACCGGCGCGCGCGGCGAGCGAGGTGGCTACACCTTGGCCCTGGAATACCAGAAGGCCGACCCGGTGTTCGCCCGCGACCGCTGGTTCTCCAAGCATGGTGGTTCGGGGCCGGGTTATCCGCGCGCGGGCTGGAGCGACCTCAGCCAGAACGGCTCCTGGTGTGACCCGGCGCTTTACGACTGTGCCACCGGAAATTCCGTATTCAAGACACTCAATCGTGGTGGCGACCCGAAGAACCCGAACGATTACCATCCGATCACGCCGGCCGAGTATTCCAACGGCAACGAGCAGATGCATGTGCAGACCGGCATCGAGCGCCGGTCGCTGTTCCTCAGCTCCGACTATGCACTGAGTGACCAGATCACCTTCACCACCGATATCGGCTACAACGAGCGCATCTCGGACCAGCAGATTGCCGGCTACCCCTACGAATCGACCAAGTTCGGGACGCCTCTGGCCGGCAACAGTGCGTTCAACCCGGTCGGCCATGACATCGCCTTCAACCGCCGCCTGTGGGAGCTTCCGCGCACGACCGAAAGCAAGCTGAAGTCGCTGCGCGTGGCACCGACGCTGTCGGGCTACTTCGAACTGGCCAGCAAAACGTTCGACTGGGAGGTGGGCGCGCTGTTCAACCGCAACGAGGTGACCAAGACCGGCCGTGGTGACATGAGCCTGATCGCCTCGCGCCAAGCGCTGGGACAGTCCTTTGTTGATGGCAACGGTGTAGCACGCTGTGGCAGCGCAGGTGCACCGATCGCCGGCTGCCTGGCCTGGAATCCGCTGCTGCCGTACGGCGTTGCTGGCGCCGGCTCGCTTGCCGACCCGGAACTGCAGCGCTTCCTGTTCCCCACGTTCACCGATACCGGCATCACCAAGACCCGAAGCTACTTCGCCAACATCTCCGGCCCGGTGCTGGAACTGCCGGCGGGCGAGCTCTCGGTGGCGATGGGCTACCAGTACCGCAAGGAAGAAGGACGCTACGTTCCCGACGCCTTTGCCCAGTCGCGCCAGAGCACTGCACTGGGGGCACAGACCACTGCAGGCGGTTACAGCCTCAATGAAGTCTTCGCCGAAGTGAATGTGCCGGTGCTGCGTGACCTTCCGTTCGCCAAGGAGCTGACCGTCAACGTTGCGGCACGCTATTCCGACTACAGCAACTTCGGCAGCACCACCAACACCAAGGCCAGCTTCGCCTGGCGCCCGGTCGAGGAGCTGATGGTGCGCGGCACCTTCGCCGAGGGCTTCCGTGCTCCCAGCATCTCCGACCTGTATGGCGGCCTGGGCACCAGCTTCGAAACCTACGTGGACCCCTGCGGCATCGGCGCCACCAACAGCGTCAACGGCAACGCGGCCTGCAACGCCGCCGGTGTTCCGCGTGGCTACGAGCAGCTGGCCCAGGGCCTGAAGCCCTGCACCAGCTACCCGTGCGCCACCCCGAACGAATTCACCACGGGCTCGAACCCGAACCTGCGCCCGGAAGAGTCCAAGAGCAAGACCGTCGGTGTGGTCTGGAGCCCGCGCTGGGTCAACGGTCTGGACATCAACCTGGACTGGTACAGCTACAAGATCGCCAACATGATCATCGAGGACAACGTCGATCGCATCCTCCGTGACTGCTACGTGCTGGGCAATGCCTCGCGCTGCGGCAGCGTCAAGCGTGCCGCTGATGGCCACATCACCAGCATGTTCTACGGCCTGACCAACCTCGGCGCGATGAAGACCGAGGGCTGGGACCTGGGCATCCGTTACCGCCTGCCGGAGTACGCGTTCGGTCGCTTCACCCTTGACCTGCAGAACAGCTACGTCTCCAAGTACGACGAGGAGAAGCAGAACTCGGCCGGTGACACCATCATGGACGGTCGTATTGGACGCCCTGGGGTGTTCCGCCTGCGGTCCAATCTCGGCGTCAACTGGCAGCTGGGCAACCTCTCGGCCCAGTACACGGTCCGCTACTACTCCGGGATGATGGAAGGCTGCATGCCAAACCGGCCCTGCACCGCGCCCGAACGCATCGCCAACGGCGAACCGGATGCCGTGCGCAGGGTCGGCTCGAATGCGTTCCACGACATCCAGGTCAGCTACAGGCTGCCCTGGGATGGCACCGTGGCAGTGGGCTCGAACAATGTGTTCGACCATCGCGGCCCGATCATGTTCTCCAAGCCGGAGAGTTCCTTCCCCTACTACGGCGGCTTCGACATCGGCCGCACGGTGTACGTGAAGTACTCGCAGCGCTTCTGACCGTAGCGTCCGTGCACGTGGCCGGCGGAAGGGGAGTTCCGCCGGCCACGCCGCACACAACCTCCACCCAATCTCCACGCTACTTCGACCCAATCTCCAACATCCCCGGCAACACTGGCGCAACGGCAGCAGATGGAGCAGGCAAGCGAGGATCGCCCGCGCGGCATCCACCTCGCCCGACCTCTCCGGATTCACCACTGAATGCGATGGACCACCCCCTCCCCGCTGCGGGGATGAGGCTGGTCCAAGGGAAGCAAGCGATGACAACGGCAGTACACAGTGGCTTGACCGATCTGGTCATGGATGCGCAGCGCTACCTGCGCCGGATCCTGCCCGGCCTGGCCTCGGTGGTCGGCCCCGTGGCTGCGGCCCGCTTCATCCCGCAGACCATGGCCTCGCGCTATCACATCGCCGAGCTGACCCTCTATGGTGAAACGCCGGCGATGCTGGCAGTTCCACGCGTCCCGGGCGAATCCAGCAGCCGCGTCATCCAGGATGTGAAAGTGCTGCGCTCAGCGGCAAAGGCCATGGTGCTGTATGTCTCGCCGTACCTCACCCCCACCCAGCGCAGGTTCCTGGTCGAGAACCATATCGACTTCGTGGTACCGCACAACCAGCTGTACGCCCCCAGCCTGGCGATCGAGTTCCGCGATGCGCCCGACCACGAGAAGAAAGCGATTTCGCTGCTGCCTTCGGCGCAGGCCGTGCTCATCCACGTACTCCTGTCCGGCCAGGTACGCTGGTGGTCGCCGCGTGAGGTCAGCCGTGCTGCCGGATACACCTCGATGACCGCGTCGAGGCTCTCCGCTGAACTGGTCGGTCGCGGACTGGCCGAACGCTCCACCGGCGGACGCGAACGCTTCCTGAGACTCGCCGGCAGCCGCGGCGAGGTCTGGGCGAGAGCGCAGCCGTTCCTGCGCTCCCCCGTGCTGAAGGAAGTGGAGGTCTGCTGGGAACAGGTCGCCGACGTTCTGGCCCGACATGCTCAATCCGCCCCCCAGGCAGGGACGGAAGCAATGCTTGCGGTGCCGTCGAAAGACCACGGCATCACGCGCGCCCTGTACATCGATGCCTGGCGGAAGCTGGGGGCACTGCCTGCAGCCGGCCGCGACTGCACGCGCAGCGGAACGTTGCAGATATGGTCGTATCCGCCTGCCTTCACCGGTAGCGGTGACCGCGTGGACCCGCTGTCGCTGTACCTGAGCCTGCAGGGCAAGCGCGGCTACGACGCCGACGCGCTGGAGCAGGAGGTGGAGCAGGCGCTGTGCGGGACGACACGCCACGGCTGAGGTCCGCGCGGGTCCGGCCCGACCGCGTCAGGACGCTTCGCCCCCACTCGCCATCGTCGCGCGCTTCGCTGCGTACTCGGCGAAGACCACACCGGATACCGCCAGCACGCCCCCTGCCAGTACCCAGCCACTGAGCGATTCACCCAGCAGCAGCACGGCCAGTGCGGCGGTCACGATCGGCACCAGGTTGAAGAAGCCGGAGACACGCGCTGCGCCCAACCGTGACAATCCGGTCATCCAGGTCAGTGGGGCCAGGATCGACGCGCATACTGCCGCAAACCCGATGCAGCCGACCGCGGTGAGATTGTTCACCCCGGTACCGACCAGCAGCTGCGCCGGCAACAGGATCAGCGACGCGGCGGTGGCCTGCAGGAACAACGATTCCAGCACCGTCAGCGGGATCTTCCAGCGCTGCATCAGCACGTTGTAGGCGGCAAAGGCCAACGCACCGATCAGCATGATCGCATCACCGCGGTTCACGCCCTGAGCGGCCAATCGTGCCAGGTCGCCCTGCGAGACCACCGCCGCCACCCCGACGGTGGAAATCACCGCACCGGCAATGGAGGTACCGCGCACCGGATGGCCCATGAACACGCGTGACAACGCCAATGCGAGCAATGGAATCAATGCCTGGATCACGCCCATGTTGGTGGCCGAGGTGAAGTGCGCCGCATAGTACGCAAGGCACTGGTACATCACCCCGCCCAGGCACCCCAGCAGCAGGAAGCGGCCAAGGTTGGCACGCACGGTCTGCAGGTTGTTGCGCAGCCGCGGCAGCGCGAAGGGCAACAGGACAATGGCCGCCACCAGCCAGCGGAAGAAACCAATATCGATGGGACCGACCGCGCCCGAGGCCAGCTTGGTCACGATGGTATTCGCGCCCCACAGCAGGCAGGCAAGGATTGGGAAGAGGTAGTTCAAGAGCGTGGGTGTACGTGGGGGAATAGCCAGCGTACGCTTGGCGCATATCAAGGACATCCTGAAAATGCGTCACTCCGACCCCGGGTTGCGGCAACCGATGGAGCCCATCCCCACCTTCCGCCAGCTGCCCGGTCCGGTCTACTTCCGGCAGGGTGCGATGGAGCCCACCGACTGGGGCACGCACAGCCATCCTTGGGGCCAGTTCAACTTCGTCGCGCAGGGCGTGATGGAAATGAAGATCGACGGTGAGTGGATGGTGTCCCCGCCCCACTACGCGATCTGGATTCCGCCCGGAATGGCGCACTATTCGCGCAACCGCTCGCAGCTGGCCTATCGCTCTGCCTACCTGTCACCGGCCTTGTCGCGCCGGCTGCCCGATCAATGCCGCGCACTGGAAGTCAGCCCATTGCTGCGCGAGCTGCTGCACGAGCTGGCGCGACAGGGCGTGACCGATCCGCGGACGCCGGCCCAGCGGCGCATGGCCGCCGTGGTGATCGACCAGATCCTCAATGCCGCAGTGCTGCCCAGCTTCCTGCCGATCGCCAGCAGCGATGCCCTGAAACAGGTGATGGCGTACATCGAGAAGCACCTGTCCGCAGCCGAGTCGGTCGCCGATATCGCGCAGCGGCACCACATGAGCGTACGCAAGCTGGAGCGCATGGCACGCAGCGAGCTGGGCATGTCACTTGGTGACTGGCGCGGTCGGGTTAAGTTCGTGCGCGCCACCGAAGCGCTGTGCACACGCCGGCCGATCAGCCGGATTGCCGAGGAGCTGGGCTACTCCGGCGTCAGCGCCTTCGCAGAGATGTTCAAGCGGCACGCGCACTGCACGCCGGACCAGTACCGGAAACTGCATCGGGCGGGGTGAAGAGCGCATCGAGGGATGTCGATTTCCGCCCTCGTCGTTCGTCGGAACAGAAGAGCCAGGCCTTCCCGCCTGCAGGAGCGCCGCGATGTCCCCCATCCTCACCGCCTTTGCCACCTCCCCCGACCGCGGCCAGGGCCTGGCCCGTGACATGCGCGTGCGCTGGGCGCTGGAGGAACTGGGCGTGCCCTATGACGTGCAGCTGCTGACCTTCGCCGAAATGAAGCAACCTGCCCACCTGGCGCGGAATCCCTTCGGACAGATTCCCACCTGGCAGGAGGGCGACCAGGTCCTGTTCGAATCCGGCGCGATCGTCCTGCACCTGGCCGAACAGCATGCCGGCCTGCTCCCCGTCGGTCCGGATGCGCGCATGCGCGCAGTCATGTGGGTGTTCGCTGCGTTGAATACGGTGGAGCCACCCATCGTCGAGCGCTCGATGGCCTGGGTGCTGGAGCGCGAACAGCCCTGGTATGCACGGCGATTGGTGATGCTGGACGAGCGCGTGCGGATGCGTCTCTCACAACTGTCCGCGTGGTTGGGCGCGGCGGCGTGGCTGGACGGCGGGTTCAGCGTGGGCGACCTGATGATGGTCTCGGTGCTGCTGCGCCTGAAGAGCAGTGGCCTGCTCGACGAGTACCCGCTGCTGGTGGCCTATGTGGCACGGGCGACGCAGCGTCCCGCCTATCAGCGCGCGTTTGCTGCGCAGTTGGCGGTATTCCAGAACGGGTAGTTCCACGCCATGGGTGGAAACACTCAGCGCAGGCTGCGCCGGCAGGCAGCCTGCACCAGCATCAGCTGCGCTACCAGGATCAGCATCGCGCCGCCTGACAGCAGCCACGGGTCGATGTACCACTGCGCGTTGAAACTGAAATCACCGGCGGAAATGCGCTTCCAGCCGTTGAAGTGCTGCATCGCTGCAACCACGAACGCGAAGCCGCCCGCTGTGTACGACAACCAGGGCACGATGAGGCTCCCCGGCCGCGCGAACAATGTCAGCACGCCCAGCACACCGATGACAGTGCGTTGTACGCGGCAGTATGGGCAGACATAGGCCATCCCGCTCCACTCCACCGCCCAGGCCAACAGGCTGACCAGCACGGCCACGCCTGCGGCTGTGTACAGGACTTTCGGCGTGATCGTCATGCCACCCTCGTGTGCCATCCGGTGCTCCTTGGTTGAAAGACCCGGGCAGGGTAGCAGTGCTGCAGCCTCATCCCTTCTTGATGACAGTCCGCTTGCCGATGGTGCTGGTCTTGCCAGCGGTCGGCCTGGCCAAGCCAGGAATCAGGAAATCGGTGGCCTTATGGCCCATCGACACCTTGGACGCCAGCCAGCGCGGCATGCGCCCGCGACCGGTCCAGGTCAGGCGCTTGTATTCCGGGTCGCGATACTTGGGCGCGACTTTGCCGGATTTACGGCGGGTGGGTTTGCGGGCGGGCGCAGGTGTTTCCGAAGCTTCGCCACCGAAGAGTTCTTCGAGGGTGTAGCCGGCTTCGGCCGCGGCAGCCTTCAACATCCGCCGCACCGCGCTGGCCGGACGGCGGCTGGAAATGAGCTGTTTCCGCTGTTCAGCGGCAACCACCAAGGCGCCCAGCTCCCGAAGGCTGAGCGATTCAATATCGATCATCATGATGGAAAGGTGTCCTGCGGCCGGCCAGCTGTCAAGCCGCCTTGCCCGGTACGTAGACACGGGCTTCACTGCCGGTGGGCTCCGATCGCCTTCGGCAGCCATCTCCGAGGACTTCGACGTGAGCAACTCATCGCATTCGCTCGCCTACCTGCTTGCGCGCATCCTGCTGATGGCACTGTTCCTGGTGTCCGGCATCGGCAAGCTCGGCGACCTCAGCGGTACCCAGGGCTACATGGAAGCGATGGGGGTACCCGGCATCCTGCTGTGGCCTACCATCGCCTTTGAGATCGGCAGCGGCCTGTGCATCCTGCTGGGCTTCCAGACCCGGCTGGTATCGATCGTGCTGGCAGGCTTCAGCCTGGTCACCGCCTTCATCTTCCACCACAACGTTGGCGACCCCACCCAGCAGATCATGTTCCTGAAGAACCTGGGGCTGGCCGGTGGCTTCCTGCTGCTGGCCTGCACCGGGGCGGGGCGCTACAGCATCGATGGGCGTGGGCGGCGCGGATGATGGCGGCATGCCGCCATCATCCCTGGCCCACGGGCTGGACGCGCTGCAGACGCAGGTTGCGCCATGTCGGCTGGGAGCTGCGGAAATCCACCGCTTCGCCATCGCTGGTGAACAGCAGGCCTGGCTCCACTTCAGTGACCAGGCGGATGCCATCGATGTACAGCCAGCCCTGTCGCTGCTCCAGCACAACGGACATCGACGGTTTCCCCCATTGGTCGATGCGATAGCGCCCCAGCCAGGGTCGCCAATGGGACGCCTGCGGCCCTGTGGCCCCATCGATGGGATCGTTCTGATCCAGGCCATCCTCGCCGTTCGTACATTCCAGGTGCGCCGGCAGCCTCTCCGTCGCCGCATGGTAACGGTACGTCGCAACCTCTCCATCGGTGTCCGCGGTGAACAGCTGGTCGCCGTCGATGGCCGCAAACCGTCTGCCCACAGCTTGCGCCCCACGATGCAGTTGCAGTTCACCGCTTCCGGCAACCACGATCTTCGCCTTGCCGCTGCGCCCTATCCAGTCTCCCGCCATCCGCTGCATCTGGTCCTGGTTCAACCTGATCGGCGCCAGGGACGATAGCGGCACACGCGGCTGACGGGGCCCGAAACGCGCCGACAGCAATTGATCGAGCAGACGCTCGCCGATGCCGTACCCCGCGGACGTCGCGCGGTTGAACATCGCGGCAAATCCAGCGTTGGCCTGCCTGCAGTAGGTGAACACGCACCCGAATCCGAAGCCTCCGCCGCGATGGTGAAGCAGCCGCACCGGCGTACTGCCGTAGAGGCGTTCGCTGCGCATTACACCGAGCCCGTAGTCACCGCCCAGGCCGAAACCATGCATCTGGTCCCAGAGACGGGGCTCAAGCAGTTGCTGCGCACCGGATCGGCCGCCACCGAGCAGGAAGCCAAGATACTTCGCCATGTCGGCGGCACTGGTCCAGACGCCTCCCGACACCACCAGCGGTGTCACTGGCGGCACCTGCGCATAGCCCTCCTGGGTTCCCAGTGCCCGACCCTTGCTTGCCAGGTAGACCGACGCATCGGCCATACTGTCGTGCATTCCCAGCGGCTCGAAGATCCGGCGTTGCAGCCATGCCGGATAGCCAATGCCCGCAACCTGCTCAAGGACATGACCGGCAAGGTCGAAGCCCAGGTTGGAATAGCGATAGCGCGTACCCACCGGAAAGCGCAGCCATGTCTGCGAGATGCTGCGGACGTGCGCATCAAAGCCCGGTGACGCCGGTTCGTAATTGTTGCCCAGCGGCGCCTCGTGCGTGAATCCCGCGCGGTTGGCAAGCAGCAGGCGCAGGGTGATGCGCTCCTGCGGGGAATGCTCGAAGCGACTGCGCACGGTGAACGACGGCAGATAGCGGGTAATGGGCGCATCCAGATCAAGAATGCCGTCCTGCACGGCCAACAGCACCGCCACCGCCGCGAAATTCTTCGAGGTGGACTGGATGCTGAACATCGTGCTGGCGTCTACTGCTGCACTACCGTGACCCGACGCGTACCCGAAGCCCTCGAGCCAGCGCACCTGCCCGCCTTCGACCAGGCAGACGGCAGCGGCACCGATGCCGCTGCCTTGCATGGCGGAGCGGATCACGCTGCGCTCCGCTTCGATCAGGTTCCCGGTGGTGACGGTGGGCTGCGCCGCCGTGGCAACACCGGTGGGCATGAGCGTGGCCGCCGGAACAGCCGCGACATTGGCCAGGAAGGCGCGACGACTGAGCGTACCAGGCATCAGAACACTCCACTTCGGGATGCCGCCATCTTCCCGCCAGCAGAAATGGCGGGGCATGTGTCATTCGGCACAGAGTGCGGTGATCGACGGTGCTGCGCCTTCGCCGGCCGAGCAGGCCTCAGCCCGGAGGGTCCGGCAAGCGGATTCCCTGCGCCGAAACAAAGGCGCGGGACTCGCTCCAATAGGCCTGTGGCGGTTCCCGCAACTCTGGTCGCGCCCAGTAATCGTCGCCATGCAATACGCTCATCACATGACGCCAGCCATCACGCGGATCATGAACCTGAAATCGACCGCGATGATGGCGCGGATGATATGCGTAGTGGCCGAGCGCCTCCTGGCGCGCTTCATCCGGCGAACGACCTGTCTGATGGACCAGCGTCCATGCACGCATGTGGCGCGCATGCGCGAGCGCGCCAAGGTACTCGTCCTCATCCAGCAGTGGGACCCGCTCACTGCGGGCCAGGCACAGTGCGTCCGATTCGGCTTCATAGTCCAGCGATGGCTGCGCCAGTTCCGGGCGCCGGTGCCAATAACCTTCCCCTTCCACCTGCAGCATCGCCCAATGCCAGGGCTCGTCGTGGAAGATCAGCGCGTGCTCGTAATCGCGGCCGGGGCTCTGGTCGGGATAGCGTTGGCGTGCCTGTTCAAGTGCCAGCGCCTCGGGCACCTGTCCATAGTGGACCAGGCACCAGGCAAACAGGTGCCGGCTGTCTTCGATTTCGTTGGTGAAGTCTTCCACCGGCGTATCGGTGCTGGCCATGGTCGATCCCTGTGTGCGGATCAGATGGTACCGACGCTGCAGGTCGCGCTGGGGAGCGATGAGACCTGCGACCGGTCAGGCGAGGTCGGTTGGTGGGCCCACCAGGATTCGAACCTGGAACCAAGGGATTATGAGTCCCCTGCTCTAACCGTTGAGCTATAGGCCCGGCGCAGCCTCACAGTGTAGTGGAGGCCGCGCTCGATCGGCTACCCGGCAGCAGCAAGAGCCTCAGCCACATGCCCCAACCGCTTCTCCGCCACTTCCGCAAACCACACCTGCCGCCGCAGGTGCGCGTGGAACAGCGCCACAGTCCTCCTGGTCTCTTCCAGCCCCTTCTGGTTGTCCGCCGCCGAAGCCAGCAAATAATCCAGCACCAGACTGCGTCAGCAACGCCAGCGTCGCTCTTCGGGCGAATCCCAGTGAATCCTCGCGCTCGTCGCGCATCACATCTTCCCAATCCAATAGCGGCGCAAACGCGCAGCCGTTGAGAAGACCTGCTGGATACGTCATCGCAAACAGCAGCTGGCACGGCTCTACAGAAAGCACACACACCCCAAAAAGAAAAACCCCGCACCAGGCGGGGTTTCTCTCAACGCTTCAACAGCCGCTGGAAATCAATCGATATCCAGGAAGCTGCGCAGCTGCTCCGAGCGGCTCGGGTGACGCAGCTTGCGCAGGGCCTTCGCTTCGATCTGGCGGATGCGCTCGCGGGTCACGTCGAACTGCTTGCCGACCTCTTCCAGCGTGTGGTCGGTGTTCATGTCGATGCCGAAGCGCATGCGCAGTACCTTGGCTTCCCTCGGGGTGAGGCCGGCCAGCACGTCGCGCACGGTTTCAGACAGATTGATGTTGGTGGTGTTCTCGATCGGGGACTCCACGTTGGTGTCCTCGATGAAGTCGCCCAGATGGGAATCCTCGTCGTCGCCGATCGGGGTTTCCATCGAGATCGGCTCCTTGGCGATCTTCATCACCTTGCGGATCTTGTCTTCCGGCATGTCCATTTCCTTGGCCAGCTCCTCCGGCGTAGCCTCGCGGCCGTACTGCTGGAGCATCTGGCGGGAAATGCGGTTCAACTTGTTGATCGTCTCGATCATGTGCACCGGAATACGGATGGTGCGTGCCTGGTCGGCGATCGAGCGGGTGATCGCCTGGCGGATCCACCAGGTGGCGTAGGTCGAGAACTTGTAACCGCGGCGGTACTCGAACTTGTCCACGGCCTTCATCAGGCCGATGTTGCCTTCCTGGATCAGGTCGAGGAACTGCAGGCCACGGTTGGTGTACTTCTTGGCGATGGAGATGACCAGGCGCAGGTTGGCCTCGACCATTTCCTTCTTGGCCTTGCGCGCCTTGGCTTCACCGTAGGCCATGGCACGGCTGATTTCCTTCAGCTCTTCCAGGTCCAGCTGGGTCAGCGTCTCGATGTCGATCGTCGCCTGCTGTTCGGCAATGATCTGGTCCTTCACTTCGCGCAGCGCCGAGGACCACTTCTGCTTGCGCTTCAGCGCGTCTTCCACCCACTCCAGGTTGGTCTGGTTGCCTTCCCAGGAACGGATGAAGTCCTTGCGCGGCATGCGGGCGGTAACGGTCGCCAGGTTCAGCACGCGGCGCTCATGGGCCTTGATCGATGCCATGGTGTCGCGCAGCTGCTTGGTCAGCACGTCGGTCAGCGGCAGCGGCAGCTTCAGGGTGACGAACACCGCCGACATTTCTTCGCGCAGGCGCGGCAGGTTCTTCTTGTCGCCCTTGGTCGCGGCCTTCTTGAAGGCGTTGAAGGCATCGCTCAGCGCCTGCATGCGCGCGGCGACTTCCTCCGGATCCGGACCGGTCGGTGCGGCTTCTTCATCGCCACCGTCGACATCGTCGTCCTCGTCCTCGTCGCCTTCGGCGTCCGCATCGGCGCTGTCATCGGCAGCGACCGCCGGCGGCGCCGGCTCTTCGTCGACCAGGTCGTTGAAGCCGACGATCACTTCGGCCAGGCGCTTCTTGCCTTCCTTGTGGGCTTCGTAGTCGTTCAGCAGCGACTCGACCGAAACCGGGAACTGGCCCAGGGCCGCCTGGACCTGCGAAAGGCCTTCCTCGATGCGCTTGGCGATGGCGATTTCGCCTTCGCGGGTCAGCAGCTCGACGGTGCCCATTTCGCGCATGTACATGCGCACCGGGTCGGTGGTACGGCCACCTTCGGTGTCGAGCGCGCTCAGCGCGGCGGCAGCTTCTTCAGCCGCGGTGTCATCGACTTCGCGGTTGCCGGTGTTGCCATCGTTGAGAAGCAGGGTTTCCACATCCGGCGCAACTTCATGGACATCGATGCCCATGCCGTTGATCATGCCGATGATGTCTTCGATCTGTTCCGGGTCGACCATGTCGTCCGGCAGATGGTCATTGACTTCGGCGTAGGTCAGGTAGCCCTGTTCCAGGCCCTTGCTGATCAGTTGCTTGATTTCGGATTGGGCAGGACGTTCGTTGGCCATGTAGTGCTCGCGCCACCGGCAGGGAGAAATAGGGAACGTAGCATTATACCAGCCCGGGGCCCTGCCTGCCGGGCGGTGGTCCCGCAGGCTCAGGGCCGGAGAAGGAAGGTCACGGGACCGTCATTGACCAGGCTGACGACCATATGGGCACCAAATCGGCCCGTTTCCACCCCTGGCGCGTGATTTTCACGACAGATCTCAACAAAACGGTTGAACCCGCGTTCAGCCTCTTCCGGCGGCGCGGCCGTGGTGAAGCTCGGCCGCATGCCCGAACGGGTGTCGGCGGCCAGGGTGAACTGGCTGACCAGCAGCAGGCCGCCGCCGGTATCGCGCAGCGAGCGGTTCATCTTCCCGGCCTCGTCGGCGAATACCCGGTAGCCCAGCAGGCGCTCGGCCATCCGCCGCAACTGGGCCTCGGTATCGCCCGGCTCCATGCCGACCAGGGCCAACAGGCCAGGGCCGATCTGCCCCACGGCCTCATCGTCGACATGGACGGCGGCCTGGCTGACACGCTGGATCAGGACGAGCATCGTGGGCTTCCAATGAACAGGGCCGGCCACGATAGCAGCGCCCTTGGCTAAACTGGCGCCGATGAATCCGCAACGCAAAGCCCGGCTGGTCTACCGCGCCACCACCCTGTTCGCCCGCCTGCCCTGGCCGCTGCTGCGGGCGTTCGCGCGCGCCCTGGCGTGGGCGTGGATCGCCCTCAATGCCCGTGAGAGCCGCGTCACCCGGCGCAACCTGGAACTGGCCTACCCGGAACTGGATGGCGCCGCGCGCGACCGCCTGCACCGTGATCTGCTGCGCTCCACCGCGCTGCAGGCCATCGAAACCCTGCGGCTGTGGAGCCAGGCGCCGGCCGACAACCTGCGCCTGCACCTGAAGCAGCGCCATGGCGAGGCCCTGTACGACGCCGCCCTGGCCAGCGGCAAGGGCGTGATCGTGGCCGCGCCACACTTCGGCAACTGGGAGCTGCTGAACCAGTGGCTGGCCTCGCGCGGGCAGATCGCCATCGTCTACAAGCCGCCGGAGGACGAGGCCAGCGATGCCTTCCTGCAGCTGGTGCGCGGCGGCCAGAACGTACAGCAAGTGCGCGCCGAAGGCCCGGCCGTGCGCCAGCTGTTCAAGGTGCTCAAGGACGGCGGCGCCACCGGCATCCTGCCCGACCAGCAGCCCAAGGCCGGCGACGGCGTGTTCGTGCCGTTCTTCGGCGTGCAGGCGCTGACCATGACCCTGGTCAACCGGCTGGCCGAACGCACGGGTGCCACCGTGCTCTATGGCTGGTGCGAACGCATCGGGCCGGACATGGAGTTCGCGCTGCACATCGAGCCGACCGACCCGGCCGTGGCCGATCCGGACCCGCTGGTGGCGGCCACCGCCCTCAACGCCGGCATCGAACGCATCGCCCGCCGCGACCCGGCGCAGTACCAGTGGACCTACAAGCGCTATACGCTGCGGCCACCGGGCAGTAGCGAGGAAGACCCGTACGCAACTGAGGAACACCCCCACTGACGGCCGCCTGCGACCACTGGCCGCACCACGTTGAATACGACGCCGGCGCCCCCATAGAGACTGCGATGTCCGCCTCCCCCGGTCCTGCCATGCCTGCTGCTTCTTCCCTGTTCGGCGACCCGGCCGCGATCCGCTGCGAACGCGCGGTGGCCGAACTGCGCGCCGGTCGCCCGGTGCTGCTCCACGATGGCCAGGGCCAGCGCCTGGCGGTGATCGCGCTGGACAGCGCCACGACCAGCAGCTTCGCCGCCTTCGCCGCTGCCGCCCGCGAGCGCCATTACCTGTTCCTGACCGCCACCCGCGCCCGCGTGCTCGGCGTGGAGGCACCACAGGGCGCGCGCCTGCCGCTGAGCGGCGTGGCCTTCGAGGCCCTGCCCTCGCTGGGCTACCTGCGCGAACCCGGGCCGATGCCCGAAAGCTGGAGCGCCGGCGACGCCTTCGATGCCGGCGCGGTGGAGCTTGCCCGCCTGGGTCTGCTGCTGCCAGCGATGGTCGCGGTGCGCCTGGACGTCGATGACCACACTTTCGACGGTGCGGCCGAGGTGGCCCTGTGCGACCTGGCCGAAGGCGCAGCACATGCGGCCCACGACTACGAACTGGTGGCGCGTTCGCCGGTTCCGCTGCGCGACGTCGGCATGACCACCTTTGCAGTCTTCCGCGGCGGCGTGGCGCAGCGCGACCAGGTCGCGATCATCGTCGGCGAGCCGGACCTGTCGGCAGTGGTGCCGGTACGCGTGCATTCTTCGTGCCTGACCGGCGATCTGTTCGGTTCACTCAAGTGCGACTGCGGCGACCAGCTGCGGCGTGGCCTGCGCAAGCTGAAGGACCTGGGTGGTGGCGTGCTGCTGTACCTGGACCAGGAGGGCCGCGGCACCGGCATCGCCGCCAAGATGCGCGCCTATGGCTACCAGCACGACGGCCTGGATACCATCGACGCCGATGCGCAGCTGGGCTTCGGTGCCGACGAGCGGCGCTACGGCAGCGCGGTGGCGATGCTGCGTGGCCTGGGCATTTCGCGCGTGGCGCTGCTCAGCAACAACCCGACCAAGGCACAGCGCCTGCGCAATGCCGGCATCGAAGTGCTGGACTGCATTCCGGTCACCGGCGAGATCACTGCCGAGAACGAGAACTACCTGCGCACCAAGGCCGACCGTGCCGGCCACCTGCTGGATGTCGATGCGTTGATCCAGGCTGCCCAGTAACGCAGCCGACCTGCTACCGTCTGCGCGGTGCGGCCACGGCCGCTACCGCCCGCCCTGCTGCCTGACGGAGCCCGCGTGACCGACGCCACGATTCCTGCACCACCCGCCACCGACTGGCAGTCACTGCCGCAACGCGCAGCCCGCCTGGCCGCACTGGAAGGTGCCTTTGGCGGCCTGTTCGTCCCGGGCCTGCCACTGGCGGCGGCGGCGTGGTTCTTCGATCTGCCCGGTGGCCTGTGGACCGCTGCAGCCGGGCTGCTGATGGGTGTGGCTTTTGGTGCGTGGCTGGGCCGTCGACGCCTGGTCCGCACCCGTTGGCGGCTGGACGCACAGGGCCTGGGCCTGCGCCGCGACCTCATGTGGCAGCTGGAGACGCGCATCCCGCTTTCGCGAGTGCAGCATCTCGATCTGCGCCGGGGCCCGCTGGAGCGCCGTGCCGGCCTGGCCACGCTGATCGTGCACACCGCCGGCACCCGCATGAGCGCGGTGACCGTGAGCGGCCTGGACGAGGCGGATGCCGAGCGCCTGCGCGACACCCTGTCCCACCAGCTCGACCAGGACGCCGACGCCCTGTGAGCCTGCCGCCGCCCCTGCCTGCACCGCCGCCCGCCGGTACCGAGGACCACCGCCTGCACCCGTGGTCGTGGCTGTTCGTGCTGCTGATGCAGCTGCGCCACTACTTCCTGCCACTGGTCGCGCTGCTGGTGTTCGGCCAGCGCGGCGACCGCGATCCGATGTGGGCGCAGCTGATTCCGCTGACGGCAATTGCCGCCCTGGTCCTGGTGTCGGTGCTGCAGTACCTCAGCTACCGCTACCGCATCGGCAGCGATGCGATCACCGTGCGCAGTGGCCTGTTGGCGCGCAACCGCCGCGAGATCCCGTTCGCCCGCATCCACAACGTGGAAGTGCGACAGAACCCGCTGCACCGCCTGTTCGGCGTGGCCGAGCTGCGCCTGGAATCGGCCGGCGGTGTGCGCCCTGAAGCGGAGATGCGGGTGCTGAAGCTGGACCAGGCACTGGCGCTGGAACGGCTGGTCCGCCAGCGCGGGCAGGCGCCGCAGGCCAACGACGCCGTCGATGCACCGCCCATTGCCGACGTCGACAGCGAACGCGTACTGCTGCGACTGTCCAGCTGGGACGTGGTGCGCATGGGACTGCTCTCCAACCGCGGCTGGGCACTGGCAGTCGCCGCGTTCGGCGTCCTGTTCCAGACAGTGCCGCGGCCGGTGATGGACGATGCCATCCAGCGCGGCGGCCGCGAGGCCTTCGGCTATGCCAGCCACCTGCATCCCGGCGTGACCGGCGCGTTGCTGCTAGCGGCGGCGGCCCTGCTGCTGGGATGGCTGGCGCTGCGCGTGCTGTCAGTGGTGCTGACCCTGTTGCGTTACCACGGCTTCACCCTCGTCGAGCAGGACCGCCGCCTGACGGTGTCGGCCGGGATGCTCAGCCGCACCCGCAGCAGCGTGGCACGTCGCCGCATCCAGGCCTGGACGCTGCGCGAAGGCACCCTGCAGCGCTGGTTCGGGCTGCGCCAGCTGCGCATCGACAGTGCCGCCGGTGGCCCTTCGCGTGATGAGGACCGCGCCCTGCGCGAACTGGCGCCGCTGGCAACCCGCGAGCATTGCACGCAATTGGTGCAGCACCTGCTCCCCCAGCTGCACTGGCCACCGGCGCAATGGCAGTCCATCCCGCAACGTGGCTGGTGGCGGCTGTGCCTGGGCGCGCTGCTGCTGGTGCCGCTGCTGGCCGCCGCCGCGTACTGGCGCTGGGGCCCATGGGGCCTGGTCGTGCTGGCCTGGCTGCCGGTCGCGTTGTTGGTCGCACACCGGCAGATGGCACGCATGGGCTGGTATCTGGACGAGCACTATGTGGCCGTGCGCGGCGGCTGGTGGAAACGCTGGTGGCGCTGGGCCGAGCTGGACAAGGTGCAGGGCCTGCGCCTGCAGCGTTCACCGCTGGACAAGGTGCTGGGCACCAGCAGCCTGCAACTGGACACCGCCGGTGCGCATGGCGACGTGGCACTCACCCTGCACCATCTGCCGCAGGCACAGGCACAGCAGGCGATGGATCAACTGGCGGCCACGCTGGCGCGGCGCAAACTGCGCTGGTGATGCGGGGTCGGATCCCGGCCTGAATCAGGTCGTGCCGGCCGCTGGCCGGCAACTGCACATCCCCCGGTTTGCCGGCCAGCGGCCGGCACGACCGAAAGCAGGGTCAGCGAGGCATCATCGCTGCGAGGGGCCCCAATAGCCCAGGTCCCTTCGGATCTGCAGATCGCGCACCCAGCTGCCGAGAGGCTTGCGGCGCAGCGCACCCATTTCACCGGACAGGAAATCCTCGGTGGCCGCGATTACCCGCTCGCTGGACAGGCCGTCGCGGTACGGATGGATGGCATCGGCGTAACGCACGATTTCCGCCTGCAGCGCGGCATCCGGATGCAGCGCGCGCTGCAGCATCGCCGGCAGCTGTGCCGGGTCGTCGAAATCAATCATGTGCGGCTTCGGCACGCGGTTGCGGAAGGTCACCACCGGCTTGTGCTGGACGATGAACTCCGAAACGATCGACGAGGTGTCCGACACCAGCACATCGGCGGCGCGCTGCGCGGCCATCACCTGCTCCGGCTCGATGAAGCGGGCATTGGCACCGGCCAGCGCGCGGTAGCGCTCGAACAGTTCCGGCGGACATTTGGGATGCAGGGTCAGCAGCCAGTAACGTCCACCGGCAGCGATATCGGCGGCGATCTGCGCATGCAGGTGCGGTGCCGCACTCAGCCGCTCGGTGAAGGTGGAACCAAACAGGATCACCGGGCGATCGCCGGCCGGCGCGCGCAGTGCGGCGCTCTCGCCACCGTCATCGCGGAACAGCGGGTCCAGCTTCGGCCAGCCGGTCTCGGCCACCGCGAAATGGCCCTGCTGGGCCGCGATCTCGCGGAACGGTGTGGTGGTGGCCGGCCCCTGCGTGCAGTACAGGTCGAACATGCCGCGCACCCGGAAGTGGCCGCGCGCGCTGTCGCGCTTTTCCACGTTGAAGCCATGGAACAGCTGCACCTTGGCCCCCGAAAGGAAGGTCGGCACCCAATTGGCCGCGCTGAACACCGCCCGCGGGCGCATTGCCAGTGCCTGCTTCAGGCCGACGTTGGCCACCCCCGGCAGGCTGCTGCCGGCCGCGCCGCCTTCTAACCAGGCCGCAACCTCCTGCCCGGACGCGTGCAACGCCTGCGCCAACGGGGCGAGAATAGGCAGCGCATAGCGCTCCGTCGCAAACAACAGGTACCCGGCCATCATGTCCTCCACGACCGCTCCCATCGAACGGCCTCGCATCTCGGCGTGCATTATCGCGTTCAACGAGGCCGGGCGCATCGGCGACTGCCTGGCCTCGCTGGCCTTCTGCGATGAGATCGTGGTGGTGGACTCGCAGTCCACCGATGCGACCGTGGCCATCGCCGAGGCTGCCGGTGCCCGCGTGCTGCAGCGTCGGTTCGAGGGCTTCCGCAGCCAGAAGGCGTTCTGCGTCGAGCAGGCCAGCCACGACTGGGTACTGTGCCTGGATGCCGACGAGCGCATCAGCCCCGAGCTGCGTGCGGCCATCGAACAGGCCCGTGACGGCGGCTTCGCCGGCCACGCCGGCTACCGCTTCGCCCGCCTGTCTGAGTACTTTGGCAGGTTCCTGCGCCACGGCAATGCCTACCCGGACCGGGTGATGCGCCTGTTCGACCGCCGCCAGGGCGGCTGGCGCGGCAAGCGCGAGATCCACGAGGCGGCCAGCGTCGACGGCAGCGTCGGCACCCTGCGCGGCGATCTCATCCACTATCCCTATCGATCGTTGCAGCAGCAGCTGGCCAAGACCGAGAAGTATGCGCGGATGATGGCCGAGCACGAGTTCGCGCGTGGCAAGCGCGCCACGCTGGGCAAGCTGGTGCTGGCGCCGGCCTGGCGGTTCTGGCGTGGCTTCCTGTTCCGCGGCGGCTTCCGCGACGGCTGGCACGGCCTGGTCTATGCCTATGTGCGCGCCAACTACGTACGGCAGAAGACCATCATGCTCTGGATGCTGGGCAACGGCCAGGCGGTGGCCGATCCTCCAGCCCCTGTGGAACGGCCCTGAGCCGGCTGTGTCACACTTGCCGCGCGTTGCCTGAAGATCCCCCATGAAAATCCTGTACACCAACTTCCACTATGGCGACGGTGGCGGCCACACCACGTACATCGTGTCCCTGGCGCGCGCCCTGCATGGCCAGCACACGCTCCATGTCGCAGCCCCCGCCGACAGCCGCCTGCTGCGCACGGTGGCCGAGGAAGGAATCGCCACCCCGCTGCCGATGGCCTTTGGCAGCGGCCTGCCGACCTTGCCACGACAACTGGCCGAACAGCATGCGCTGCGCCTGCTGGTGCGGGACGAGGGCATCGACCTGGTCCACGTCAACGGTGCTCGTGATCACCGCTTCGTGATGCAGGGACTGCTCGGCATGCGCCGCCCGCCGATCATCCTGACCAAGCACAACAGCAAGCCCACCCGTACGCTTGGCAATGCCTTCAGGGCCCGCTGGGCCACCGACCGCGTGATTGCGGTTTCGGCACACACCGGGCGCCTGCTGGAGCAGGGCCCGTACCGGCGCTGCCCGATCGATGTGGTCCGCAACGGCGTCGACCTGGACCGCTTCGCGCCGCTGCCGGTCGACGCCGGCCAGGCAATGCGGCAGCAATGGACGCAGGATCCGGATGCGCTGCTGCTGGTCAGCAACGCCGGCACCGATGACTACAAGGGCTGGATCGACCTTGCGCAGGCCATTGCCCTGCTCCCCGACGCGATCCGGCCGCACGTACACATGGCGGTCGCAGGTCACCTGCCCAACGCGCAGCAACGCGCGCAGGTGCAGGCCCTCGGCGATGTCGCCGCGCAGGTCCACTTCACCGGACTGCTGGCCGATACGCGCCCACTGATCGCCGCCGGCGATGTCGGCTTCGTGCTGTCCAACGACATCGAGACAATTTCCTTCGCCTGCCGCGAAATGATGGCCAGCGCCAGGCCGATGCTGGTCAGCGACTACGCGGGGCTGCCGGAAAACATCGAGCAGGGAGTCGACGGCTGGGTCGTGCCCACCCGCAACGTGGCCGCCATCGCCGCACAGGTGCAGGCGATGTATGAACAACGCCAGGCGCTGACGGCGATGGGCATGGCCGCCCGCCGCCATGCAGAGCGTGAGTTCGGCCTGCAGACCTTCGCCGGGGCGACCCTGGCCAGCTACGAAGCGGTGCTGGCCTCAGCCTGATCTGACCGGCGCGGCTCGGACAGGGCCAGCAGCAGGGCAACCCAGGCGGCATAGAACGAGGCGGTCCGCATGTCACGCAGCATCATTTCGGTAACCCCGAAGACGGCGAATGCCACGCAGATGCTCAACCCTGCCGCGGCATGCAACCGCGACCGTTCGTCGCCACGCCACAGGCGTGGCACGAACACCAGCGCCGGGGCCACGTACACCAGTACCAGGCCAAGTCCCCCCAGCACGCCGTAGGTGGCCAGGAAATACAGCAGGTCGTTGTGGGTCTCGCCGAAATCACGCGCGACCATCGCCGACACCTTTCCCTGTCCGGCAAGTCGTTCCAGTTCCTGGCGGAAGCGGTCGCCACCACCGACACCGAACACCGGCTGCTCGCGGATCATGTAGCC
Organism: Stenotrophomonas sp. YJH_SMC_64; assembly: GCF_059371375.1. Classification (NCBI taxonomy): domain Bacteria; kingdom Pseudomonadati; phylum Pseudomonadota; class Gammaproteobacteria; order Lysobacterales; family Lysobacteraceae; genus Stenotrophomonas; species Stenotrophomonas sp. YJH_SMC_64. The sequence continues at coordinate 169,268 of NZ_JCAFUN010000003.1, read as the reverse complement.
AGCCGCGGTCCACAACTGAAGGCGGATGCAGACCGAGGTATCTGCCAGGTGGTCGGCACTGCAATCGCCATACTCGCTCACGCCCGCATCGATGCGATCGCGCAACGCACCATCATGGGTGGCGACGATGCCGACGCCGGCCGCGAGTACCAGGCCCAGCAGGATCTTCATCCGGCCAAGCCGGCGCCCCATCACCAGCAGGCCGATCAGCAGGAAGCAGGGAATCGCCAGCAGGCCACCGCGGGTCTGCGTCCACAGGAATGCGACCAGGCCAAGGATGCCGGTCAGCAGCTTCAGCGTGGCTTCGATGCGGGTGAAACGGGTTACCGGCAGGCCCAGCGACATCAGGCTCAGCACACCGAACAACAGGGTCAGGTCGCCGTAGGTCACCGCATTGAACTGCTGGGTGGCAGGCCGCACGCCGGTCTCCAGCGCCAACCAGCCAATGATGGCTGCTGCCGACCACACCGCAGGCAGGGTGCCCAGCATCGCCCGCGCAAGGATCCTGCGCGGCACCCGCAGCGCGGCGAACAGGATCAGCAGCATCGACAACAGGCGTGCGGCCTTTTCGACCTCCGATCCCTTCCAGATGCCATGCACGCCCAGGCTGATCAGCACGCCGACCAGCATCACGCCCATGCCGATGCCCATCCATGCATAGCGCCGGGCGGAACCGGGCAGCAGGCGCGGAGCGGCCGAGGGCACCAGCAGCAGGACGATCGACAGCAGGATCGCCAGGTAGAACCCCGCGCTGCCGCCCTCCATGGTGATCATCAGCAGCGTCGGCAACGCCCCCAGCACCACGGCGTAGGCGCCGGCCAGGAAGCCCGTCGTGCGGGAAGTAGGCAAGGAAAGCGGGGTCACGTGGTGCGGTCGGCAGGTCGATGGCGATAGACCGGCGCGGTGCCGGGAGCGGCCCTCATTCTAGGACAGAGCAGGCCGCTGGTTGAGGCAGACTGGCCATGTCCGCCGCTCATTCGTTCAGTCCGCATCCGGTGGCCCCTGCAGCCGGTACTCGCGCTCGAGCTCCTTCAGGTCAGGCACGCAGGCCCCGGACACCGCCCCGGCGGGAACCAGCCACCAGCGACGGCGGTTGGATATGCCGGCCATCTGCGCCTGCGAACGATCAATGCACTCCTGCATGGCATCGTCATTCACCAGCAACCAGCGATGCCGGGGGGACAAGCGCTGCCAGCGCACGGCCGCCTGCAGCTGTTCATGCCAGCGGTTCTCGAATCCAAAGGTCGCCGCGCGGCGGTCCGCCATCAGCAGATTCTGTTCCTTCCAGGCCACCAGCCCCAGTTCCGCGCCGGGCCCGAGACGCGCGCCGACGTCACGCATCAGACCACGCGCAGAGCTTGAATCATTCAGCAACGGGTAGCCGAACAGGCCGTAAAGCACCCAGGCCACGGCCAGGGTCGATAGCAGCGCCACATGGCTTCGACGCCAGCCGGTCACCACCAGGCTCAAGCCACCCCAGAGCCCCATCGCCAGGATCGTCCACGCCAGTGCATCGGTCGCGCCCGGCGTCAATCCGCGTCCATGGGCAAGGTTCACCTCGAAGCGCGGATCACCCAGCAACGCGAGCGCCCCGACCAGGCTCAATCCCAGTGCCAGCAACGCGGCAAACCCTCCCAGCACGCGCTGCACATCGCGCCGCTTCAGCAGCCCGGGCAGCAGCGGCGCCAGCGCCAGGCAGAACATCGGCAGCGCCGGCAGGATGTAGACATCACGCTTGCCCTGGGGAATCGAGAAGAACAGCACGACCAGCAACCACCACGCCAGCGGCAGCAGGTAGCGTGGATCGCGGCGGCACAGGCGCCGCCGCCACGCCGGGATCGCCCATGGCAGCGCCAGGAACGCGGGTATCCACATCGTTGGCATGACGCCGAAGAAGTACCACCACGGCTGGTGATGGTCCCAGGACTGCGTGTAGCGGCGGGCCGTCTGCCGCACCAGGATGTCGTTGATGTAGCCGCGGTACTCGTCCGATCCGGTGCCCAGCGCGGCCAGCAGCATCGGCGCCAGCCACAGCGATATCGCCAGCAGGAAGGCCAGCGGTGCCAGCCAGAAGCGGCCATCGCGCGCGTGCAGGGAAACACGGGGCCACTGCAGGGCTGCAGCGATGGCCGCCGGCACGATCATCAGCAGCGCCAGCATGCCCACGCCCTTGGTGATCACCCCGATACCGGCAAAGAACCAGCCCAGCCACCACCAGCGCCAGGCCGGGCCCAGCAGCAGGTGGCGCAGCAGGCCATAGTTGGCCAGGGTGATGAACAGCACCAGCAGCGGATCGATCTGCGCCTTCTTCGCCTGGAAGGTGAACTGCAGCGCGAACAGCAGTGCCCACCCCGCGCAGAGCCCGACCTGCCGCGTCCACAGCCGGCGCCCCAGATCGACCACGCACCACAGCGTGCCCAATGCGGCCAGCAGCGAGGGCAGCAGGAAGGCCACGCGCCAGTGGCCAACCAGGCCATACAGCGAGGCCTGCCACCACATCAGCATCGGCGGCTTGTCCGAATACAGCTCGGTACCGCGATGCGGGAACAACCAGTAACCGCTGTCGACCATCTGCCTGGCCACCAGCGCGAAGCGTGGTTCGTCAGAGGGCCACGGATCGCGGAGACCGAGCCCGGCCCCCAGCACCAGCAGGGCCACCACCACGAACAACCACGTCTGGCGCGACGCGTGGGTCTTCAGCATGGGACTCGAAACGGCAGCGGGGGTCAGGCTGCTTTTATCAGACGCGCGTAGAAGAAACCGTCAGCATCGTTGTCACCAGGCAGTCGCTGGCGTGCCACGCCTTCGCAATCCACGCCGAACGCATCGCCCAGCGGCTGCGCCACCGCGTTCGGATGCCACTTCAGGAACGCACGCACCTGATCGATGTTCTCGGCGCGCAGGATCGAACAGGTGGCGTACAGCAGCACGCCGCCCGGGCGCAGCATCGACCAGCAGGCTTCCAGCAGGCGCGCCTGCACGCCCACCAGTGCATCGACGTCCTCGGCGCGACGGTGGAACATCACATCCGGCTGGCGGCGGATCACGCCCGTGGCCGAACATGGCGCATCCAGCAGGATCGCGTCGAACGGCACGCCGTCCCACCACGAACCGGGATCGCTGGCATCGGCGACCAGGGTCTGCGCATGCTCGCCCACACCGGTGCGGGTGTAAGTGTCACGTGCCCGGGCCAGACGGCGCGCGTCGATATCCAGCGCCAGCAGGCGCAGGCTCGGGTCACGCTCCAGCAGATGCGCCGATTTGCCGCCGGGTGCCGCGCAGGCATCCAGCACGCGGGCACCGGTCGCGGGTGCCAGCGCATCGGCCGCGCATTGCGCCGACAGGTCCTGCACCGACAGTGCACCATCGCCGAAGCCCGGCAGCTGGTTCACGGCAACGGGGGTCGCCAGGCGCAACGCATCGGCGCACAGTGCAGTGGCTTCAGCGGCAATGCCGGCCTCGGCCAGCGTCGCCAGGGCCTTGTCGCGACCGCCGTGCTGGCGGTTGGCACGCAGCCACAAGGGCGCGGGTTGCAGGCTGGCGCTGAAGATCGCTTCGGCCTGCGCCGGCCAGTCGCGTTCGATCGCATCAGCCAACCATTCCGGGAAGGCGTCGCGCGCAGGCTGCTCGGGGAACCCCTCGCGCTGGGCGCGGCGCAGGATCGCGTTGACCAGGCCTGCCTGGCGCTCACGGCCCAGCGCGCGCGCCGCATCGACCGTAGCCGAAAGCGCTGCGTGCGCAGGCAGTTCGAGCACGTCCAGCTGGGCGAAACCGACCATCAGCAGCGTGCGCAGGTCGGCATCGCGCGCCGACAGCGGCTTCTGCATCCAGGCCTGCAAGGCCGCGTCATAGGTGCTGCGACGGCGCAGCACAGCGAAACACAGGGCTTCCAGCAGCGCGCGGTCGCGGCTGTCGGCCAGCTTCGGCAGCGCCCAGGCCAGTTCGGCCTTCAGCGAACGGCCACGGGTGAACACCTGTGCCAGCACGCGTGCGGCCAGCATGCGCGTGGCCGCGCCCGGTGCCGCCTTGGCGACGGAGAAATCGTTCTGCTTGGACACCGCTTATGCCCCCACGCGCAGGTCGCGGCGAGCGTTGAGGTAATCGGCAGCGGTGATCGCCTTGCCGCCTTCACGCTGCAGCACGCGCAGGCGCAGCGCGCCCTGGCCACAGGCAATGTCGATGCCGTCGCGGCCGGCGGCCAGCACGGTGCCCGGCGCCTGGCCGTGGTCTGCCTCCAGTGCCACCGCACCATGGATGCGCACGCGTTCGCCAGCCAGCGTTGCCTCGGCGATCGGCCACGGATTGAACGCGCGCACGGTACGCGCCAGCGCGTCGGCGTCCTGCGCCCAGTCCAGCCTGGCTTCGGCCTTGTCCAGCTTGTGCGCGTACGTCACGCCCTGTTCCGGCTGCGGTCGCGCGATCGGCTTGATGCCCGCGCGCAGCAGGCCCAGGCCATCAGACAACACCTGGGCACCAAGCTCGGCCAGCTTGTCGTGCAGCTGGCCGCCGGTATCGGTGGCGGCGATCGGCAGCTCCTGGTGCAGCAGCACCGGGCCGGTATCCAGGCCAGCCTCCATCTGCATCAGGCACACCCCGGTCTTCGCGTCACCAGCCTGGATCGCACGCTGGATCGGCGCAGCGCCGCGCCAGCGCGGCAGCAGCGAGGCATGCACGTTCCAGCAACCATGGGTCGGGATGGCCAGTACTGCCTTGGGCAGGATCAGGCCATAGGCCACCACCACCATCAGGTCCGGCTGCAGGTCGCGCAACTGCTGCTGGGCGGCCGCGTCCTTCAGCGACTCCGGCTGGTAGACCGGAATGCCACGGGCCACGGCTTCGAGCTTGACCGGCGAAGGCGCCAGGCCACGGCCTCGGCCGGCCGGGCGATCAGGCTGGGTATAGACGGCCACGACCTCATGGTGGCGCGCAGCCGCGCGCAGCGACGACACCGCGAATTCCGGCGTACCGGCAAAGACAATCCTCATGGCTACCCCACTTGCAGGATGGATTCGTGCAGGAAAGAAAACGGCGCCGTCGGCCGGCGCCGTAGAGCCCGCGCGAGCCGCGCAGGCACGGGCCACCCGAAGGGTGGCCCGGATTGGCGATCACGCCACGTGCTTGCGCTGCTTGGCCAGCTTCTTGCGCACCATCTCGCGCTTGAGCGGCGACAGATAGTCGATGAACAGCTTGCCGTCCAGGTGATCCATCTCGTGCTGGATGCAGGTGGCCAGCACGTCACCAGCCTCCATCTGCTGTTCCTGGCCGTTGCGGTCCAGGTACTTCACGGTGATGGTGTCGGCACGGGTCACGTCGGCGAAGATGCCCGGAACCGACAGGCAGCCCTCCTGGTACACCCGGCCCCCGTCCTTGGCGACGATTTCCGGATTGATGAACACATGCGGTTCATTCTTTTCTTCGCTGACGTCGATGACCATGAAGCGCTTGTGCACGTCCACCTGGGTGGCGGCCAGGCCGATGCCCGGGGCGTCGTACATGGTCAGGAACATGTTGTCGATCAGTTCCTGGAAGGCCGGCGTGGTGACTTCGGCAGCTTCGATCAACGCGGCCTTGGTACGCAGGCGCGGATCGGGGAACTCGAGAATGGGGAGAAGGGCCATGGCTGTTTCCGGATAGGGGGCCGGCACGCCGGCATACGTCGCAGATTCTAGCTCCAACGCTTGCCTTGCGCCCCGGTTTCTGGACTATAGTGCGCGGACCTGTTGGGGAATCAGGGCTTCACACCTATGTTGCTTCGTTTTCGTACGGTCGTCGCCGCGGCGATGCTGACCGTGGCTGCCTATGCTACCGCCGTGGAAGTGAATGGCGGGCACCCGGACACCTATGTGGTCCGAAAAGGGGATACGTTGTGGGATATCGCCGCACGTTTCCTGCAGAAGCCGTGGCTGTGGCCGGAGATCTGGCAGGCCAATCCGCAGATCGCCAATCCGCACCTGATCTATCCCGGTGACGTCCTGAGCCTGGCCTACCTGGACCGGGTAACCGTGGCGGCCCGGCCCGGCCCACGCCAGGAGGCCCCGATCGACGCCATTCCGCTGGCCCAGGTCGAGCCGTTCCTGAAGCAGCTGAGCGTGGTCGACAGCATCGAGCAGCTGCCCTACGTGGCCGGCCTGGAAGAGGAACGCCTGCGTGCCACCAGCGGCCACGCCGTCTATGTGCGCCTGGCTGACGCCCAGGTAGGCCAGCGCTGGGCGGTTGTCCGCCCGACCGTGCGCTACGCCCAGCCCAAGCCGACCGAGGACCTGACCGCCAACGGCGACGTCACCCCGGGCAGCGGCAACCTGTGGCGCGCCTACAGCGCACCCAACCACCGCCGCGGCGTGCTCGGCTATGAGCTGGCCCAGGTCGCCACCGGCACCATCACCCATGTCGCCGGAGGCAAGGTCGAGGCGTCCACCCTGGTGCTGGACAAGAACGAAGGCGGCCGTGAGGTGCGTGCCGGCGACCGCCTGGTGCCGATCGAGGCCAGGCCGTACGACCTGCAGTTCGTGCCCCATGTCCCCGCCGCAGGCGTCGAGGGCGTCGACGTACGCGTGCTGGCCGTCACCGACATGTTCACCGCCGGCGGCCCCCGCGACGTGATCGCGATCTCGGCTGGTCGCACGCAGGGCGTGGACAATGGAACCGTGTTCTCGCTGTGGCGCCCGGGCCGCCATGTGGCGCACCGCATGAAGTACCCGAACTCGTCGCGCACGGACGATTCGCTCAGCACCGGCGCCGGCCGGGTCTCGCTGCCGGACGAGTACGCGGCGCATGCCATGGTGTTCCGCACCTTCGACAATGTCAGCTACGCGCTGGTGATGCAGGGCGTGAAGCCGGTGCGCGTGGGGTACAACGCGCTGCACCCGGATGCGCGGTAGAGTCGACTGTTGGTCGACTGCTCTTCACCGCCCCCCCGAAAGCGCCCGCGCTGCGCGCGGTAGTCGACTGACAGTCGACTCTACAGGGGCGGTCTCCGGCAAAACCTGACAGCCACATGCGAAGGCGCCCTAGGGCGCCTTTGTTGCATGCGCTCGATAGTGGGGAATGACCAAGCAAGCTGATGAGGCGCTGCTGCGCCTGGTGATGGCAGGCGGCGCGCTGGCGCCACGGCGGTCCCTGCTGCAGGCCGCGGGTAGCGCGCAGACTGCGATCGCGCAGGGCGCCGCGAACTGGCGCGCGCACGGTTGCACGCCAGAGCAGTGCGCTGCACTGGAACACCCCGACGCCCGCGCCTGGACCGTGGCACGGCACTGGCTGGAAGACGACGACCACCATCTGCTGTCCTTCGCCGATGCGGCCTTTCCGCCGCCCCTGCTGGACGTCCCGAACCCGCCACTGGCGCTGTTCGTGGCGGGCGATCCGAGCCTGGCCTGGCGCCCCTCGGTGGCGCTGGTCGGCAGCCGCTCGCCCACCCCGGGAGGACGCGCGCTGGCCGCGCGCTTTGCCGGCTGCTTCGTCGAGGCCGGACTGGCCGTAACCAGTGGCCTGGCGGCCGGCATCGACGCGGCCGCCCATCTGGCCACACTGGAGGCAGGCGGCTGCACCGTGGCGGTGATCGGAACCGGCCCTGATCGGGCCTATCCGAACAGCCACCAACGGTTGCAGGGGCGGATCGCCGCCGAGGGCGCGGTGCTCAGCGAGTACCTGCCCGGCACAACGGCACGCCCGGGCCACTTCCCCGCGCGCAACCGCCTGGTGGCCGGGCTGGCGCTGGCGACGGTGGTGGTCGAGGCCGCGCAACGCTCCGGCGCCCTGATCACCGCACGGCTGGCTGCCGAGGCGGGCCGTGAAGTCTGTGCCCTGCCCGGCTCGGTACTCAACCCACGCGCAGCGGGCTGCCACCGGCTGATCCGTGAAGGAGCCGCACTGGTCGAGCGCCCCGAGGAAGTGCTGGAACTGCTGGCCCCCGCCCTTCGCCAGCAGCTGCCGGGCTTGCAATCACGGCTGGGCACCCCCACTGAACAGGCACCGCCGGCGCTCCTGCCGGCGCGCTGGGCCGACGACCCTGACTACCAGTGCTTGTGGCGGGCCCTGGACCACGACCCAAGCAGTATGGATTCACTGATCACACGCTGTGGATTGACGGCGCCCCAGGTGTCCTCCATGCTGCTGGCCATGGAACTGGCGGGAATCGTGGTGTGCGTACACGGCCGCTACTGTCGAACTCCCTAGTTTCTTCACCTCCACAGCGTCGCGCGACGCAGGCCGAGGGGCAATGAAAGAGAGCATCCTGGACGTACTGCTGTACCTGTTTGAACACTATTTCAGCGAAGACGCGGACCTGATCCGTGACCGCGATTCGCTCCAGAACGGCCTGATCCAGGCCGGTTTCAGCCCAACCGAGATCAACAAGGCGTTCGACTGGCTCGACGCCCTGGCCGCGCAGCGGCCGAGCGTGGCCCAGGCACGGGTCGACGGCCCCGTGCGCGTCTACCACGGCCCCGAGCTGGACAAGCTGGACGTGGAATGCCGCGGCTTCCTGCTGTACCTGGAACAGCACGGCATCCTCGACGCCGACCAGCGCGAACTGGTGCTGGACCGGGCGATGGCCCTGGACCAGGACGAACTGGACCTGGACGACCTGAAATGGGTCGTACTGATGGTGCTGTTCAACCAGCCTGGCTCCGAAGCGGCCTATGCCTGGATGGAGACGCAGATGTTCATGGACGAGCCAGAACCCCTGCACTGACCGTACACTTGGGGGCATAGCGCATTCAGGAGCGTCCCCGTGAGCGAGTGGTTCCATGCAGAAGGCAACCGGCAGCAAGGTCCGCTGCCGGCGGAACAATTGGTCGAGCTGTTCCGCAACAACCAGATCACCCTGGACACCCTGGTGTGGCGCGACGGACTGCCGCAATGGCAGCCGTTGCGCACCGTCGTGGACGAACTCGGCCTGATCGTGCCGGCGCTGGACGCCGCCGTACCGCCGGTCGAACCCGAACCGGAACCGGAACCGGAACCCGTCGCACCGCCTCCGCCGCAGCCGCCGGTACTGCCGGCGTCCACGCCCTACGCCGCCAGTGCATCGGCCACCGTCCTGCCGGCACCGAAAAAGAAGCTGTCCGGCTGTGCGCTGACCGCCATCATCGGTGGTGCCCTGTTGCTGGTACTGGTCCCGATCGTGGCCATCCTGGCCGCCATCGCGCTGCCGGCCTACAACGACTACACCGTGCGCAGCAAAGTCGCCGGCGCCGTGGCCGCGCTGCAGCCGCTGAAGGACCAGGTGCAGCATTTCGCCGATGACGAAGGCCGCTGCCCGGGTGCCAATGACGCCGGCTTCCCGGCCCCGGGCGACTTCGCCAACGCGGGCCTGTCGGCGGTGAACATCGGCCGCTTCAACAACGGTCACTGCGGCATCGAAGCAACGCTGGCGGTACCAGGCAAGGGCATCGACGGCGACCTGCTGTGGCTGGAATACGATCGCGACAGCGGCCGCTGGGAATGCAGTGGCGAAAGCAACGACAAGTACCTGCCGCCGACGTGCCGCGGCTGAGCCACGCGCACGCCAGCACCTCCAAGGATGATTCAACAGGGAACATGCAATGACTGAGTGGTACTACGCCGAAGGACAGCAACGCCAGGGCCCGCTGCCGGTCCAGGAGATCCGCCAGCGCTTCCAGCGCGGCCAGTTGAACCTGGACACCCTGGTCTGGCGCGAGGGCATGGCCCAGTGGGCTGCACTGCGCCAGGTGGTCGACGAGCTCGGCCTGCAGACGCTGGCCGATGCCAGTACGGCCACCAGCAGCGGCGGGTTCGACCTGCGCAGCGACTATGCCGCCATCGACAGCGGCACCGCACCGCTGCCCGGCACCGGCGCGCTCAGCAGCTCGCCATACAGCGCTCCAGCCGCCGTCGGCAGCGGTGGCCACGCACAGCCTGTGGTTGGCGGTGAAGTGGTCTACGCAGGCTTCTGGAAGCGCGTGGCGGCCTACATGATCGACTACTTCGTGCTGGTCATCCCCGGCAGCATCATCGGGGCCATCCTCGGTGCGATCCTGGGCGCCAGCATGGGCGCGGTGGGCAGTGGCGAATCGGCCATCGAGATCGTGGCCCAGCTGGCCAGTGCCCTGATCAACCTCTGCATCGGCATGGCGTACTACACCTGGTTCCATGCCTCGAAGGGCGGCGCCACGCTGGGCAAGATGGCGGTCGGCATCAAGGTCGTCCGCGGCAACGGCGAGCGCCTGACCAAGGCCCGCGCGTTCGGTCGTTACTGGGCCATGCTGCTGAGCAGCTTCACCCTCGGCATCGGCTTCCTGATGGCGGCCTTCACCGAACGCAAGCAGGGCCTGCACGACATGATCTGCGACACTCTGGTGGTCGACCGCTGGGCCTACACCGACCAGCCCCACCTGCAGCGCCGCGAGCTGGGCACCGTCACCGTGCTGGTACTGGTGTTGACGGCGGTACTGTCGCTGGTGGGCCTGGCGCTGCTGGTGTTCGCGGTCGGCTTCATCGCCAAGATGGCCTCCTGAACGGCCATCCTCACGGCTGGCTGCTTGACACGGGCTGGCCGGGCGTGATTCCTCTAATAAGGTGAAACCTGAACGCCCGGCACATTACCGGGCGTTCAGTTTATGGATTTGCGCGTGGCCGCTTCACTAATGCGGCCATTTGCTCCACCCTAGCGGCCCCTTCCCCACGGTTCGCCCCACAGACCCTGCTGCCATGCCCAAGCACCTGCTCATCGTCGAATCGCCGGCCAAGGCCAAGACGATCAACAAATACCTCGGCAAGGACTACACCGTCCTGGCCTCGTATGGGCATGTGCGTGACCTGATTCCGAAGGAAGGCGCGGTCGACCCGGACAACGGGTTCGCCATGCACTATGACGTGATCGACAAGAACGAGAAGCACGTCGACGCGATCGCCAAGGCCGCCAAGGGCGCCGACGACATCCTGCTGGCGACCGACCCGGATCGCGAGGGTGAAGCGATCAGCTGGCATATCGCCGAGATCCTGAAGGAACGCGGGCTGGTCAAGGACAAGCCGATGCAGCGCGTGGTGTTCACCGAGATCACCCCGCGCGCCATCAAGGAAGCCATCAGCCAGCCGCGCGCGATCGCCAGCGACCTGGTCGATGCCCAGCAGGCGCGCCGCGCGCTGGATTACCTGGTCGGTTTCAACCTGTCGCCGGTGCTGTGGCGCAAGGTCCAGCGCGGCCTGTCCGCCGGCCGCGTGCAGAGCCCGGCGCTGCGCATGATCGTCGAGCGCGAGGAAGAGATCGAAGCCTTCATCGCCCGCGAGTACTGGTCGATCGCCGCCGAGTGCGCGCACCCGTCGCAGCACTTCAACGCCAAGCTGATCAAGCTGGACGGGCAGAAGTTCGAGCAGTTCACCATCACCGATGGCGACACCGCTGAAGCGGCGCGGATGCGCATCCAGCAGGCCGCGCAGGGCTCGCTGCACGTCACCGACGTGGCCAGCAAGGAGCGCAAGCGCCGCCCGGCGCCGCCGTTCACCACCTCCACCCTGCAGCAGGAAGCCTCGCGCAAGCTCGGCTTCACCACCCGCAAGACCATGCAGGTGGCGCAGAAGCTGTATGAAGGCGTGGCGATTGGTGACGAAGGCACCGTCGGCCTGATCTCGTACATGCGTACCGACTCGGTGAACCTGTCGCAGGATGCGCTGGCCGAGATCCGCGACGTGATCGCCCGTGATTACGGCATCGCCTCGCTGCCCGACCAGCCCAACACCTACCAGACCAAGTCGAAGAACGCCCAGGAGGCGCACGAAGCGGTGCGCCCGACCTCGGCCCTGCGCACCCCGGCCCAGGTCGCCCGCTTCCTCACCGACGACGAGCGCCGCCTGTACGAACTGATCTGGAAGCGTGCAGTGGCCTGCCAGATGATTCCGGCCACGCTCAACACGGTCAGCGTCGACCTTTCGGCCGGCAGCGAGCACGTGTTCCGTGCCAGCGGCACCACCGTGGTCGTGCCCGGCTTCCTGGCCGTGTACGAGGAAGGCAAGGACAACAAGAGTGCCGAGGACGAGGACGAAGGCCGCAAGCTGCCGGCGATGAAGCCCGGCGACCGCGTGCCGCTGGAACGCATCCAGGCCGAACAGCATTTCACCCAGCCGCCACCGCGCTACACCGAAGCGGCGCTGGTGAAGGCGCTGGAAGAGTACGGCATCGGCCGTCCCTCGACCTACGCCTCGATCATCCAGACCCTGTTGTTCCGCAAGTACGTGGAAATGGAAGGGCGCAGCTTCCGCCCGTCCGATGTGGGCCGCGCGGTGTCCAAGTTCCTGTCCAGCCACTTCACCCAGTACGTGGATTACGACTTCACCGCCAAGCTTGAAGACGAGCTCGATGCCGTCTCGCGTGGCGAAGAAGACTGGATCCCGCTGATGTCGCGCTTCTGGGAACCGTTCAAGGAACTGGTCGAAGACAAGAAGGAATCGGTCGACCGCGCGGAGGCCAGTGGCGCGCGCGAGCTCGGCACCGACCCCAAGACCGGCAAGCCGGTCAGCGTGCGGTTGGGCCGTTTCGGGCCCTATGCCGCCATCGGCAGCACTGCCGAAGATGCCGAGGAGAAGCCGAAGTTCGCTTCGCTGCGCCCCGGCCAGTCGATGCACACCATTTCCCTGGAAGACGCGCTGGAGCTGTTCCTGATGCCGCGCGCACTGGGCGAGGACAACGGCGAGCCGGTCAGCGTCGGCATCGGCCGCTTCGGCCCGTTCGCCAAGCGCGGCAGCACCTATGCCTCGCTGAAGAAGGAGGACGACCCGTACACCATCGACCTGGCCCGCGCCGTGTTCCTGATCGAAGAGAAGGAAGAGATCGCGCGCAACCGGATCATCAAGGAGTTCGAGGGCAGCGACATCCAGGTGTTGAACGGCCGCTTCGGCCCGTACATCAGCGACGGCAGGATGAACGGCAAGATCCCCAAGGATCGCGAACCGGCGTCGCTGACCCTGGCTGAAGTGCAGCAGTTGATGGAAGAAACCGGCAAGCCGGTGCGCAAGGGCTTCGGTGCCAAGAAGGCCGCCGCGAAGAAAGCCCCGGCCAAGAAGGCGGCAGTGAAGAAGGAAGCCGCGCCGAAGAAGGCCGCTGCAAAGAAAGCGCCTGCCAAGAAGGCCGCTGCAAAGAAAGCAGTAAAGAAGGCCGCCGCGAAGAAGGCCCCGGCGAAGAACGCCGTCAAGAAGGCCGCGAAGTAACTCCACGCCATACGTGGATGAGGGGTAGTGCCGGCCGCTGGCCGGCAACCCCAGAAGCATCAGATGCCGGCCAGCGGCCGGCACTACCGGGTGCCAGGGTCCACCCCTTCTGCACGCAGCAGGGGGATAATGAAGGCCCACGCCGGGCCGGTCGCCGCCATGAAAGAACTCACCCTGGACTCTGCTGTCGCCACGCTCCGCGCGGGCGGCGTGATCGCCTACCCGACCGAAGCGGTCTGGGGCCTGGGCTGTGACCCTTCGCACGAGGCGGCGGTGCACATGGTGCTGCGACTGAAACAACGCCCGATCGAAAAAGGCATGATTCTGGTCGCGGCCGATCTGGCGCAGCTGGAAGGCTGGGTGCGCCTGCAGGCCCTGCCGGACGCACGCCAGCGCGCGGTGCTGGCCAGCTGGCCCGGCGCCAACACCTGGATCCTGCCGGCCGGACCCCGTGCCCAGCCGTGGGTCACCGGGGAGCACAGCGGCATCGCCGTGCGCATCAGCGCCCACCCGCTGGTGGCCGAACTCTGCCGTGCCTGGGGAGGCCCGCTGGTCTCCACCAGCGCCAACCTGGCCGGCGAACCACCGGCGCGCCGCCGCGAAGAACTGGATCCACGCCTGCTGCGCCTGCTTGATGGCATCCTGGATGGCGAAACCGGCGGCCTGGCCCAGCCCACCCCGATCCGCGACGCGCTCAGCGGCAACGTGCTGCGCTCCTGAGCGGCCGATTGCGCTGCCCCGGACAATCGCGCACCCTGCCGTCATGAACCTGCTGCGCACCGCTTTGGGCCTGTGCCTGCTGCTGCCATCGACGGCACCGGCGGCCGAGGATGTGCGGGTCTACCGCTGCGTCGCCAGCAACGGCGCCGTGGCCCTGCAGGACAGGCCCTGCAACAGCGGCCGCCAGGAAGTCCGCGACCTGCAGCGCCCGCGCGATCCAGCGCCGCGGGTGGTGCGCAGCGATGCGCCGCCCGCACCGCCGGACGAATCTCCGGTGATGCGTGACCGCGAGGTCCGCCACGTCTACATCCAGCCGCCCCAGCCGCTTTACGAATGCGTGCGCGACGATGGCCAGCGCTATACCAGCGACAGCAACGAGGGCAATCCGCGTTGGGTGCCGTTGTGGACCAGCGTCTGGCTGCCACACGGGCATCGGGGCCCATCGTACCCGGGTCCGCGCCCGGCCATCGGCACACCGATCGGTCCGCCCGTCGGCGAGGGCCCCGGTTACCGGCCGCCCGCCGTCGGCGTAGGCGTGCAGGTCCCGGCCGGCAGCGTGCTGGTGCGCGACAGCTGCCACGCGCTGCCGCCACAGGAGGTCTGTGCGCGCCTGCGCGACCGCCGCTGGGAACTGGACCGTCGCTACAACAGCGCATTGCAGAGCGAGCGCACCGCCATCAACAACGAACAGCGTGGCATCGACGCGCGCCTGTCACGCGACTGCCAGCGTTGAGCGCAGCCTGTACGCTGTGAGCATGAACAGACTGATCTGGTTGCTTCTGGCGCTGCTGCCCGGAAGCGCGTTGGCCGAAGAGGGCGTGATCTACCGCTGTACCTCCAGCAGTAGTGACGTCCCTACCCTGCAGCGCACGCCGTGCCCCACCGGCAGCAAGCAGCAGGTGCTGCGCGTGCCCGGCCCGGCCAACCCGCAGCCGGCTGCCGCTGCACCTGTGGCTGCGGAACCTGCACCCGCCCCCGTCGAAACACCCGCGCCGGTGCCGGCCGGACCGGCCGTTGCCCCTGCGGCCCCAGCGAAACCACGACGCGCGGACGAAGGACGCACCATCATGGAAGCGGGAATGGTTGAACGCGAAGGTGCCAACCAGATTCTCGACAGTGCGACCCTGCGCCGTGATGCCGATGCCCGTGCCGAAGCAGGCAACGGTCCACCGAAGCCGCCGCTTCCCCCGATCTTCCAGTGCACCGACGGACAGGGCGGTGGTTATCTGCACGAGTACGAGGCATCACCTGGTCGCTGCGAACCGATGACGGTGCAGGGCCTGGGCGGGGTCACGCCGATGAACGCGGCCGGCTGCGAAGTCGTACGCGACCGCTGCGAGGAACTTCCCGAAGCACAGCGATGCGGCAGCTGGCAGCAGCGCTTCCGCGATGCCCGCGGCCGTGAACGCTTCGCCGCACCGGAAAACCGCGATACCGCGCGCGGTGAACGCGAGCGGCTGCAGGCGGTGTTGGAGGCCAGCAACTGCCCGGTACCGGGGTGACCGCCACCCGGTAGTGCCGGCCGCTGGCCGGCAACCACAGGATCTTCAGATGATTGCAGTTGCCGGCCAGCGGCCGGCACTACCCCCTGAAAGATCAGAACCCGTAGCGCAGGAAGCCGCCATCCACCGCGATGCACTCACCGGTGACATAGCTGGCTGCCGGCAGGCACAGGAAGCCCACCGCGGCGGCCACTTCCTCCGGCTCGCCGATACGACGCATCGGCGTGCGGTTGATCACTTCCTCGTAGTAATCCGGGTCCGACAACGGACCGGAGGTCCGCCGCGTGCGGATGTACCACGGCGCCACTGCATTGACCCGGATGCCATCCTCGGCCCACTCGACGGCCAGGTTGCGGGTCATCTGGTGCATCGCGGCCTTGCTCATGCCGTAGACCACGCCGCTGCGCACATGGGTCAGGCCGGACACGCTGCCGACGTTGACGATCGACGACGATGCGTGGCGAGCCAGCAGCGGATGCGCGTAGCGCGACAGCTCGAACGCCGAGAACAGGTTGGTCTCGAAGATCTTCCGCCATTCGTCCTCTGAATACTCCGTGGCCGCCTTGGTGACGTTGCCGCCAGCGTTGTTGACCAGGATGTGCAGGCCATCACTGTGGTCTTCCACCCAGTCCAGGATCTGCCGGCGGTCCTCGTCGTCGGAGACATCGGCGGCCAGCGCGTGCACCTGCATCTGCGGATACACATCCAGCAGCTCGTCGCGCGCGGTCTCCAGCATGTCGATATCGCGCCCGACGATCATCAGGTCCGCGCCGAAGCCGGCCAGTTCGTGCGCGATGGCCAGGCCGATACCGGCGCTGGCACCGGTGATCAGGGCGGTCTGCCCGTCCAGGCGCCACCGTTGCTGGGTCATGTTTCCTCCGGGGCCGCGCCCGCTGCATTTCGATGCGGCAAGGATACGCGCTCACGGCGGCCCTCTGCCGAGGATGCGACACTGCACGTACGCCCACTGCGGAGAGCCGCCATGCGCATCCTGACCCTGTTCTCGTCCCTGCTGGCCGGCGTGCTGCTGGTGGCCTGCCAGCGGCCGCCGACGCCGAACCCGGAGAAGCCACCGGTGCCCAAAGCGATGTCGCGTGCGATGCAGGAACCGCTGGACCGTGCGAAGGACGCAGGGAAGGCCGTGGAAGAGGCCGCCGCACGCGAACGCAAGGCCGAGGCCGACGCGACGCAGTGACCTGTGGGGTCAGAGCCCTTTGCGGGGCAAAGGGATCCGACCCCACCAACGAAAACGCCCGGCCAGGGCCGGGCGTTTTCATTCGTCACCGCTGCCGATCAGAACCCGCAGAAGCAGTAGGCCAGCGCCTTCACCGGCGTGCCGTTGCCCTTCTCGCGCGCCGCGTTCTCGACAAAGCGCAGCTGCGTATCCACTTCCGGCATCGCGCGCGCCAGCACCATCCGCGCCATGCCCGAGTCGGACAGCATCCAGGCGCCGGCGCGGCTGCCGGCGAAACCGCTGACGAACTGCGCGAACGGCGTCGCCGCCTTCTCGATGTAGCGCACGCGGTAGGCATCGGCCTTGCCCAGCTTGGCACGGCTGGCGGCATCGGCCACGGCATCCTTCAGGCCACCGAAGGCATCGACCAAGCCACGTTCCTTGGCCTGCGCACCGCTCCACACGCGGCCACGCGCCACTTCGTCGACGGCCTCGACCGGCTTCTTGCGGGCGTCGGCGACGCGACCGGTGAAGTCGGCGTAACCCTTGTTGATCACCGACTGGATGACCTGGCCCACGGCCGGATCCATCGGGCGGGTGACATCGAACGCACCCGCGAAACGGGTGGTGCCGACACCATCGGTGTGCACGCCGATCTTGTCCAGCGCGCGGCTGAAGTTCGGCACCATGCCGAAGATGCCGATCGAACCGGTGATGGTCGACGGATCGGCATAGATGCGATCGGCATTCATGCTGATCCAGTAGCCACCGGAGGCGGCCAGGTCGCCCATCGACACCACCACCGGCTTGCCGGCGGCCTGCAGGGCCACCACTTCGCGGCGGATCTGCTCGGAGGCGAACACTTCACCGCCTGGCGAATCCACGCGCAGCACCACCGCCTTCACGTTCTCGTCGTCACGCGCGGCACGCAGCAGCGCCGAGGTCGATTCGCCACCGATGCGGCCGGCCGGGAGATCGCCGCCGCTGATTTCGCCGGCGGCCACAACCACCGCTACCTGCGGACGGTTGTCCACCGGGTTGCGGCGCGCATCGAGCTGGCCCAGGTAGGTGCCGAAGTCGACGTTGCGGAAGCCACCGTCGGCATCGTCGTCGGCCACGCCGCGCTCGATCATCAGATCCTCGAATTCCTCGCGGGTCTTCAGCGCGGTCACCAGCTTCTGCTGCAGGGCGAACTTGGCCAGGTCGCCACCGGCGGCGGCGATGCCTTCCGGCAGCGTGTCGATGCCGGCGGCCAGCTGTGCCGGGTCCAGGCGACGCGCCTTGGCGATGTCCGCCAGATAGCGCTGCCACACGTCGTTCATCCAGAACAGGTCGGCTTCCTTGGAGGCCGGCGAGGCCGCATCGAGCACGTACGGCTCGGCCGCGGACTTGTATTCGCCCACCTTGAACAGGTGCACGTCCACGCCCAGCTTGTCCTGCAGGCCGGTTCGGAAGTACTGGCGGCAGCGGCCCAGGCCCTCGAGCACCACCGACCCCATCGGGTCCAGGTAGACCTCGTCGGCCTGTGCGGCCAGCAGGTACTGCGACTGGCCCATGCTCTCGCTGTAGGCCACCAGCTGCTTGCCGGAGGCACGCAGGTCCTGCAGCGCGGTGGCCACTTCACGCAGCGAAGCGAAGCCAGACGGCTGCAGCTTGTCCAGCTCCAGCACCACGCGCTCGATCTTCTTGTCTTCCTTGGCCGACTCGATCACCCGCAGCAGGTCGCGCAGCTGGATCTCTTCGGCGCCGTTGTCGCCCACCGCCTTGGCCAGTGCGCGGCTGACCGGGTCGGCGCTGAACTGCTCGACCAGGCGGCCTTCCGGGGCGATCACCAGGGTAGTGCGGTCCTGCAGCGACTTGCTGGCACCGGCGCCCATGCCCGCCGCGATGACGAACATCACCAGCAGCAGGAACAGCAGGCCGAAGAACAGCAGGTTGAGGATCAACCGGCGGGTGAAGTTCATGACGTCCCACAGCCCGATGAAGAAACTGGCGACGGGGTTGCGACGCGCCGGGGGCAGCGGGGGCACGGGTTGATTCATGGAACGCTCCGGATGGCTTCTTGCCGTGGTACCAGCATAGCCGGTGCCGTGTGATGCGGCATCGGACACAAGTCAGGGGATCGCCCGCCATGGGTCGGCATGACGGGCGCAAAGGTCAGGACAACATCGACTGGCCGATGCGCAGGCTGCTGCGGCGCAGGCGCCAGCCCATCAGGATGGCAGCGGCGGTCAGGCCAACGATCAGGCCGATCCACATGCCCTGCGGGCCCATGCCCAGACCCAGGCCGAGCCCGGCGCCGAGCGGCATGCCCAGGCCCCAGTAAGCGAACATGGCGATGAACATCGGCACGCGGGTGTCTTTCAGGCCGCGCAGCGCGCCGGCCGACAGCACCTGGATGCCATCCGGGAACTGGAAGGTGGCCGCGTACAGCAGCAGGGTCGAGGCCAGGCCGGCCACCGCCAGGTCGTTGGTGTAGACACCGACGATGGCATCGTGGCCGAACAGCAGCACCGCCGCCGACAGCGTCTGCGTGCCCATGATGATCGCGTAGCCGGCCCAGGCCGCACGCCGTACGCCGAAGCCATCGCCACGGCCAACCGCATGGCCGACGCGCACGGTGGTGGCCTCGGCCACGCCCATCGGGATCATGAAGCACAGCTGCGCCACGTTGATCGCGATCTGGTGCGCGGCCGCTTCATTCGCACCCAGGCGGCCGATCAGCAGCGCGGTGACGATGAACAGGCCGCCTTCCATCAGCACGGTAATGCCGATCGGCAGGCCGGTGCGCAGCAGGTCCCAGATCGCCTTCCAGCGCGGTCCTTCGAAGTGCGAGAACAGCTGCAGGTGGGCGAAGCGCTTGGTGCGCCACAGGTAGAGGGCAAACGCCGTGGCCTGCAGCCACATCATCACCGCCGAAGCGATGCCCAGGCCTTCCGCACCCAGTTCCGGGAAACCGAGCTTGCCGTTGGCCAGCACGTAGCCCATCGGCGCCAGCACCAGCAGGCCGCCGAAGCCGAGCAGCATGGTCGGCAACGTCCAGTGCATGCCTTCGCTCAGGTAACGCATGCAGAAGTACAGGGTCAGTGCGGGCCCGCCCCAGCGCACCGCGTGCAGGAACGCGGTCGCCCCCGGCACGATGTCCGGCGCGATCCCGAACGATGGCAGCAGCGGCGGCACCACCGTGAGGAAGGTGAACATGATCAGCCCCAGCCCCAGCGCCAGCCACAGTGCCTGGCGGAACAGCGGGCCGATTTCGCGCTCGCGGCCGGCGCCGTGCAGCTGCGATACCGAGGCGGTGAGCGAGATCAGGGTGCCGATCGGGATCAGCATCGGCAGCCACAGCAGCGCCGTGCCGATGGTCACTGCGGCCAGGGTCGCGGTGGCATGGTGGCCGGCAATCACGTTGTCGACGAAGGAGATCAGGCCGGTGGACACATGCCCGAGCACAAGCGGCAGGGCGAGCAGACCGGTGGCGCCGACTTCCTTGCTGAAGCGCGGCGTGGAGGTTGCAGTAGACATAAGGTGCTTGACGCGAACTACGGTTGCGCGCGAAGGGCACAGGCACCGGGTTGCGGCCGGTCATCTTACGCGCGCAGCGCGCGCATTCCCATGACATGGCGTGAATGCTGGGTTCCGGCAGGCCCCGGCATCACGCGTTGCGATCGCGTTACGAACAGAAAAAGGGGACGGAGGGGATTAAGTCGTTTCAAGCCCGACTGTGCCGAACACGACTTAATCCCCTCCGTCCCCTTTGTTTACTGGCCGGCCTGGCGCTTGAGCCAGGCGTCGCGCTCGGCGGCGGGCACGGCGAGGAACGCGCCTCGCACCGTGTCACGCTCCTGCGGTGGCGTGCGCTGCGCGACCAGGGTCAGCTGGGCCAGCTGCGCCGGGCTGAGCTGGCGCAGCACGGCCAGCGCGGCCTCGCGCTGTTCCGGTGGCACGAAGCCGAACAGGCCGTGCAGCTTGGGGAACTCCAGTCCCAGCTGCGGGCCCAGCCGCCAGCCCTCGCGGAAGGCCTGGTCCTGCGCCTGGAACTGCTCGCGCAGGCGCTGCTGCTGGTCCGCCGGCAGCGCATTGAACCGCGCCGCAGCCTGCCGGATGCGCTCCCGCTCGCTCTCCGGCAGGGCGCGCCAGGCCGCGTAGTCGGCACGGCGCTGACGCTGCTGCTGGGCGTCGAGCTGGGTGAACGCAGCGGGCGTCGTGTTTGTGGTGGCCGGAGCGGGAGCCGCCGGTGAACTGCCCGGCACTGGCGGCGGCAGCGGCACGCTCAAGGTCTGCGGCGCGGCGGACAGCGACAACGGCAGGGCCAGCAGCAGGCTGGCGAGCAGGGTCTTATTCATCGGCGGCAGCGGTTTCCAGCGTGGCGCTGGCGGGCTCGGGCCGGCTCGGCCTGGATTGCGATTCGTCCACCGGCAACGGGCCGCCGGCGGCGGTCCAGGCATACAGATCGGCATCGGCCACCAGCGGATAGTCGCGGTCGGCCAGCATCATGGCGTCGTCGGAGGCTTGGGCCGGGGTCGCATCCGGCGTGGCATTGACCTTGCTCGGCGGAAGAGCTTCCACCGTGACCGGGCCAGCTTCGCCCACTACCCCTTCCGGCAGTGGAGCGTCGCTACCGGATGAATGTCCTTGCCAGTAGCGCCAGCCCAGTGCCGCGGCCAACAGCACCGCGACCGTCACCAGCAGGATCACCGGGCCGCGCCAGCGCGGCCTGGCATTGGGACGCCGCCGCTTGCCCTGGGCGGCCGCACGATCATCGCGCTGCGGTGCGCGCCAGCCGGTCGCGGGAGCTTCATTGCTGGCGGCCGGCGCAGCCGGCTGCTGAAGCTGCTGCAGGCGCTTGGCCGGCAGGTCGCGGATGCGCAGCTGCACCTGTTCGGCCAGCTGGCGCCATGCCGACGCATCGGGCTGGCCGTGCGCATCACGGGGGCAGGCATCGGCCAGCAGGTGCTGGTAGCCCGCTTCGTCCTGGTCGAGCACGCGCATGGCGATACCCTCGTCCAGACTGCCGCCCACCCGCAGCAGGAGTGCCAAGCGCGGCAGCGGCCCCATTTCGCCCAGCGCGGCCAACGGCGGCAGCCACTGGCCGCCCACCGGCTCGCGCAGCGCCTGGCGCTGGCCCAGCAGGGTCCAGAAGCGGATCGGCCACTGCGCCATCGGCAGGTCGCTGGCGACCGCGGCGAAGGCGCGCATCACCGCCACCAGGGTCTGCTCGGCTCGCGCGGCATCGCCGCACTGCAGCTCAGCCACCACCAGGGCACGGCGCTCGACGCCGCGCAGGAACGCCGACAGCGCGCCGGCCGCGGTCGAGGAAACAGGGGCGGGCACAGCCGTCATCGGTCACTCCAAAGGTCTGCCGGCATGATAGCGGCAGCCCATCGGCACCCGTAGGACTTGCGCGCGCAGGCACTTCGTGCTGCAGGTTGTGCACAGCACCACGCCCGCCTCGGGGAAAACTGCGGCATCCAGCTGAATTCACTCTGTTTCAGCAATGTTTCACACTCAAGTTGTTGATTTTGAATGACTTTGAAGTGTGGCGATTTTTTGACCAACCCAAGCGTGAGCTCGTCGCCATCGGCCTCCTGCGTTCCCGTCGACCGGTAACGCACAACGTTATCCACAGAACATGTGGATAAGACTGAATCTCCAATGGACACCGATATTTAGGTGACATTTATGATTCGACGAGGGCCCCCGGCAGTCTCTGGCCCCTGCCATCCGCGCGCGCATGGCCCGTTACACTGGCCCGATGCTTTCACCCATTCCGACCCTGCAGGTCGCCCTGCCCGTCCCGCTGCCGCGCCTGTTCGACTACCTGTCACCAGAGGGCGATGGCCCCACGGTCGCGGTCGGCTGCCGCCTGAAGGTGCCGTTCGGCAACCGCGAGCTGGTCGGCGTAGTGGTGGGGCACGGCCAGACCGATGACGGCCAGGGACTGCGCCAGGCCTTGGCCTGGTGCGACCCGCAACCGCTGCTCCAGGGCGAGCTGTGGCACAGCCTGCAGTGGCTGGCGCGCTACACCCATGCGCCACTGGGCGAGGTGCTGAGCACCGCCCTGCCGGGCCCGCTGCGCCATGGCGACGCCCTGCCCGACACCCATCACTGGGGCTGGCAGCTGACCGCCGAAGGCCGCGCCCAGCGCGAAAAACTGCGCGCCGGCAGCCGCCCCCGGCAGCTGGCCGAGCTGCTGGCCGACGCCATCGTCGATGAGGACGTGCTGGGCGAACGCATGGACGACTGGCGCACCGCCGCGCGCAGCCTGGCCAAGCGCGAGCTGGCCGAACGCGTGGCGCTGCGCGTCGCTCCGCAGCACGCGCAGCCACTGCCTGGCCCCACCCTCAACACGGAGCAGGCAGAGGCCGTGGCGGCGATCAACGCAGTCGAGGGCTTCCAACCGTTCCTGCTGGATGGCGTAACCGGCAGCGGCAAGACCGAGGTCTACCTGCAGGCCATCATCCACTGCTTGGCCCAAGGCAAGCAGGCGCTGGTGCTGGTGCCGGAAATCGGCCTCACCCCGCAGACCCTGGCACGCTTCCGCGGCCGCCTCGGCATCGCCGTGCATGCACTGCATTCGGGGTTGAACGACAACGAGCGCGCCCGGGTCTGGGCGGCGGCTTCGCGCGGCGAGGCACGGGTGATCGTCGGCACCCGCTCGGCGGTGTTCACGCCGCTGCCGCAGGCCGGCCTGCTGATCGTCGACGAGGAGCATGACGGCAGCTACAAGCAGCAGGACGGCATCCGCTACCACGCACGCGATTTCGCTCTGGTCCGGGGCAAGGCGCTGGGCGTTCCGGTTCTGCTGGGCAGCGCTACGCCTTCACTGGAGACGCTGCACAACGCCTATGCCGGGCGCTACACCCACCTGCGCCTGAAGCAGCGTGCCGGTGATGCGCGGCCACCGCGCGTGCGCATCCTTGATGTGCGCAAGCGACCATTGCATGACGGCCTCTCGGCCGACGTGCTGGCCGGCATTGGCGAGCACCTGCAGCGCGGCCAGCAGGTGCTGGTGTTCAAGAACCGCCGTGGCTATGCGCCGGTACTGCTGTGCCACGACTGCGGCTGGACCGCGCCATGCAACCGCTGCGATGCACCGATGACCGTGCATGGCGGCGGTCGTCGCCTGCAGTGCCATCACTGCGGTGCGCGGCAACCGGCGCCGCTGGCATGCCCCGCGTGCGGGAGTCTGGCGCTGCAACCGCAGGGCATCGGCACCGAGCGCCTGGAAGAACATCTCACCGCCGCCTTCGCCGACTTCCCGGTGGTGCGCATCGACCGCAGCACCACCTCGCGACGCGATGCACTGGAACAACAGCTGGCGAAACTGGGCGACCAGCCCGGCATCCTGGTCGGCACGCAGATCCTGGCCAAGGGCCACGACCTGCCCAAGCTGACCCTGGTGGTGGTGGTCGGCATCGACGAGGGCCTGTTCTCGGCCGACTTCCGCGCCAGCGAGAAACTGGCGCAGCAGCTGATCCAGGTCGCCGGTCGCGCCGGACGCGCGCGCGACCCGGGCGAAGTCTGGCTGCAGACGCATCACCCGGGGCACCCACTGCTGGAGACCCTGGTCAGCGGTGGCTACCACCCGTTCGCGCAGGCCGAGTTGAACCAGCGCCAGGCCGCAGGATTCCCGCCGTTCGCGCATCTGGCGCTGATGCGCGCCGAAGCGCAGCAGGTGGAGCATGCCAATGCATTCCTGCTGGCAGCGCGACAGCTGCTGGGCGAGCAGGACGTGGTGGAAGCCTATGGACCCATGCCGGCGCCGATGCCACGGCGCGCCGGTTACCAGCGCGCCCAGCTGCTGCTGTCTGCCGCGCAGCGGCCACCGCTGCACGGGGTGCTTTCGCAACTGGTACCGCAGCTGTATGCGCTGCCGGAAGCACGCAAGGTCCGCTGGTCGCTGGATGTGGATCCGACGGATCTTTATTGAGGGGTCAGAGCCTACCCGTCGGGTGGGATCCGACCCCGATGCCCTGGGGTCGGATCCCTTTTCGCAGAAAAGGGCTCTGACCCCGGACGCTTTCGCTTACGTCAGCGGCGACATCACGCCGCGCTGGTAGGCGGGGCGCTCGCGAAGACGGGCGTACCAGTCGGCCAGGTGCGGCAGTTCCGGACGCTGGATCGGCAGTTCGAACCAGGCATAGATCAGCGAGCCCAGCGGGATGTCACCCATCGCGAATGTCTCGCCGGACAGCCACGGCTGCTTGGCCAGGGTGGCATCGGCCATCGCCAGGTAGTCGCCGGCGCGCACGATGGCGGCATTGATCCGCGCTTCGTCGCGGTCGGCCGGAGCGGTGCGCATGATGCCCCAGATCAGGTCGGTGTACAGCGGCGCCATGCGCGAGGTGCTCCAGTCCATCCACTTCTCGGCCTGGGCGCGTTCCATCGGGTCTTCGGCGTACAGCGTGCCCAGCGCGTAGCGCGCACTCAGGTAGCGCACGATGGCGTTCGATTCCCACAGCGGCAGGCCGTGGTCTTCGATCACCGGTACCAGGCCATTGGGATTCATCGCCTGGTATTCCGGCGTCTGCGTGCCGCCGTGGCTGCCACCGACCTCGATGGACTCGTACGGCAGGCCGATTTCCTCGGCACACCACAGCACCTTGCGGACGTTGCTGGAATTGCGACGGCCCCAGATCTTCAACATGCGGTATTCCTTGCTGGCAATGCGAGCGGCAACGATACCCCTGATCGGGCGGGGTGTGTGCATGCCGGATGCGGGATCTGGCATCCGGGGATTGCCGGCCAGCGGCCGGCACTACCGGTTCCTTGCTGGCCAGCGGCCGGCATTACCGGTTCTTTTTCGGCAGCGCGCGCACGTAGGACGACTTGCCATCCTTCTTCAGTTCGAACAGGCCGATCGCCGCCAGCAGATCGCTGAGCTTGCCGTAGCCGTAGTTGCGCGGGTCGAACGACGCCTGGTTGCCGATCTGGCTGCCGACCGGGCCGAGGTGCGACCAGCCATCCTCGCCCTCGGCCGCGGACACCGCGCGGCGCAGCATCTTCACCAGCCGCGTGTCGCTGCGCATTTCCGCACCGCTCTTGCGCGGACGCGCATCGTCGTTGGCCACCGGCTCGTTCGAGGCCTGTTCGCTGGATGCCTGTTCGGTATCCGGCACGCTGGCGTGGGTCTGGCCCAGTGCTTCCAGGTAGGTGAATTTCGAGCACGCGTTGACGAACGGCTCGGGTGTTTTCTTCTCGCCGAAACCGTACACCTTCACGCCATCGGTCAGCAGGCGCATCACCATCGGGGTGAAGTCCGCATCGCTGGAGACGATGGCAAAGCCATCCAGGTTGCGCGCGTACAGCAGGTCCATGGCATCGATCACCATCGCCATGTCCGAGGCATTCTTGCCCTTGCTGTAGGCGAACTGCTGGATGGGACGGATCGCATACTCATGCAGCACCGCTTCCCACCCCTTCAGTCGCGGGCTCTTCCAGTTGCCATAGGCGCGGCGCACGTTGGCCACCCCATAGCGGGCCACTTCGGCCAACACCTCGTCGATCTTCGAGGCCGGCGCATTGTCGGCGTCGATCAACAGGGCGATGCGCTTTTCCGGTTCGCTCATGGACTCCTCGCGGGCGGTTGCCTGAACCCGAGTATCGCCGATCCACGCGGGCGCTGACGTGACAGGCGGCCGCCGTGCGAAGATGCCAGGCGCTTCCCCCAATGCCCCCACTGGAGTGAGTCGATGAGTCGCGAGCGCGTTCCCCACCTGGTTGTTGTCGGCGGCGGTTTTGCCGGTCTCTGGGCCACCCGTGCCCTGGCCCGCGAGCGCATGCGCATCACCCTGGTCGACCGCCGCAACCATCATCTGTTCCAGCCGCTGCTGTACCAGGTGGCCACCGCCGGCCTGTCCGCGCCGGATATCGCTGCACCACTGCGCCATATCCTCGGCCACCAGCGCAACGTGGAAGTCCGCCTCGGCGAAGTGGTCGCCATCGACAAGCAGGCCCGGCAGATCCGCATGGCCGATGGCAGCACGCTGGACTACGACAGCCTGCTGCTGGCCACCGGCGCCACCCACGCCTACTTCGGCAACGACCAGTGGGCCGATGATGCGCCCGGCCTGAAGACGCTGGACGATGCGATCGCGCTGCGCCGCAAGCTGCTGCTGGCGTTCGAGCGCGCCGAGGCGGAACCGGACCCGGCGAAGAAGGCCGCATGGCTGAGCTTCGCGGTGGTCGGTGGCGGTCCCACCGGTGTTGAACTGGCCGGCACCCTGGCCGAGATCGCGCGGCATACGCTGCGCAATGAGTTCCGCCACATTGATCCGGCCAGCGCCAAGGTGCGGCTGGTCGAAGCCGGCCCGCGCGTGCTGTCCTCGTTCCCGGAAGTGCTTTCGCTGAAAGCACGGCGGCAGCTGGAAAAGCTGGGCGTGGAAGTGCTGACCGGTACCCCGGTGAGCGACATCGACAGCCAGGGCTTCACGCTCGGTGACCAGTTCGTACCGGCCCGCACCGTGGTCTGGGCCGCCGGCGTGGCCGCTTCACCGCTGGCGCGCACGCTGGACGTGCCGCTGGACCGCGCCGGCCGCGTGCCGGTGCAACCGGACCTGACCCTGCCCGATCACCCGGAGCTGTTCGTGGCCGGTGACCTGGCCGCACTGAGCCAGGCCGACGGCAAGCCGGTACCCGGCGTGGCACCCGCTGCCAAGCAGATGGGCAAATACGTGGCCGAGGTGATCCGCGCACGCCTGCACGGCAAGCCCGAGCCCGGCCCGTTCAAGTACGCCGACTACGGCAACCTGGCCACCATCGGTCGCATGGCCGCGATCGTGCACTTGGGCCGGCTGCAGCTGTCGGGCGTGCTGGCCTGGTGGTTCTGGCTGGCCGCGCACGTGTTCTTCCTGATCGGCTTCCGCAACCGCATCGTAGTGCTGCTGAACTGGGCCGTGGCGTACTGGAGCTACCAGCGCAGCGCGCGCATCATCTTCGGTGATGACCAGGAAGACCGGCGACCCCGGCGGTAGTGCCGGCCGCTGGCCGGCTGCCGCGCGGTCCGTCCCCTCTCCGCAGGAAAGGGCTCTGACTCCGTCAACATCATCCATGCATGGCGTGGATCTACCGCTTCATCGGGCCGCCGGGCACCCGCCGTTTCGACCATGCGCGGCAGAAGTCCTCCTTCCTTGCGGTGTCGGCAATCTGCGCGGCACTCCAGTTGCGGGTAATCCAGATCGTCAGTGCCGTGCTGCTCAGATGCCAGCGCAGCATGTCGTGCCGTGGCTGCCGCCAAAGATGGCGGCGGGCAATCCAGAACGCCTCCCGTTCCACCTCTGGCACCTTCTTCTTCATCGCGTCGTCGTCGAAGAACTGCGCAGCGAAACTCCAGGGATTCATCGGCTGAAATCCTGTTCGTGGTTCACTGCTGCACGCAGCCACACCACTGGGCGCACGGTCTGCTGGCTTCGGCCAACCGCCCACCAGGGCAAGCCCGAGCAGGTACAGCAGGCCAGGCAGCAGTGCGATGCCGGCGGCCAGTACGACGACGGAGACCCATGCCTTACCGGCGGCACGCATCGTGCTCACTTCGCCTTCGGTTTCGGGTACCACAACGGGTCGGCCTCCAGCTGGCCGTCGACGTAGTCATGGCAGGTGGCTTCGATGGCCGCGAGGGTGGCCGGGTCGGCAGCGGGACTGGTTGACGCGGAGAGAGCGAACAACAGGGCGACGGTGGACATCCGGGTCTCCAGCGCTGAGGGCTGGGCGATCATGGCATATGCAAGCCGCATCCACGCATGGCGTGGATCTACGGCATCAGGCCCATTTCGTCGGTGCCCAGCTGCATGTACATGAACGCAGCGGCTTCTTCAGACATGGGCTGCCCCTGCGGGAAGCTGTCCAACCAGGCGGTGATGCGCGCATGGCGCCCCGCCAGCGCATCCGTCAATGCCTGCTTTTCCGCGTCAGTGGCGCGCTCCCGCATTTCATTGCGAAGCACGTCATCGCCGATCCCCCACTTTTCCGCGAACGGGATCAGATCGACCAGATCGGGAGGGACCCGGTCACGACGCAGGTGGATCGGTTCGGGTGTCCTCGGGCCATACGCAGCCAGCTCAGCAGCGGTGCCGATCTGCCCATGCTGCAGTGGCGGTGGCGACGGTGCTTGGGTGCAGGCCAGAAGGGCCGCGCAGGCAGTCAACAGCAGTATCCCGCAGTTCTTCATCGGACGGATCCATGTGTCGATGGGTGTGGCGATCATGGCATGACTGGAAGCGCCCATCCACGCATGGCGTGGATCTACTGTAGAGCCGGGTCCATGCTCGGCTTCACCATCAGGCAGCAGCAACAACAGCCGAGCGTGGGCTCGGCTCTACAGAAGCGCGGGATCCGGCGCCTGCAGCCAGGCCAGCTTGCGTTCGCGCGGCTGCTGCTTGAGTTGCCACTCGGCCCGTGACGCGGCGGCCCGGTCCGGGTACTCGCGCACGGCCAGCACCCGCAGCGGCGGCCGGGCCCGGGTGTAGCGCGCGCCCTTGCCAGCCTGATGGGCGGCGAAACGCGCGTCCACGTCGGTGCTGATGCCGGCGTAATAGCTGCCATCGCGACATTCGAGCAGGTACAGGAACCACGGGCGGAGGGACGGGGCCATGCCCGGATTATGCCGTGCTGCACTGCAGCGGATATACTGGCGCCCGAATGCAGGAGAGAGGCGCCGCGCTGGCGCCCGCCGAAGGCGCAGGCTCCCATGATCGCTCAGGCCGGTGGGCTGGAATCCCACCAACCATGCATTCGACTCGCCGAGCTGGAGAGAGGTCACCGGGCATGCCCGGGACGATCCGCCGAAGGGGCACGCGGCCCATGCCGCTGAACTCTCAGGCAAAAGGACAGCGGGAGCGGCACCGGTCATCGTCATCCCGTCATTGCGCAGGCAATGGCGGCGTCCGCGCATGGCCGGCCCCACCGCGTTCGGAGCCTGCCCCATGTTGCTGTCCATCATCTACCTGATCGCCATTTCCGCCGAAGCCATGACCGGCGCACTGTCCGCCGGCCGCCGCCGCATGGACCTGTTCGGCGTGGTCATGATCGCCTGCGTCACCGCCCTCGGTGGTGGTTCACTGCGCGACATCCTGCTCGGCCACTATCCGCTGGGCTGGGTGAAGCATCCCGAGTACCTGGGCTTCACCGTGTGCGCGGCGCTGATCGCCACCTGGGTCGCACGCTGGATGCACCACTTCCGCCGCACCTTCCTGGTCCTCGACGGGCTGGGCCTGATCGCCTTCACCCTGATCGGCTGCTCGATCGCGCGCGAAGCCGGCCATGCGATGCCGATCGTGCTGATCGCCGGCATGCTGACCGGCGCGTTCGGCGGCGTGCTGCGCGACATCCTCTGCAACGAGGTGCCGCTGATCTTCCAGAAGGAGCTGTACGCGATCATCGCGCTGCTGACCGGCGCGGCCTACCTGTTGCTGCTGCACTGGGGCGTGGCCGACGCCACCGCGATCCTGTGCTGCCTCGGCGGCGGCTTCGCGCTGCGCCTGCTGGCGATCCACTACCGCTGGGAAATGCCGAAGTTCGTGTACCACGACGAAGTGCATTGAGGTTCGCGCGGCGGAATCCGCACCACCCCGGCGATGTACCTGGCGCTGTCGCTCATGCGCAGCGCCAGGCGCATCGCCGGTGCAGATGGGCCGGACTCCAACTCCGACCGGCCCTGATCGCGGCCGCACCCCCGCAGGCGCTGGCCGCCATCCACACACGTGCCGCACTCAAGCGGCTTCGGACACCTTCACGTCGCGACGGGCGCGCACGGCCGCGGCCAGTCGCTCCAGCACCGTCACGGTGGTGTCCCAGTCGATGCAGCCATCGGTGATGCTCTGCCCGTAGACCAGCGGTTGGCCTTCCACCAGTTCCTGGCGACCACCGACCAGATGGCTCTCGATCATCACACCGACGATGCGCTGTTCACCGTCTTCCAACTGAACAGCGATGTCCTCGATCACCTTCGGCTGGTTGTCCGGATTCTTCAGGCTGTTGGCATGGCTGGCGTCGATCATCAGACGAGTCGGCAGCTTGGCCTTGGCCAGCGCCTGGCAGGCCTCGGCGACACTGCCTGCATCGTAGTTCGGCTGCTTGCCGCCGCGCAGGATCACATGGCAGTCCGGGTTGCCAGTGGTCGACACGATGGCGGTGCCGCCCTGCTTGGTGACCGACAGGAAGTGATGCGGATTGGACGCCGCACCCACCGCGTCGGCGGCGATCTTCACGTTGCCATCGGTGCCGTTCTTGAAGCCGACCGGGCACGACAGCCCCGAGGCCAGTTCGCGGTGCACCTGGCTTTCGGTGGTGCGCGCACCAATGGCGCCCCAGGCCACCAGATCGGCGATGTACTGCGGCGAGATCACGTCGAGGAACTCGACACCGGCCGGCAGGCCCAGCTTGTTGATGTCGCGCAGCAGGCCACGGGCAATGCGCAGGCCCTTGTCGATCCTGAAGCTGCCATCCAGGTCCGGGTCGTTGATCAGGCCCTTCCAGCCCACCGTGGTGCGCGGCTTCTCGAAGTACACGCGCATCACGATTTCAAGTTCCCCGGCCAGCGCGTCACGCAGCGGCTTCAGGCGCTGGGCGTACTCGATGGCGGCCTTCGGGTCGTGGATCGAGCATGGGCCAACCACCACCGCCAAGCGGTCGTCACGGCCATGCAGGATCTGGTGCAGGGCCGCGCGTGAGGCGCTGACGGTGTCGGAGGCTTCATCGTCACACGGCAGCATCGCCAGCAGCTGGGCAGGCGGTGTCAGCGGTTCGATGGTGCGGATACGCAGGTCGTCGGTGTGCGGGGGCATTGGGGGAGGTCTCCGGAACGTTGGGGGTCCCCAGCGTGGCGGCATGAAAAAAGCCGCCAGGTTCGCTGGCGGCTTTCGGGAATGCGTCTGAAGCTTTCTTCAGGGTGAGCGCAGTCCTTCCTCCGCCAGTGGCTTCGGAAAGTAATACCAGTAAAAGCGGGTGGCGGCTGCGTTCATGGGTTGTATTGATAGCACAGCTTTTGCGCAGTGCAAAATGTTTCATCCGCAACTGGGGACGCGGTTCAGCGAGATGCGCGCCGGCCCTGCCCACGCGGCGGCAACCACGCAACGTCGCTCATTTGCCATGCACTTCCACGTCCAGCAGCAGGCCCTCATGGATGTCGGCCCAGCGTTCCAGCACGCGATCCAGTTCCTGCCGGGCCTCGTCCAGCTGCTCGGGGTTGAGCAGGGAACGCGCGGTGTAGAGATCGGAAACCAAGCGCCGCAGGGCCGATTCCGGGATGGCCACCGACGGCCCCTCCAGCCCCGGCAACTGCAACGCCGGGCTGTCGCCAAGAGGGCCGAACAGCGTGACCTGGAGCGTGCTCTGCATGATCGACCTTCCTGCGGATGGACATGGGCAATGTCCTGTTTACCTCGTCTGGGTGACAGGCGCATGTGCCACCCATGCCCAGCACCGGGATCTGCCGGCGTCTGCCGCCCCGCTACAAGGCGGCCAGGTCGGCAAGGTGCTGGGCCATGCTGTCCATCGCGCCTACCGCCTGGGTGGTGGTGAAGTACTCATGCCAGCCGGTAGCGGCAATGCCGGCCATCAACGCATCGACCTCCTCGCGGCTTGCGCAGCGCCAGACCGCATAGAACTGCTCATCGCTGCCGTGCGGTACGCCCGAGGCAACGCGGCCCATCGCCAGCGGCGTGATGCGGACCGGATCGAACTGCTGCATGCCGGCGCCGATACGGGCGAAGAAGGCATTCCGCTGCTCGGGCGGAAGTGTGGTCCAGGCAGGGGTGGCGGTGTAGAGCTCGATGAAGGTGTGCGACATGGTGGTTCTTCCTTGAGGGTTCGGGGGTTGCCGGCCAGCGGCCGGCACTACCGGAGCGAGCGCAGCGCGCGTTTGCGGATGTAGGCGTTGGCGTCGCTGTGGCGCTCATGCTGCCAACGCGTACACAGCTGGCGCAGCCACTGCGGCTGGGTCTTGCCGGCATCGTTGAGCCAGTTTCCGACCGAATCCTGCACATAGCGTTCCGGATCGTCGGCCAGTGCTTCCAGCAGCGCGGATGCATGTTCCGGGTGCTGCTTGAACAGTGCGATATGCGTGGCCCAGACACCGCGCGGACGCAGTGCTTCGCAGGCGAAGCGGCGCAGGTACGGCGATGTTTCCTGTGACCACGGTTGCAGGTGCTCCAGCGCCTGCAGTGGTGCGGCAACGATGTCCGTGCGTAGTGCCAGCCACGCCCATTCGCGCACACCGAAATGGGGGTCATCGGCCAGTGTGCGCATCTGCTGCAGCTTCCCTGCCAGCGTTGCGCGGGCATCGCTGCCGATCAGGTAGCAGGCCCAGCCGCGCACGGTATCGGAGCTGTGATGCTGCCAGAGCGCAGGCGCCCCCTGCCCCGCCTCACGCAGCAGTTGCGCAGCCAGGGCCATGCGCAGCGTGATGCCCTTGCCTGAGGCGTCCCGCATGCGTTGCAGCGCCTCCGGTGCAAGCGCAGGCGCCACCACCTGCAGCAGCGCGGCAAAATCCACTGCCAGGCATTCTGCCAGATGGGTGGCGGGGACGCGGCCGGTGTTGAGTGCTTGCCGGCGTTCCGCAGGAATGGCCGTGCTCATGCTGCGGATTCCCGCCCGGCGTCCGTGTGCTGCCAGACCTTGTGCAGCAGCTGTGACAGCTGCTGCTGTTCATCAGCATCCAGGCCGTTGAACAGCCCACCGATCCATTGCGTGTGCTGCTCGAACAGCGATTCGGCCAAACGCTTTCCCGGTGCGGTCAGCACGATCTGCAGGCGGCGGCCATCCCCGTCATCGTTGCGACGCTGCAGCAGGCCTTCGCGCTGCAGGCCGTCGAGCAGGCCGCTGATGGTGGCGCGGGTCACGCCGGCGCGTTCGGCCAGCACATGCGGCGGCAGTGCGCCACCGGCCCCGTGCAACAGGAACAGCACGATGAAGCGACCCTCGCTGAGCCCATGCGGTGCCAGCCGCGCGGCGCAGTCGCGATCGATCGACGAGGACAGCGAGAGCAGCTGGAAACACAGGCGCAGCGGCGCGATGTTGGCGTGACCGCGTCGCTGCGCTTCCTCGATCAGGGCATGGTGCTTGGCTTCGATCATCTCACGCACGCGATATTGTTAGGCGCCTAATCATACAGCCGAACAGCCGCTGCCTGTAAACCACAGCCGATATCAGGTGAACTTTCCCAGCAGCAGGCACGCAATCAGCCCGCCGCCCTCCCGGTGCAGCAGCTGCAGTTCGCCCGCGTGCCGCCTCGCCACATTGGCGGCCACTGCCAGCCCAAGTCCCGCTCCACCGGTGGTGCGACTACGAGAACGCTCGCTGCGCTGGAACGGTTGCAGCAGGCGTACTCGGTCGCCCTCGGCGATACCTGGGCCCCGATCCATCACCTCCAGCTGGACCCCTCGCTCAACCACGGCAAGCCGCAGTTCCATCGCCCCGGCATAGCGATCGGCATTGTCGATAAGGTTGTCGAACGCGCGCCGAAGCAGCAACGCGTCGCCGTGCCAGGGCAGACTGTCCGGCCCCTGGATGGAGATCTCGACACCGCGCAGCAACGCTGCCTGCACGCACTCCTCCAGCAGCGCGGCCAGATCCAGCGGGCGCATCTGCAACGGCTGCAGTTCACCGCGTGCGTAATCGAGCACCTGCTCGATCATCGTGTCCATGCGCTCGATGTCCGCCACCATCCGGGCCGCCTGTGGTGTGGGCGCGAACTCGGCGCGCAGTCGCAGGCCGGTCAATGGTGTGCGCAGGTCGTGCGCCACTGCAGCCAGCATATGGGTCATGTCCTGGGCCTGCGCACGCAGGCGCTCTCGACCGGTGCCGATCGCGGCGGCCAGCATCTGTACCTCGCGCGGGCCATCATCCGGCAGGGGCGTGTCGGCTTGCAGGTCCACACGTGCACTGGCATCGGCCAAGCGTCGTAGTGGACGCCCCAGCCGGATCGATGCCCACGCCGCCAGCGGCGCCAGCAACACGGCACCGCCCAGCAGCGCCAGTATCACCTGTCGCCGCCAAGCTGCCAGATCACTGTGATCGCTGCCGACCACCCGCCAGCGGCCATCGGCCTGGCGCACGCCCAGTTCAAACGGCGGCCATTGCATCGCGGTCAGCAGCGCGGCCTGCGCCTTCAGTACACCGACCCGCGCCGTGCCGTCGAGCACCTCGCCGCCTTCGATGACCTGCACATCAGGCGCCTTGCCCTGTCCGCTCCAGACCAGGCGCACCTCCTTCGCCGGCAAACCCATCTGCAGCGCCGCCAACTGGGTGAGCCAGTCACTGGCACTGCCCTTTGGTGGCGCATCCTGCGTCGCCAGATGCAGGCCCAGTGGTGCCGCGGCCTGTTCCCCCCGCAGCACCTGCACGGCCTGGTCCAACCGCATCGGTGGCGGCGCGGGCCGAGGCATCCAGCCAACCACGGCCACGCTGACCAGTGTCGCCAGCAGCAGGCTGGCCAGGGCCAGCATCGTGATCCAACGCGCGGTCGGCCACCGGCTGTTCACAGCACCTGTACCTCGGCGTGGAAGCGATAGCCTTCGCCACGCGATGTCTGCACCAGGGCTTCCGCACCGGGTGAGGCCTGCCCGAGCTTGCGGCGCAGGCGGCTGATCGCCAGGTCGACCGCGCGGTCGACGCTGTCACTCGGTTCGCCACGGCTCAGCTGCAGCAGCTGCTCGCGCCCCAGCACCCGCCCGGGGCGTTCGGCCAGCGCCAGCAACAGGCTGAATTCACCACGGCTGAGCACCAGCTCGTTCCCATCCGGCGCCAGCAGGCGACGTTGTTCCGGCAGCAACCGCCAACCAGAAAAGCGCAGTTCACTGGCTACCTGCGCGCGCAGCTTGTCCTGCCGGCGCAGCAGCGCGCGTACCCGCGCCAGCAGCTCGCGCGGGTCGAACGGCTTGGCCAGGTAGTCGTCCGCGCCCATCTCCAGGCCGATCACCCTGTCCGGTGCGCTGCCCATCGCCGACAGCATCAGGATCGGAATGGCCCGTGCCTGCAGCCGGCGGCAGACCGACAGGCCATCCTCACCGGGCATCATCCAGTCGAGGATGATCACGTCCGGGCGATCGACCTGCAGCAGCACGTCCAGCGCCGTCGCGTCCGCTGCCACCCGTACCTGGTAGCCATGCAGCAACAGGCAATCGGCGATGGCATCACGGATGCTGGCGTCGTCATCGACAACGATGACACGGGCGGGAGTTGTCATGCAGGCAGTATCAGGCAGGTCTGTATCAGGACGGTATCAACGCCGATATTCCCGCGATACGGCGCTGCGCGCCAATGGTCACCCATGATCACTGCGGAGACTTGCCTTGCGCCTCATCCCATTCGTCCTGCTTGCTGCCCCGCTGGCTGCGCTGGCGTCCGATTCCCCCGAACACATCCTGCCGATGTGGATGCAGGGCGGTCATCCGGCCGTGGCCGTGTCGCTGGACGGGCGTGCCGAACCGCTGCGCTTCGTGGTCGACAGCGCGGCAGGCGCCACCCTGGTCGATGACCGCGTCGTGCGGCGCTACGGTCTGGGGGATGCGGATGCAGAGGTATCACAGGCCCAAGGGGCAAGTTCAGCCTCCGCGCGGCTGCAGCGCATACGCACAACGTCCTGGCAGCTGGGCAGTTGGCAGCTGCAGGCCCAAGCCATGAAGGTCGATCTGTCGTCGTTGCCGAAGGACGATGATCCGGCCATTGACGGCTTGATCGGCAACGATCTGACCGGACGCTGGGACACCCGTTGGGACTTCGGCCGCAATCAACTGGCGCTGTGGACACCCGGCGGATTGAACCTGGAAGGACCGGGTTGCCAGCCCAATGCGCTGCCCGGACGCACTGACGGCCTGCGCCAGTTCGGTTTCATCATGCTTGCACTGGGCGCGCCCGCGGTGGACGCCATCGCCGTGGTCGACACCGGTGCCGCGCAGACCGTCCTCAACGCCGAAGCAGCCCGCGCACTGGGGCTGCGCACCGACGGCAGCGACGCACGGGTGCGGGTGCGTGAAAAGGGCACCGAAGGTCTGGGCGGCGGAAAGCAGGCAACCTGGCTGTACACCCTGCCCGGCATGGCCGGCAACGGCTGGCAGCACCCCTCGATGGAGGTCCGCATCAGCGAACTGCCAGTGTTCAAGGCGATCGGCCTGGAGGCCCGGCCGGCGCTGATCCTTGGTACAGATGCAATGCGCGGCGGCCAGGTGGACATCGGTGCCGGCGCGTCCCGGATCTGCCTGCGCCGGCCGCAGGCCAGCTGACATCCGGCAATGACGCCAGCGGCAGCCTGGCGTAGCATCACCGTGCGCCCCACCAGGAGTTCCACGCATGTGCCGTGCTGCCCTGATGTTGCTGACGCTGTTCCCGCTGGCCGTGCTGGCTGCACCTCCCCCGGTACCCTCGCCGGCCCGCATCGATGCCGAAGCGCAGCGGTTGATGCAGGCCGCACAGGCGCGCGGCATGGCGCTGGCGGTGATCGACGGCGGCAAGGTGGTGCACGTCGCCGCCTACGGCGAGCGCAATACCGCAGGCGAACCACTGCGCACCGATACGGTGATGTACGCCGCCTCGCTGACCAAGATGGCATTCGGCCATCTGGTCGCGCAGCTGGCGCAGGACCGCAGGATCGATCTGGATGCCAGCATCGCCACAGCGCTGGACAAGCCGTTGCCGGACTATCCGCCCGAAACGAAGAAGTACGCCGACTACAGCGTGCTGGCCGATGATGCGCGCTGGCGCCAGCTCACCCCTCGCCTGCTGCTCAACCACGCCAGTGGCTTTGCCAACTTCGGGTTTCTTGAACCGGACGGCCGGCTGAAGTTCCACTTCGATCCAGGCAGCCGCTACGGCTATTCCGGCGAAGGGCTGATCCTGCTGCAGTTCGTGATCGAACGCGGACGGCTGGGCGAGGATGTGGGTGCGTTGATGCAGCAGCGGGTATTCGACCGCTTCGGCATGACCCGCACCAGCATGATGTGGCGCGGGGACTTCGCCACCAACCTGGCCGACGGCTGGACCATGGAGGGCACCGCCGAGCCGCACGATGAGCGCAGCCGCGTGCGCGCGGCCGGTTCGATGGATACCACCATCGCCGACATAGCCCGTTTCGCCGCCGGCTACGTGCGCGGCGATGGGCTGTCAGCGACGATGCGCAAGGAGCTGGTGCGGCCGCAGCTGCCGATCACCACCGCCAGCCAGTTCCCCACCCTGCAGCCGGAGCTGCCGAAGGCGCTGCAGCGCAAGGACCTGGCGGCCGGCCTGGGAGTGGTGACGTTCCGTGGCCTGCAAGGCGCGGGCTTCTACAAGGGCGGCCACGATGATGCGGTCGGTAATACGCTGGTGTGCGTCGAGCAGCAGCAGCGCTGCGTGGTGATCCTGGGCAACGATGTGCGCGCCGAGGCGACCTTCCCGGCGCTGGTGGCCTTCGTGCTCGGCGACATCGGCGTACCGTGGCAGTGGGAGTACGGCGCAGCGAAGGCATTCGTGAAGTAGATCCACGCCATGCGTGGATGACCTCCCTTCAACGCGCCTGCTCGAAGAACATCAGGTAGACCAGCCGCCCATTCTCCGGCCGGTCGCCGAAGGCCGGGCCGGCGGTATGCCAGAACCACGGGCGCAGCAGCACCAGGCGGTTGAAGCGCATCGGGATGCGCATGGTCATTTCCCACTGGCTGTCGTCGACGCTGTCGCGCTCGATGATGTCCCGATGCATGTCGCCGCCGTTGGCGTAGCCCAGCGCAGCCAGCTCGTGGGCGTTCAGCGCCATGCGCTCGGTGTTGGTGCGGCGATGGCGGAAGAACTCGGTACCCCCTTCGCAGTGCTCCGGGGCGCTGAGGTAGAGGATGCCGGACCAGTGCGAATGGTCGGTGTGCACCTTGGCGCGACCCACATCGCTGGCCAGGGTCAGCCGGAACTTGCCGTGCGACTGCAACGGATTGACCGGCCGCAGCGGCTCGTTGACCAACCGCGACGCGGCCTCGGACAGGCCGTCCAGCTCCAGCCGTTCGAGCGAATTACGCCCGGGGAATGCCCCCTCCTGCGCCGGGTAGGTCAGGCCCAGCCCGGCCTGGCGCAGGCCGTGTGCATCGGCTGGAGAGAGGAAGTCGTCGACGACGATGAACGAGGTAGGCATGGTCTGCGAGCGTAGCGACGCGGCGCCATGGCGGCAACCGGGCAACAAAAAAACCCCGCCTCGCGGCGGGGTTTTTCCGTGCATCGGGGAGACGCGCCGACCAGGGCCGGCAACGTCCGACGCGGGCGTGGACCTTAGAAGTCCATGCCGCCCATGCCACCCATGCCGCCCATGCCACCGGCGCCGCCCATGGCCGGCTCGTCCTTCTTCGGAGCTTCGGCAACCATGGCTTCGGTGGTGATCATCAGGCCAGCGATCGAGGCCGCGTTCTGCAGCGCCGAACGGGTCACCTTGGTCGGGTCCAGGATGCCGAACTGCAGCATGTCGCCGAACTCGCCGGTGGCGGCGTTGTAGCCGAAGCTGCCGGTGCCTTCCTTGACCTTGTTGATGATGACCGACGGCTCGTCACCGGCGTTGGCAACGATCTCGCGCAGCGGGGCTTCCATCGCACGCAGGGCGATCTGGATGCCGTGGTTCTGGTCTTCGTTGGCGCCCTTCAGGCCGGCCAGCGCGGTGATCGCGCGGACCAGGGCAACGCCGCCGCCCGGAACCACGCCTTCTTCAACGGCCGCACGGGTGGCGTGCAGGGCGTCGTCGACGCGATCCTTCTTTTCCTTCATTTCGATTTCGGTCGAGGCGCCGACCTTGATCACGGCAACACCGCCGGCCAGCTTGGCCACGCGTTCCTGCAGCTTCTCGCGGTCGTAATCCGAGGAGGTGTCCTGGATCTGGGTCTTGATCTGCGCCACGCGTGCATCAACGTTGGCCTTGTCGCCGACGCCGTCGATGATGGTGGTGTTCTCCTTGGAGACCTGCACCTTCTTGGCGCGGCCCAGGTCCTTGATGGTGGCCTTCTCCAGCGACAGGCCGACTTCTTCGGAGATCACGGTGCCGCCGGTCAGCACGGCCATGTCTTCCAGCATCGCCTTGCGACGGTCGCCGAAGCCCGGAGCCTTGACGGCCACGACCTTGACGATGCCACGGATGGTGTTGACGACCAGGGTGGCCAGCGCTTCGCCTTCAACTTCCTCGGCCACGATCAGCAGCGGCTTGCCGGCCTTGGCGACGCCTTCCAGCACCGGCAGCAGGTCACGGACGTTGGAGATCTTCTTGTCGTGCAGCAGGATGAACGGGTCATCCAGGTCAGCGGTCTGCGACTGCTGGTTGTTGATGAAGTACGGCGACAGGTAGCCGCGGTCGAACTGCATGCCCTTGACCACGTCCAGCTCGTTGTCCAGGCCCGAGCCTTCTTCAACGGTGATGACGCCTTCCTTGCCGACTTCCTTCATCGCGTCAGCGATGATCTGGCCGATCGACTCGTCCGAGTTGGCCGAGATGGTACCGACCTGGGCGATCGCCTTGTCGTCGGCGGTCGGCTTGGAGATGTTCTTCAGCTCGGCGACGGCGGCCGAAACGGCCTTGTCGATACCGCGCTTGAGGTCCATCGGGTTCATGCCGGCGGCAACGGCCTTGGCGCCTTCGCGGATCAGGGCCTGGGCCAGCACGGTGGCGGTGGTGGTGCCGTCGCCGGCATCGTCGTTGGTGCGCGAAGCAACTTCCTTCACCATCTGCGCGCCCATGTTCTCGAACTTGTCAGCCAGTTCGATTTCCTTGGCGACGGAGACGCCGTCCTTGGTGATGGTCGGGGCGCCGAAGCTCTTTTCCAGCACGACGTTGCGGCCCTTCGGGCCCAGGGTGGCCTTGACGGCATTGGCGAGAACGTTGACGCCGCGCACCATGCGCGAACGGGCGTCTTCACCGAAACGAATATCCTTGGCAGCCATTGCATTTACCTCATTGGTAGCGCCGGACGATGCCCGGCGGCTGGGAGTTTGGGATCAGGTTGAAACAGGTCGCGCCGAGGCTCAGCCGATGACGGCGAGCACGTCGTCTTCGCGCAGGACCTTGTATTCGACGCCTTCGCTCTTGTACGAGCTGCCGGCGTACTGGCCATAGATGACCTTGTCGCCGACCTTCAGCGACGGCGCGCGCACGTTGCCGTTGTCCAGCGGCTTGCCCGGGCCGACGGCCACGACCTCACCCTTGGTGGACTTTTCCTTGGCCGAGTCGGGGATGACGATGCCACCGGCGGAGATTTCGTCGGCTTCGATCGGCTTGACCACAACGCGGTCGTGCAGCGGCTTGATGCTCATAGGAGACCTCTTAAGTGATTGATTGGTCTAAAAAAGTCCGGCGATGTTAGCACTCACCCCAGGCGAGTGCCAGAACCGCACGTGAAGAAACCCGACAACGTCGGGAGCAGGGCAGAGATGGAGCCCCGCCGCCCCCTTTCAAGGGCGGAATGAAAAAAATTTTTCCACCCGCGCGCCTCGGCCAAGGGGTCGGTCCTGGACAATTTCGGTGACAAGCGTCGCACTGTCAGATATCTGACGTTCATTTACGACAAAGTGTCACTGGATCGGCCTTAGGCTCGGTCAGGCATTCCCAATCACAAGGAGTAGTCGATGCGATTGCTGTCCCCGCTTGCCGCCGCCTGCCTGCTGGCACTGGCCGCGGCGCCGGCCCAGGCCGAGGTCTTCATCAACGAACTGCACTACGACGACAGCACCGCCGCCGGTGACGTCGGCGAAGCCATCGAAGTGGTCGCTACCGCAGGTGAAGACCTGTCCGGCTACCGCCTCTACCTCTACAACGGCAGCAATCCTTCGGCCGCCACGGTCTACGCCAACAACCCGGTCCCGGCCGGCACCGCCGCCGGTTGCGGCAGCGCCAGCATCGCCGTGGTCAACTACCCGACCAACGGCATCCAGAACGGCCCGAACGACGGCATCGCCCTGGTCGACGCCAGCGGCAAGGTGGTCCAGTTCCTCAGCTACGAGGGCGCCATCACCGCCTCCGGTGGCCCTGCCGCCGGCATGACCAGCCAGAACATTCCGGTGGCCGAGACCAACAGCACGGCCCCCGGCACCTCGTTGCAGCTGACCGGCAGCGGCAGCCAGTACGCCCACTTCACCTGGGCCGAGTCGGCCAGGCAGACCTTCGGCAGCTGCAACAACGGCCAGACCTTCAGTGGCGGCGGCACCCCGGGCCCGAACACGCCGCCGTCGGTGTCCACCACCACCCCGGCGCAGGGCAGCAGCACCTTCCCGGCCGCCGCCGATCTGGAAGTGGTGTTCAGCGAGACGGTGAACCTGGCCAGCGGCGCGTTCGCGCTGAGCTGCGGTACCTCCGGCAGCGTGCCGCTGACCTTCCCGGCCAGCGGGCGCAGCGTGAAGCTGTCCACCAACACCGCGCTGGTGGCCGGTGAAGCCTGCCGCTTCGACATCCGCGCCGCGCGCATCACCGACCTGCAGGGCGCACACCCGGCGGCCGACAGCCGCATCGCCTTCACCGTGGCCAGCACCGGCGGCAATCCGGACCCGGGCAACCCTGGCGTGCCGGCCGGCTACTACTCCAAGGTCAACACCAGCAGCCCGAGCCAGCTGCGCTGCTCGCTGCACGCGACAATCAAGGGCCACACCGCCTACCCGTACAGCGGCTCGGGCACCAGTACCTGGACCATCCTGGAGATCGCAGACGAGGACCCGAACAACCCGAACCGCATCCTCGACGCGTATCGCAACCGCAGCTACGCCAAGGTGACCGATCGCGCCGGCAGCGGCAGTGGCCTGAAGTACAACCGCGAGCACACCTGGCCGAACTCGCTGGGTTTTGCCACCACCACGGGTGACAAGGGCCTGCCGTACGCGCCGTATACCGACACCCACATGCTGTACCTGACCGATGCACAGTGGAACGCCGACCGTGGCAACAAGCCGTTCGGCAAGTGCGACGCCAGCTGCGGCGAGCGCGCCACCGAGGCCAACAACGGCCAGGGTGGCGGCAGTGGTGGCTATCCGGGCAACTCCAACTGGGTGCGCACGCCGGACGGCAACACCGGCACGTTCGAGGTGTGGGGCAAGCGCAAGGGCGACATGGCGCGTGCGGTGATGTACATGGCGATCCGCTACGAGGGCGGCAAGGATGCAGCCACTGGCCAGTCCGAGCCGGACCTGGAGCTGACCGACGACCGCAGCAGGATCGTCAAGACCAGCAGCTCGCCGGCCTACATGGGCCTGCTGTCGACGCTGATCGACTGGCACCTGTCCGACCCGCCGGATGATGCCGAGCGTGCGCGCAATGACGTGATCTACAGCTTCCAGGGCAACCGCAACCCGTTCATCGACCACCCCGAGTGGGCGACCCCTGGCCTGTTCACCTCGGCCAAGCCGACCACCTGCCAGCTGGCCAACTGACCGCGCAACGCAGCGGTCCACGGCCGCCGCCGGGTCCTGACCCGGCGGCGGCCCTATACTCGACGGTCATGTCGACCGTCGATCCCGTCCTGCTGCTGTTGACCACCTGCCCGGACCGGGCCAGTGCCGAGCGCATCGCGCACGCGCTGGTTGGCGAGCGCCTGGCCGCGTGCGTGACCCGCCTCGATGGCGCGCAGTCGACCTACCGCTGGCAGGGCGAGGTGACCACCGACGCCGAGCTGCAGCTGCTGGTGAAGACCACCGCGAGTCGCGTCAATGACGCAATCGCCCGGATCGTCGAACTGCATCCGTATGAACTCCCGGAGTGCATCGCGGTCGAAACCCGGGCCGGCCTGCCGGCGTATCTGGACTGGATCCGGGCACAGACCCGGGAGGACACTGATTGAAGACTCTGTTTGCGCGTGGCGCCGCCCTGTGCGCCCTGATGTGGCTCTCGCTGCCGGCGTTCGCCCTGGATGAGAAAGACCTGCTGCCGGTGGACCAGGCATTCGCGCTGACCGCCACCGCCCCCGAACGTGGCCAGGTGCAACTGCAGTTCAAGATCGCGCCCGGCTATTACCTGTATCGCCACCGCACCAGCGTCAAGGCCGACCCGGCCTTCAATGCCGGCGCGCTGCAGATGCCCAAGGGCGACAAGCACCACGACGATTTCTTCGGCGAGGTCGAAACCTATCGCGAGCGCCTGCAGGCCACCCTGCCCGGCACGCCGACCGAGGCCGCCAGCACCATCAGCCTGGAAGTGCGTTACCAGGGCTGCGCAGATGCCGGTGTCTGTTACCCGCCGCAGAAGCGCGTGGTGCAGGTCACCCTGCCCGGCAGCGGTGCACAGGCCGCGGCCCCTGCCGCGCGCGCCGGTGCGGCCAGTCCGTTCAACAACCCGCTGGCCGGTGCCGGCAACAGCGGCGGCCTGCGCCTGCCAGGTGCGGCCAGCAACAGCCAGGCGCTGCCGCTGCCGTCGGAGCAGGCGTTCGGCTTCGATGCCATCGCCAGCGACGGCAACACCCTGCTGCTGCGCTTCAGCCCGGCACCGGGCTACTACCTGTATCGCGACCGCACCTCGCTGAAGCTGGAAGGCAGCACCGGCGTGCAGGCCGGCACGCCGCGCTGGCCAGCCGCGCAGTCGCATCGCGACGAGCACTTCGGCGATGTCTCGGTGTACTTCAACCAGGTGGAAGTGCCGCTGCCGTTGCGGCGCACGGTTGCCGACGCGGTTGACGGCACCCTCGTGGTGACCTTCCAGGGCTGCCAGACCGATGGCATCTGCTACCCGCCAATGACCCGCCGGGTGAAGCTGTCGATCCCGGCCGGCAAGGTCAGCGCCAGCGCCGACCAGGCACCGCCGCGCAACGAGGTAATCAGCCCGTTGGCTGTGGCGCCACGCGAAGGCGCCAACGGCGCCCCCCTGCGCCTGCTGCCGACGGTGCCCAATACGGATGCCGCCCCCCCGGCCGTCGCAGGCACCGTGGACGGCAATGAATTCGCCGCCGATGCGCGCGGTGACAACGCGCTGCGTACGCGCCCGCCGGCGACCACACCGAACCCGGACCGTTCGTTCGTCTGGGTGCTGCTGCTGGCGCTGGCCGGCGGCCTGGTGTTGAACCTGATGCCCTGCGTGCTGCCGATCCTGTCGCTGAAGGTCCTGAGCCTGGCGCAGAGTGGCGAAAGCCCGCAGCGCG
This sequence comes from Stenotrophomonas sp. YJH_SMC_64, assembly GCF_059371375.1. Classification (NCBI taxonomy): domain Bacteria; kingdom Pseudomonadati; phylum Pseudomonadota; class Gammaproteobacteria; order Lysobacterales; family Lysobacteraceae; genus Stenotrophomonas; species Stenotrophomonas sp. YJH_SMC_64. Next base: position 124,671 of record NZ_JCAFUN010000003.1, on the reverse strand, counting down.
CACGCAGCCACGCGCTCTGGTACACCTTGGGCGTGCTGGTCGCATTCGCGGTGATCGGTGCGTTGATGGTGGGCCTGCGCGCAATCGGCAACGCCGTCGGCATCGGCTTCCAGCTGCAGCACCCGGGCGTGGTGGCGGCGCTGGCCTACATCATGTTCGCGGTAGGCCTGAGCCTGTCCGGCGTGTTCACCCTGGGCGGCGGCATCGGCAACCTGGGCCAGTCGCTGGCCAGCCGCAGCGGCCCGGCCGGTGACTTCTTCACCGGTGCGCTGGCCTGCGTGGTCGGCAGTGCCTGCGTCGGCCCGTTCATGGGTGGCGCGATTGCCTACGCGTTCATTGCCCCGCCGCTGAAGGCGATGACCGTGTTCCTGTTCCTCGGCCTGGGCCTGGCGCTGCCGTTCCTGCTGATCGGCTTCGTGCCGGCGCTGGCGCGCCGCCTGCCCAAGCCCGGCCCGTGGATGGAAACGCTCAAGCACGTGCTGGCCTTCCCGATGTACGCCACCGCGCTGTGGCTGCTGTGGGTGCTGGGCAAGCAGCGCGGCGTGGACGGCATGGCGCTGGTGCTGGGTGGCCTGTTGCTGTTCGCCTTCGGCCTGTGGCTGTTCGAGCGCAACCGCTGGACCGGCTCGCGTGCAGTGACGCTGCTCGGCGTACTGCTGGCGATCGGCGCATTGGTACCGGCCTGGGGCGTGACCCAGCTGGCAGCGCCGGCACGCGCCGCACAGGCCGCCAGCGACAACGTGGTGGAGTATTCGCCGCAGTTGCTGGACCGCCTGCGCGCCGACAACCGCGTGGTGTTCGTCAACATGACCGCCGACTGGTGCGTGAGCTGCAAGGCCAACGAGCGTGCCGTGCTGTCGCGGCCGGAGTTCAAGGACCTGCTCAAGCGCACCAACGCGGTGTACATGCGCGGTGACTACACCAACGTCGATCCGCAGATCACCACGTTCCTGGAAGAGCACAAAGCCGTCGGCGTGCCGCTGTACGTGGTGTACGGCCCCGGCGCACCGCCGACCGTGCTGCCGACCCTGCTGACCCAGGCGGTGGTGGAGGAAGCGCTGCTGCGCACCGCACGATGAAGTGGCAACGGCCAGCGCTGCTGTGGACAGCGGTGCTGGCCGCCGGCCTTGGCCTGTGGGCCGGGCATCGATTGGCTCCTGCGCCGGTTGGGCCTGAGGCCATGCCAGCGGCGCCTGCTGTGGCGGCTGCGGCACCGGCCCTGCAGGTCGGCGACAGCCTGCCCGCGCTGTCGCTGCCCGATCTTGAAGGCCGGCCGCTGGACCTGCGCCAGCACGCTGGCGGTCGCCCGCTGTTGATCAATGTCTGGGCCAGCTGGTGCGCGCCCTGCGTGGAAGAAATGCCCGAACTGGCGCGTTTCGCACATATCCAGGGCGAGCACGGTGTGCAGGTGCTGGGACTGGCGCTGGATACGCCGGAGGACGTGCGCGGTTTCCTGCAGCGGGTACCGGTGGATTATCCGATCGTGATCGAGACCCCGGGGCCGCGCGATGCCAGCGTGCAGCTGGGCAATACACAGGGCCTGCTGCCCTACAGCGTGCTGTTCGATGCGCAGGGGCGGCTGGTGAAGGCAAAGCTGGGACCGTTCGCCCACGGCGAGATCGACAGCTGGGTGAAGTGAGGGTGTTTTTTGCAGGGCTTGCAGCCCTGCACCCTGCTCGATGCAACGGCAACAGCCAAAGCCAAAGCGGGCATTCCGTGGGATGGCGGGGCAGTGTCGGAGTGCGGGGACGCTGCAAGTACGTCCCTGTAAGCTTGGCAGCCGCATCCATGCGGCTGACACCCCGCACTCCGACACCGCCCCGCCTCTGACAGATCTTCGCGGCTGTTGGTAGGTGTCGACCTTGGTCGACACATCTGTCAGATATCGATATTCAGAACGGAATCAGACCCCGTGCCGACCAACGGTCGGCACCTACCAAAGCAGAACGCCGTTCCGACAGATCGCAGGAAACTGTCGAAGGCGGGGTGGGTCCGGTTGAGGGGGCGTGAGCCGCATGGATGCGGCGACCGAGCTTACATGGGTGAGGGCGCTTTGCTTGCGAAGCACTGCTTCGCAAGCGCCCGAACGCACAGCCGCCAGCGGCTGGGCCGGGCCCCGGAGGGGGACTTGCAGCGTCCCCCTCAACCGGACCCACCCCGCCAACCCACGGAAAGCCAGCTTTTGACGTTGACGTTGCTCCGGCTTGCAGCGGGTGCAGGGCTGCAAAGCCCTGCAACAAAACCCTCCTTGACCGTAGCCCGTCCGCCACGGAGAATTCCGCGACTAATTCTCATTTGCTGTTGCGCAGGATGCGGGCGGCAGCCTTCCAGGCCCTCCTCCTTCCATGTTCAAGAACGTCCTGTTCCAACTGCACTGGCTGCTGGGCATCACCGCCGGTGCCGTATTGGCCGTGATGGGCCTCAGCGGCGCCGTGCTGTCCTTCGAGGACGAACTGCTGCGCGCGGCCAACCCCGGCTTCGCCGAAATCGCCGAGCACCATGCCGACGGCCAGCTTCCGCTTCAACTCAGCGAACTGGTGCCGCTGCTGCAGACCGGCGGTGATCGCCCCCTGCAGCGCCTGCGCGTGGACGCCACCGGGCAGCGGCCTTCGGTGGCACGCTTCGCTGGTGGCAAGGAACACTGGGTCTACTTCGACCCGTACAGCGGCGAGCGCTTCAGTGCCTTGCGTGGGCAGGCGTTCTTCGATTTCGTCGAGGACCTGCACCGCCACCTCGCCGCCGGCGAGCGCGGCAAGTGGATCACCGGCAGCTGTGCGATCGCGCTGCTGTTCTTCACCCTGTCCGGTCTTTACCTGCGCTGGCCGCGCCGCTGGTGGCACTGGCGCAGCTGGCTGGCGGTGGAATGGAAACGCAGCGGCCGTGGCTTCCTGTGGAGCCTGCACTCGGTGGTCGGCACCTGGGTGCTGCTGATCTACCTGATGAGTGCGCTGACCGGCCTGTGGTGGTCCTTCGACTGGTATCGCAGTGCCGCCAATACGCTGCTGGGCGTCGCACCGGCCGCCAAGCACAAGGTCGCCACCGGCGCCGCCCTGAACCTGGAGCGCATCGAAGCCACGCTGTATGCCCTGCCCGGCGTGCACACCGGCTACATCGACCTGCGCCTGCCGGAAAAGCCTGGCCAGGCGGTCAACGTGCGGGTGATGGCTGGCGATCCGTCACAGCGCGGTGGCCACCATGACCGTGCACATGATCTGCTGCAGCTGGATCCGGCCAGCGGGGCAATCCTCGATTCGCGCCCCTACGCGCGCCAGGGCGCCGGCGCGCAGCTGGCCACCAGCGTGTTCGCATTGCACTCGGGCAGCTACTTCGGCATGCCCGGGCGTGTCGTGGTGATGCTCAGCAGTCTGGCCATGAGCCTGTTCTTCATCACCGGCTGGATGCTGTACCTGGACCGCCGCCGCAGCCAGCGTGCCGCGCGCGGGCTGCGCCGGTCGCTGCCGGTTGCCACCGATGATGGCCGCGCACCTTGGCTGGTCGTGCATGCCAGCCAGAGCGGGCTGGGCGAGCAGCTGGCCTGGCGTGCCGCCGCGCAGCTGCAGGCCGCTGGCCATGGCGTGCAGGTACTGCCATTGGCCCGGGTCGATGCCACGCAGCTCGCGCGCACTGCGCAGGCATTGTTCGTGCTGAGCACCTTCGGCGATGGCGAACCGCCGGATGCGGCACGGGGCGCTGCGCGGCGGCTGCTGGCACAAGCGCCCGATCTGTCGGGCCTGCAGTTCGGCCTGCTCGCCCTGGGTGACCGCCAGTACCCGCATTACTGCGGCTTTGGCCGCCAATTCGATGGCTGGCTGCTGGGCAACGGCGCACGTGCGCTGTTCGAGCGCATCGATGTCGATGCCGCCGCGATACCGGCGCTGCGCCAGTGGCAGCAACATCTCGGCGCGCTGACCGGCATCGCCACCGATGACAGCGTGTTGCCGGCCGCGACGCAGATGCACGAGTGGCGCCTGCTCGGCCGTGACCGCCTCAATCCAGGCAGCATGGGCGGCGCCATCTGGCGCATCCGTCTTGCGCCACCGGCCGATGTGCAGTGGCAGGCGGGCGACATCCTGCACATCGCGCCCCGCCACAACGCGCGGCACGCCGCTGCGGTGCTGAAGGCACATGGGCTGGATCCCCAGCAGCCGCTGCTGATTGACGGCCAGCCGCGCACGCTGTTGGCGCTGGCCAGCGAGCGCGAGCTGCCCGATGCCGATGCTGCGCTGGCGGTGCAGGATGCGTGCCTCTGGCTGGCAGGGCTGCCACTGCTGCCGGGGCGCGAGTACTCCATCGCATCCTGTACGGATAACAGTGCGGTCGAACTGGTGGTGCGGCTGGTCCATGACGAAACCGGACGCACCGGCCTGGGTTCGGGCTGGCTGTCGCTGCATGCGCCGGTCGGTGCCAGCATCGTGGCCCGCGTGCACCGCAACCCCGGTTTCCATCGCGTTGGCGGTGCGCCGATGGTGCTGATCGGCAATGGCACCGGCATCGCGGGCCTGCGCAGCCTGCTGCGCGAAGCCGCGCATGCAGGTGAACACGGGCACTGGCTGCTGTTCGGCGAACGCCAGCGCGCGCACGACTTCCTGTTCGCCGATGAGATCGAAGCGTGGCAGGCCGATGGCCATCTCGCGCGGGTGGACCTGGCGTTCTCGCGCGATGGTGAGGGCGGCTATGTGCAGGATCGCCTGCGTGCAGCAGCCGATGCCCTGCGCGACTGGATGCAGCGTGGTGCGGTCATCCACGTCTGCGGTTCGCTGCTGGGCATGGCCGAAGGCGTGGACCAGGTGCTGCGCGAAGCACTGGGTGATGAAGAAGTGGAAACGCTGCTGGAGACCGGGCGCTACCGTCGCGACGTGTATTGAGCCACAAGGGTAGTGCCGGCCAGCGGCCGGCACTACCGGAGCACGATCAGGCCGCAGCGCGCGCCTGTGGCATCGACTGCAACTGGAACGCGCCCACCGCTTCGGCCAGCGCGTGTACCTGCGCCTGCATCTGCGCGGTGGAGGCACCAGCCTCTTCCACCAGGCTGGCGTTGCGCTGGGTGCTGGCTTCCATCTGCACGATGGTCTGCTTCACCTGCGCGATGCCGGCATGCTGGTCCTGCGATGCACTGCGGATACCGGCCAGCAGCTCGGCCAGCTGCTGCACGCTGCCAACGATCTCGCCCATCGTGATGCCCGCCTGCTCGACCTGCTGGTTGCCCTGGCCAACACGCGCCACCGAATCCTCGATCAGTCCTTTGATCTGCTTGGCCGCTTCGGCACTGCGCTGGGCCAGCAGGCGCACTTCCGCAGCCACCACGGCGAAGCTGCGGCCCTGCTCACCTGCGCGCGCTGCTTCCACCGCGGCATTCAGCGCGAGGATGTTGGTCTGGAAAGCGATGCCATCGATCAGCTGGGTGATGTCGCCGATCCGCCGCGAGGCCTCGCTGATGCCATGCATGGTCGCGACCACCTGGCCGACGGCCTCGCCACCGCGCTGGGCCACCGCGGCCGCCCCCTGCACCAGGGCATCGGCGCGGCCCGCGGCATCGGCGTTGCGGCCAACGGTGTCGGTCAACTCGTGCATCGACGCTGTCGTCTCTTCAAGGTTGGCCGCCTGCTGTTCGGTACGCTGCGACAGATCATGGTGACCGGCAACGATCTCACCCACACCGGTGTCGAGGCTGGACGTCGCCTGCTGGATGCGGGTGACGATGCGGCCCAGTTGCGCGACCGTGGCGTTGGCATCGTCGCGCATGCGTGCGAACACGCCCTGCAGCTCACCTTCCATGCGCACGCTGAGGTCACCACGGGCCAGCGCCGCCAGAAGCGCCTGCAGATCGCCGAGGTTGGTCTCGAAGGTCGCCAGCAGGCGGTTGATGCTGGTCGACAACGTGCGCACGAAGCCCTGTTTTCCCTCCAGCGCGATGCGGCCGTGCAGGTCGCCATGTGCGGCGGCGTCGACCAGTGCTGCCACTTCGGTTTCCAGCAGCGTTTCCAGCGCGCGGCTGCGCCACTCCACTGCCACGCCGAGGAAATGCCCTTCGTCGGTGATGGCATTGGCGATCAACTGGTAGCGGACGCCGGCATGACCGATCTCGCGCTCCTCGCGCTGGCGCACGCAAGCCAGACTGGCCAGTGCCGGATGCAGGCGTACCGCATCGCTCCCCACCAGATCTTCAAGCCGGAGTGCAAGCTGCTGCAGCAGCGCCGGATTGGCGTACGCCACCAGGCCTTCGGCATCGATCACCATCAAGCCGGCCTGTGCGCTGTCCAATGCCTGGCGCACGCGGGTGTTGACGCGGGCCACCGCACGCTCGGTCTCGATGCGCGCGCGCAGGCGCTGCTGCATGTCGACCAGGCGCTGGGCCAGCTGGCCGATTTCATCGTTGGCGTTGTAGACGCGCAGGGTGGTTTCGAGACGGTCGTCGGCGATGTCGCTGGCGAAACGCAGGGTGTCCTGGATCGGCTGGCGCACCGCACGCAGCACCAGCACCAGGCTGGTGATCAGCACGCCGGCCACCAGCAGCAGGGTCAGTGCGAACACCACGCTCATGGTGCGCGCGCCGGCCTGCTGGCGTGCCTGCGCCCTGCCCAGCGCCGCCACCTGTGCCTGCTGGAATGCGGCCAACGCCGGCGCTACGCCCGTGGCGGTATCCAGCAGCGACTGCGCTTCCACATCCAGGCCGACGCGGGCAGCGGTATACCCCAGCAGTGCGGCCTGATACGCCTCCATCCCGGTGCGCAGGGTGTCCTGCACATCCGCAGGCAGGCCCGCCAGCGCGAGGTCGAACGGCAGCTTCTCCTCGCTGGCGCGGTCGGCGTGGGTGGAATCACCGTCGAGCAGCAGCAGTGCCTCCTGCCTTCGCATCTTCTGCAGGGACAGCGCCAGCGCGGGCCGCTGCTGCACATCCACCTGCGCCTGCAGGGTGTCGGCGGCCTGCTGCAGCTGCGCAGCGAGGCCGGCATCACCACGGCCCATCTCGTCGACCCGTTCGAACAGGGCGGCCACACCCTGCGAGAACGCGTCGGCGGCTTCGGTCAGCGCCTGCAGGGCCTTGCGCCGGCCCGCATCCATCGGCATCGCGCGCAGCGCCTGCAGATCGGTCTGCAACGCCTTCTGCGTGGCCAACAGCTGCGCGCGGTCGGCATCATCGAAACTGCGTGCATACTGGGTCTGCAGGCGACGCGCTTCGGCCACCCGCGTGGACAGGCTGGCAGCCAGATCGCTGCCGCGCTGGTAGCTGGCCTGGCTGCGCGCAGCCAGTGCGTTGGCATGGCCAGTCCAGGCGTAGACAGCAGCGATCGCCACCAGGCCCAGGCCGCAGATCCACAGTGTGGCCTTGAGCTTGTTGGCCACGCTGAGCCGATGTGGCTGCAGCCAGCGCAGCAGCCCGGGGGACGCCGAGTGCAACGCAGCAAGGCGCGTGCGCAGGGACCGGAGGTGGGGGACAACGGCCGACATGACAGACTCCAGGCGGAAAGACGCACCTGTATCGGCCTGACTCAGGACAACTTTAGCGCTTTCTTCGTCTGCGTCCCCCCATCGCTGGTGGACGCGGCCTTTGTACCGGGTGCAGGCGACGGAGGCATGACACGGCCGCCGCGCTTGACCTCAACCCCGGTTGGGGGAGCACAGTGGACATCCCTCCCCCGCCCGGTGTCTCCATGACGACGCTCGATGTCCCCCGCTACCTGCAGCGCCTGCAGCTGGATGCACCGCCACCGCGGACCCTGGCCGGCCTGACCCTGCTGCAGCAGCGCCACAACGCACTGCTGCCCTTCGAGACCCTCAGCTGCCTGCTGCGCGATGCGGTGCCGATCGACCTGGACAGCGTGCAGCGCAAGCTGCTCGACGAGCGCCGCGGTGGTTACTGCTTCGAACTCAATGGCGGGTTGCTGGCGCTGCTGCAGGCATTGGGCTTCGATGCGCAGCCATTGAGCGCGCGGGTACTGCTGGCCGCCCAGGACGGCGAACTGACCGCGCGTACCCACCTGCTGCTGCGCGTGAACGTAGACAGCGGCGACTGGCTGGTGGATGCCGGTTTCGGCAGCCTGACCCCGACCGTGCCGCTGCGCCTGCATGATCCGCAGCCGCAGGCCACGCCGCACGAACGCTATCTGCTGCAGCGCCTGCCCGACGAGGGTGATTTCGTGCTGTCGGCCGAGTCCAACGATGGTTGGCGGGCGATGTATCGGTTCGACCTGCAGGCGCCGGCACCGATCGACAACGTGGTGGGCAACTGGTACGTGTGCACCCATCCCGATTCCAGTTTCCCCGGGCAGCTGCGCGCGTCGCTGACCGGGCCGGACTGGCGCCGCACCATCGGCAGCGGCAACTACACCGAGTATCGCCCCGGGCAGGCACCGGACAAGCGCCCGCTGCATGATGTGGGTGATGTGCGTGCCGTGCTGCAACAGCGCTTCGGCATGCAGCTACCGGACGACCCGCGACTGGACCCGGCCATCAATGACTGGCTGCAGCGCTCGCGCGCCGCGACCTTGTAGGGCCGAGCCCATGCTCGGCTGAGCTGGAGCGGCTGGGCCAACAGCAGCCGAGCGTGGTCTCGGCTCTACAGAGCAGCGCGCGCCTGCAGCGCAATGCGATTGCCTTCGCTGTCGCGGATCTCGGCCACGCGCCAGTCGCCCGCATCGGCGGGTCCGAAGCACAGCTCGGCGCCCGCTTGCAGTGCTCGCTCCAGGCTCGCATCCAGGTCATCGACGCCGATGTAGACGCGCGCCCCCTGTTCGGAAGGCCGGTAGTCCGCGCCGAGCACCAGCGCAATGCTGGCACCGGCGGCCTCATCGGAGAACGGCAGGTAGGCCATCCGGCAGTCGTGCAGCACGACAGGTTCGTCCACCGCGACCTGCAGCCACCGCTGGTAGAACGTGATGGCACGGTCCAGGTCACTGGCCGGGATTTCCACATGCAGGATCGGGTTCACTGGCACTCCTTGCTCGGTCCACTCAGATGATGCGCAGGGTAATCGCCTTCAGCACCGCACGGGTGCGATCGCGGGTGCCCAGCTTGTCGAGTATGGCGGACACGTAGTTCTTCACCGTGCCCTCGGCCAGGAACAGGCTGCGCGCGATCTCCTTGTTGCTGTAGCCACCGGCCAGCAAGCGCAGGATCGCCACCTCGCGTTCCCCGAAGGTATCGGTGGGCGGTGCTTCATCGTGGAAGCGGTAGCGGGCGCGTACCGGCTCGGTGCTGACCGGCAGCAGCAGGGTTTCACCTGCGGCGACGCGCTCGATCGCCTCGCGCAGGTCTGCGGGTGCGGCGTCCTTGAGCAGGAAGCCCTGTGCGCCGGCCTCGCTGGCACGCAGCAGCAGGTCACTTTCATCAAAGGTCGTCAGCAGCAGCCACGGCGTGGCATCGCCGCGCGCGCGCAGCTGGCGCACTGCCTCGATGCCGTCCATCCCGGGCATGCGGATGTCACTGAGCACAACATCCACGCGCTGGGTGGACAGCGCGTCCAGCAACGCCTGGCCCTCCTCGGCCTCCAGCGCCACGTCCACGCCCAACCCCTGCAACAACGCACGCAGCCCGGCGCGGACCAGCGCCTGGTCGTCAGCCAGGGCAACACGGATCGCGCTGCCGTTCATGCCGGCACCCAGGCGGTCAGGTGCATGCCGCCCTGTGCGGTGCGGGCCAGTTCCAACTGGCCACGCACTGCGGCCAGGCGCTCACGCATGCCGGCGATGCCGTTGCCCTCGCGGATACGTTCGGCGCGCTGGCCGTCGTCACGGATGTCGATACGCAACCGGGAATCCTCCTCGTTGATCGTCAGCCATACGGTGTCTGCGTTGCCATGCCGGGCGGCATTGGTCAGCGCTTCCTGTACCAGGCGCAGCACGGTCTCGGCCATCAGCGGGTCAACCACGCGCACGCACTCGCCGATCTGCAGCTGCAGCTTCGGGCGCGGGAACGGCGCGGCCAGCGCGTGCAATGCGGTGGCCAGATCGAGGCCGCGATCATCGCGCATCGATTGCACCACCTGGCGGATGTCGGCCAGCAACTCGCCGGACAGCTGCTCGGCCAGCACCAATCCTTCGCGCCCGGCCAGCACAGGGTCGGCCGCAAGGGCACGCAGGTTCAAGCGCATCGCGGTGAGCTTGTGCCCGGCCACATCGTGCAGTTCGCGGGCCAGGCGCAGGCGCTCGGCGTCGCGTGCACTGTCGGCCAGCAGCGCGCGTGTCGCCAGCAGGTCGGCATTGACGCGGGCCAGGTCATCGCGGGCCAGCGCCGTGCTGCGGGCATAGTGTGCGGTCAGTGCGGCAAAGGCCTGGAAGCCGCCATAGAGCAGCACCACCAGCAGCGGCTGGCTGAAGCCGCTGTGGCGCAGCACGAGATACATGGCGAGGTTGGCCAGCAGTGCAACAGCCAGCACGAAGCGCGGTGGCCAATGCTCGGCCAGCTGCGCCACCAGCACCACCAGCAGTACCGGTGCGGTGCCGGTACGCGGCTGCAGCGCAACCAGCACGACCGCCAGCAACGCCTGCAACACCGCCGCGACAGCGCGCACGCGGGATGGCACCGACGCCCAGCCGTGCACCACGAACAGCAGCAGGAACACGGCAAGCAGCAGCAGGCTCAGCCCGGCACCGTTGCGCTGCACCGCGAATGACAGGCCCACCACCAGCACGGTGGCCAGGCCGGCGAGGCTGAGGGGACGCAACAGATGGCGGAACAGGCTGGGCATGGCCAGATGCTGACCGCCGCACACGCCGGCGGCAATGGGTCCGGCGCAGAAAGTGACTTCTGGCACGTCGAATCGATGACCACTGGCCCTGAACCCGGTGCAGCGCCGCACGCAGACTGGCGCCACACCGCCACACACACTTCCGGAGCCACTGCCATGATCCGCACCGCCCTGCTCAGCACCGCCCTGACTGCCCTGGCCCTCGCCGGCAGTGCCCACGCCGCCGACCTGGCCGTGACCGTGCACGACGTCCGTGTGCAGACCGGCACCCTGCGCGTTGCGCTGGTCGACAGCGCCGCTGCCTGGGACGGCAAGGCCAGGCCCGTGCAGGCCCAGCAGGCGGCGCCCAGCGGCGACAGCGCCCACTTCACGTTCAAGGGCGTTCCGGCCGGCAACTATGCCGTGCTGCTCACCCACGACGAGAACGACAACGGCAAGCTCGACACCAACCTGGTCGGGATGCCGGTGGAGGGCTACGGCTTCAGCAACAACCCGCAGGTGATGCGCAAGCCGACCTTCGACGAGGCGCGCGTCGACGTACCGGCCGCCGGCACCGCCATCGACATCACCCTGCGCTGATTCCTGCATCCAGACCCGAGGCCACCATGGACCGTCGCCGCTTCCTTCGTACCCTGCTCAGCAGCAGTGCCTGTCTGGCCCTGGGCACCACCGCGCTGCGCAGCGCTCCCGCCTTCGCCGGCGACCCGGCGCGGTTCGCGCAGGGCATGCAGGAACACCCTTGGCTGCTCGGCTGGCGCAGCGTCGGCAGCGAAAGCCTCGGCCCGGCCACCGTGCAGTTGCAGGGAAAGCTGCCGTCAGGCCTGGCTGGCACGCTGTACCGCAACGGTCCGGCGTGGACCGAGCGCGATGGCTTCCGCTACGACCACTGGTTCGACGGCGACGGCATGGTGCATGGCTGGCGCTTCAATGGTGATGGCAGCCTGACCCATCACGGGCGCATGGTTGCCACGCCGAAATTCACCCGTGAACAGAAGGCCGGCCGCTTCCAGTATCCGGCCGCCGGCACCAGCATTCCCGGTGCGCTGGCGGTACGCAACAACGATGATGCCAACGTGGCCAACACCTCGGTGACGATGATCAATGGCCGCCTGTTCGCCCTGTGCGAATCCGGTTCGGCGTTCGAAGTGGACCCGGATTCGCTGCAGACGCTTGGCCCTGTCACCTGGCGTCCGGACCTGGCGGCGCTGCCGTTCTCGGCGCACCCGCTGACCGACCACGACGGGAGCCTCTGGAACTTCGGCTCGATCAGCCTGATGGGGGGCCATGGCCTGCTGGTCTGGCACATCGGTGCGGACGGCCAGCTGCGCAGCGCAAATGTGATCGAAACACCCGAGCATGGCTACCTGCATGCCTTCGCGATGACCGACCAGCACCTGGTGTTCGTGATGATGCCGTTCGATTTCACCGGCGCAGGTGGCAGCTTCTTCGAGCGCATGCAGTTCGCACCGCAGCGTCCGGTGCGCATCGCGGTGGTCGCCAAGGATGCGCCGGACAAGGCGCAATGGTTCGAGGCCCCGTTCGCGGCGATCTACCACTTCGGCGACGCGTTCACCCGCGATGGCGGCATCGTGCTGCGCGCAGTGCGCCACGACGACATCAACGAGGCGCGCTCGCCGATGAAGGAAGCGATGGCCGGTGATGGCGCACACGCGGCCAACAGTGGCGCCAGCCTGGTCGAGCTGCATCTGGACCTGCGTCGTGGACAGGCCCGCTGGCAGACGTTGGGCATCAGCGCGGTGGAGTTCCCGTTGTTCGACCCGCGCTCGGCGAACACACGTGGCGCACGGCTGTATGCGCCGACCATCGACGGCACGGCCACTGCGCCGTACTTCAACGCGGCGGCCGCGTTCGAGATCGAGCACGGGCGCCGCCAGCTCTGGAACTACGGGGCGGACATCATGGCCGAAGAGCATGTGTTCGTACCGCGCCCGGGCAGCCGCAACGCCGATGACGGCTGGCTGATCGGCACCCTGCTCGATCCGGTGAACCAGCGCAGCGGCCTGGCCGTGCTGGATGCGCGCCATGTGGATGACGGTCCGCTGGCCCAGGCGTGGCTGCCGTATGCGGTGCCACTGGGCTTCCACGGCACCTTCGCCGCGCGCGGCTGAGTCCACGCCACGCGGACACCGTTGTTGGCATGCTGGGTCTCCCCTGCCCCGTGGAGTCCTGCATGTCCCTGGCCGACCACCGACGTACGCTGGCACCGCACGGTTTCCTGCGCGTGGCGATCAACCTGGGCAACCCGGTGCTGGCACAGGGCGATGCGCGCTCACCGCGCGGCCCCTCGCTGGAACTGGCTACCGCGTTGGCGCAACGGATGGGGGTGCAGGCACGCTTCACCTGCCACGATGCCGCAGCCTCGGTGGTCGCCGCAGCGGGCGAAGACGGCTGGGATCTGGCCTTCCTGGCGATCGATCCGGCGCGTGCCGACCGCATCGCCTTCAGCGCTCCGTATGTGGAGATCGAAGGCACTTACCTGGTGCGCGAAGACAGCCCGGCGCAGCAAGTGGCCGACCTCGACCGCGACGGACTGCGCATCGCGGTGGGGCGTGGCGCGGCCTATGACCTGTTCCTGAGCCGGGAACTGCGCCATGCCACGATCGAGCGGGCGGACACCTCGGCAGCGGCCATCGCCCTGTTCGACCAGCACCGCCTGGATGCCGCCGCCGGTGTACGCCAGCCGCTGGCGGCCTGGGCGAAGGCACATCCCGGCCATCGGGTGCTGGCCGATCGCTTCACCGCGATCCAGCAGGCAGTGGCGGCACCGGCCTCACGCCCGGCCAATGCGCTGCGGGCGCTGTTTGAGGAAGTGGAAGCGATCAAGGCGGGCCCGTTGCTGGAGGAAGCGTTCGCGCGTGCCGGGCAGGCGGTCACCCTGGTGCAGTGACTGTAGAGTCGAGATCGAGCACCGCGCGGCGTTACAGATGCGCGTCCGCCATGTGCTGCACATGCTCGGCGGCCTGCGCATGCAGCCAGTCGCGGAACGCGAGGAAGCCGCGATGGCTGGCCGAGCGCTGCGGGTACACCAGCCAATGCGGCCACGCCGTCTTCAGGCGCTGGCTGGACAGCGCGACCAGCTGGCCGGATTCCAGCAGCAGGCGTGCCCGGGTCACCCGGCCAAGGGCCACGCCTACGCCATCCAGTGCGGCGCGATGGTGCGCCTCCGAATCATCCAGCACCGCCACGAAGCGCGATGGCGGGCTCTGCCCGCTCAACGCGAACCAGGCGCCCCACGCGCCGTCGGGATCACCGAGCAGCGGCCACTGGGTCAGCGGTACACGGTCGATGCCCCCCATGCGCTCGATCAGCGCGGGGCTCGCCATCGGCACCAGCCACTCGTCGAACAGCGGTTCCACCACCAGGCCCGGCCATTGCCCGCTGCCCAGCCGCAGCGCGGCGTCGAACTGGCGCTGCCGCTCGAAATCAATCAGGCGCTCACTCGACTGCAGGTTGATCTCGATCTGCGGATGCTCAGCCACGAAGTGACCCAGGCGCGGCACCAGCCAGGCCGATGCCATCGATGGCACCGCACTGATCGTCAGCACGTGCTCGGCACGCGCGGCATAGGGCTGGAAGGCTTCGTTTATCGCATCCAGATGCGGCCCCACCTGCTCGAGCAGGCGCTGCCCCTCAAGGGTAAGGGTGATACCACGCGGCTGGCGGATCAGCAGCGGCTGCCCGAGCCGTTCTTCCAGCTGCCTCATCTGGTGGCTGAGCGCGCTGACGGTCAGGTTCATCGACGCCGCCGCGCGCGACAGGTTGCCAAGCCGGGCGGCAGCCACGAAGCCCTGGAGGGCATGGAGCGGAGGGCGGGACATTAGGCTTGAAATTCTCTCAAGTCATGCTTGCGGAAATGTCGCTTTTTGCCCGTCCATGCTGCCCGTATCGTGCAATCCACTCAAGTGGAGGCACGCTCATGAACATCTTCGGCGGCTTGTTGTTCCTGCAGGGCCACGTGGCCAGCGCCGAGCTGGCACGCCAGCTGGCCAGCCCGTCCACACCTGCCCCGCAGTCCGCGCGGCAACCGGCCGCGCCGGTTCAGCCGCCGCGAGCCCGTTGAACGCTCCTCAACCTGCATACCAGCGTTGGACGTGTTCAGGCAGCCACGGGATCGGATCGATGTCCAATGCCTGACAACCGTCGAGGGTGTCACGCAGCGCTCTTTCGCCGGGGCCACCGGGGATCCGCAGGCCTTCGTCTTCGGGAAGCTGCACCGCCGCCCAGTCGTGCAGCCGGTCCATGCGCAGGCGAAGCGCGGCTCGCAGCCATCCCTTCAGTGGATAACAGCGATAGCCCTGTTCGCCCAGGCCGGCAACCGCAAGCGACAAAGCGTGGTTGGCACCACGTACCCATTCGGTGCGGCCTCCAGCCTTGTCCTGGACCGTCATCGGCGCCGGAGCGCGGTGCGCCTTGAACGGCGAACGCAGCTGCAGCTCCAGATCCCGCGCATCGCGCTCGCTTTCCGCTTCCACCAGCGCACCGGCGTCGAGATCGAAGAACTCGAACCAACGCCGGTGCAATGCGCTGATGCGCCCAAGCGGATCACGTGAGAAACCAATCTTCGCGTAGTCTTCCCACGCACAGGGGAAGACGTAGGCGAAGACACGACCGTCGATGCGGATATCCGACTGCATGTGCGCAGGCTGCCTCGACAACAGCCCGCGTGCAACCGGGCGTTACCGTGGACGCTGCAGCGCTTCCTGCACTGCGGCAGCCACGTCGGTATTGTCGATGTAGCTGCCGTCGTTCCAGCGCACGTGCTGACGGTAGCCGGCATCGACGCCCCGCACGCGCTTGCCCAGCAGCGCCGCGCCGGCGCCCCTGGCCCACAGCGGCACCAGCGCGTTGGAGTGGTTGCCGGTGGGGCGGAAGCTGATTCCGGGCATGCGGCCGCGACCGTTGTTGCTTACCGGTGCGAAAGCCACGTCCTGTGCATCCGGGCCCATCGGCATGCTGTTGTCGTGGTCGGTGGTGACGATCAGCAGGTTGCGCTCCCAGCCACCGTTGCGCTCGATCCAGTCGACCACCGCCTCCACCGCGTCATTGAACTCCACGGTCTCTTCGATCAGCCGGCCATGCTGCGGCTGATCGCTGCACTGGCCGTAATGCCATTCGGTGCCGCACGCACTGGTATGTGCGGCCCAGTCGGTGGCGCCGCCTTCCACCATCAGGTACAGCCCCTTGGACGAGCGCTGCTGCAGGAACTGCAGTGCGCCACGCGTCATCGTCGCCAGATCGGGCACGCTGTCGATCTTCCTCACTCCCGAAGGCGTGCCTGCATCCTTGCCCAGCACCTGCAGCTGGCGCGCCTGCTGCAGTGTGTTGGCCACGCGCGGTACACCGATCAGCGGCCGGTCGGCCGGCAACCGTCCCTGCGCCAGTGCGGCGAACGCTTCCTTGCTGCGGATCAGGCGCCACGGTCCCGCCGGATTGCCGCCGATGGTGCTGCCCGCTTCCAGCTGCTGCCAATCCTGCTGCGACACCCACTCCCATGGATTCGCACAGCCCTCCGCCTTCGCCGCGTCCGTACCTTCATGGCAGGCGCGGCCGTCGACGCTGTAGCCCGGGCCACCCGTGCCCATCACCAGGTCCATGTGGCCCTGCGCCAGCATCTGGTGTGCGATGGCGTGATAGTTGCTGCGCGATTCGTTCTGCGCCGCGAACGCGGCCGGCGTGGCATGCGCGAACGGCACCGAGGTGACCACGCCGGTGGCCATGCCCAGGCGCTTGGCGCGCAGCGTATTGAACTCGACCGGCTGGCCATCGTTGTTGAAGTTGATGGCGTTGTTGTAGGTCTTGATCCCCGAGGACAGCGCAGTGCCCGCCGCCGCACTGTCGGTAGCCACCGCGGCCAGGTACTGGTAGCCCGCAAAGGGCAGGTCCTGCGCAGGAACCGGCGCGTCATCCCAGGCCTCGCTCGGGTCGTAGCCAAGCGTCTGCGCGTTGTCACCGGTCGGCTGGCTGCTCGCGTTCAACGGAAAGGTGGTCACCGCCAGGCGCAGTGGGAAATCCGCATAGGGTGCGCCGTCACGGCTGCCGTACTGCCAGTAGGCGGCGGCGTCCCAGGTACCCCAGCCGGCACCGTCGTTGATCATCACGATCACATTGAGCGGACCGGCTTCGGCGGTGGAAACAGCCTCGGCGCGCAGGCTGGGCTGGCAGCCGCCAAGTGCGGCCAGCGCGAGCAGCAACGAAGAATGAAGCCAGCGGCGTGGAATGCGTGCAGTCATCGGATGTCCCGTCGGGCCATCGGCGGCCCACAATGGCGATACGTTATATCGTTGCATTATTTCAGCTTCGTGCAGCCGCCGCACACTATCCTCCTGGGTCCCCACTGCCATCGTCGCTTCCATGCCGTCTCCTGCTCCTGCGCGTGCACCGCTGTCGTCCATCACCCTCGATGCGGCAACTTTCGCGGTGATTCACCAGCACAACGCGGATATCGCCAGGCAGCCGGCCTCGCTGACCAAGCTGATGACCGCCTACGCGGCTTACGAATGTGTCGAGGAGCGCGGGCGCTCGTGGGGCGCCGAAGTCACCATCGCCGCCGACGACGTGCATGCGGTCGCCGACGATGAAACGCGCATGGGCCTGGTGCCCGGCGAAACGGTCACGCTCGCGCGCCTGCTGGAAGGGTTGATGATCGTCTCCGGCAATGACGCGGCGCTGGCCATCGCGCGCCACCTGGACGGATCGCAGCCTGCGTTCCTGGAGCGCATGAACCGGCACGCACGCCAGCTCGGCCTGCGCAGCAGCTGGTTCGCCAGCGTCTCCGGCATCACCACGCCGCACCATGCGTCCAGCGCGCGCGACATGGCGGTGCTGGCCGCCTGCCTGCTGAATGACCATCCGCAGATACTGGCAATCACCGCGCAGCGCGCGTTCGTGCATGGCAGCTTCAGCCGCAACAACCAGAATGCGCTGCTTGGCGATGACGGCGTGGATGGATTGAAGACCGGCTACACCCAGGCAGCAGGCTTCTGCCTGGCCGCCACCGCATGCCGGGCAGTGCCCGGGCGGGATCAGCCGGTACGCCTGATCACCGTGGTATTGGGTTCTGAAAGCCGCGACGCGCGCGATGCACTGGTGCGCGATCAGCTGGCGGCAGGATTCGCCACGCTGGCCAGCAGCACCGCCGGGGCCTGACGCCCGAAGCCGCTCAGCGCCGCTTGACCGTCGCCACGATCAGCCGCTGCAGCTCGGCCTCGGCGTTGGTCTTGTCCAGCGCGCCTGCCGCCACGGCTTCGGACAGGGCTTCAGCCGCACCGAGAATCGCCCAGCGCCCAGCAAGGGGCACCGTGCCATCGGCGGCAAACGGACCCAGCCATGCGTCGCAGTTGTCGATGAAGTCCTGCTGGTAACGCCGCCGCACCTCGTGCAGTTCCGGCGCTCCTACCAGCGCGGCGAGGATGCCCTGCACTTCACTGCCCTGGCTGAGGATGCAGTCGATGTAGCCGGAGGCGATGGCCGCCGCACGGTCGGCCAGCTGCGCGCGGGCGCGGCCGATACGCTCGTGGAAGACC
This sequence comes from Stenotrophomonas sp. YJH_SMC_64, assembly GCF_059371375.1. Lineage (NCBI taxonomy): Bacteria > Pseudomonadati > Pseudomonadota > Gammaproteobacteria > Lysobacterales > Lysobacteraceae > Stenotrophomonas > Stenotrophomonas sp. YJH_SMC_64. The sequence goes on along the minus strand of NZ_JCAFUN010000003.1, from coordinate 106,440 downwards.
ACCGTCTGCCGCCCGTCATAGTCATCGTAGAGCGCGGCCAGCAGGCCGTTGCGGGTCACGAAGTGATCGTAGGCCACCGGCTTGGTCACGCCCGCCGCCTCGGCCAGCCGTCCCAGCGTCAACGCGTCGGTGCCTTCTTCACCGACCAGCGCCCAGGCCACGTCCAGCAACTGGCGAGCGCGTTGCTCGCGGGTCAATCGGCGGCGCGTGGGAGCGGCGTTGGCGGGCATCGGCGGAACACGGCGATCAGCGCATCGGAGTGCCTATTTTACGGCCGATCGCCAGCGCGGTCTGCAGATGCGCTCCAGCCGCACCGGTATCGGCATCCAGCAGCAGGTCGGACGTCAGCACGCGTGCGCCACAGTAGTCGAAGATGCCCATGTCGATCTGCGTCTTCATCGCCGCATCGTAGCCGCGTCGTTCGACCATCGCTGCATCGGCACCGCCCAGCCCCACCAGATGCACGTTCAGGCGCTGCAGCTTCTTCACCAGCTTGCCCTGCGCGTCCTGTGCGTAGGCCCATTCGTTGGTGAAGACACGGTCGATCCAGCCCTTCAGCAGTGCCGGGAACGACCACCAGTACAACGGGAACACCAGCACCAGTGTATCGGTGGCCTCCAGCCGTGCGTGCTCGGCGGCGATGTCGGCCGGTACCGCGCCAGTGCTGCGGAACAAGGCCTGGTCCTGGGCGTTGAAGCGCGGATCGAAGCCTTCGGCCATCAGATCGGCGTAGGCCACGGTGTTGCGGGCGTCGGCAGCAGTGATGGCATCGCCGATGCGATGCGCCATCGCATGGGTCAGCGAACCGGGTTCAGGGTGGGCGATGACAATGAGGCTGTGCATGGGGGGGGCTCCAGAAATCAATACCTACCAATAGTAAGTAGTGATTTACAGGATACCAGCGCCATCGATGGGACGCTGTTTTCGCATCCACCGTATAGTGCGGCGGTGCCCTGTGAGACACCCGAACATGGATCGACGCCTGCCCCTGACGATGCTGATGCTGCTGTCGCTGTTGCTGCCATCCGCCTTCGCAGGTGAACTCAGTCCCAGTGATGCGAAGGCACTGCGCGAAGATGTGCGCGCCATGATGACTGCATACGCCCGCGGCGATGCGGACTTCCTCATCGAACGCACCCATCCCAGCCTCAAGCGACTGGCCGGCGGCGATGACGCCTTCCAGGCGCTCACCCGTGATGCGTTGAAGAAGCAGCACAACGCCGGTGTAGTGGTCATCAGCGAAGATGTAGGTGTGCCGACCCGGACCTATGCTGCCGGAGAGGAAGAAGTCTGCTTCGTGCCACGCCAATCCCTGATACGGGTGCGTGAAACCCCAATGCGCAGCACCACGTTCATGGTGGCCGTGCGCCGCGTTGGTGGTTCCGGCTGGACGTATCTGGATGGCACCGGGCTGCAGGGCAATCCAAACCTGCTTCGCCAACTGCTGCCGGCGCTGGAACCCGACGTGACCTTACCCAAGCGGGAGATCGAGGCGCTGTAGTCGCCGGCCCCTCCCGCCTTGCACGGCGTGGATCTAGCGGAACAGCGCGTTCAAGGCAGCCCCGGAGGCCGCCTGCTGCAGCCCATCGAAGCGTCCGTCCTGCACGATCGGCTGGGTCGCCTGCATCAGCCCGCCCCACGCGGCACGGGCGAGTGCGCCGCCCAGGCTGATCCGGCGAATGCCGAGCGCGGCAATGTCCTGCAGGCGCAGCGGTGTCGGTCCACCGACCAGCAGGTTCACCGGCTTCGACCCGGCAGCGGCGACCACCGCGCTGATCTGCTCGCGCGTGCTGATGCCAGGTGCATACAGCACGTCGGCACCGGCCTCTGCGTAGGCACGCAGGCGCTGCAGGGTGTCCTGCAGATCCGGCACGCCAACGAAGAAGTTCTCGGCGCGGCCGACCAGCAGCACGTCGCCACCCGCGCGGTCGATGGCTGCACGGGCAGCGCGCAGGCGCTCGACCGCCTGGTCGATCGGACGCAGCGGTGCATCGGCCACGCCGCTGGCATCCTCGATCGACAATGCCGCAATGCCGGTGTCGATCGCCGCGGCCACCGCCTCCTGCACCGCCTGCGGCGTGACGCCGAAGCCATCACCGAAGTCGGCATTCAACGGCAATGGGGTCGCTGCCACCATCACGCGCAGATGCGCCAGCGTGGCCTGCAGCGAAACCGCTCCGTCCGGCCGTCCTTCGCTCCAGGCGCAGCCGGCACTGGTGGTGGCCAGTGCCTGGAAGCCCTGCCGCTGCAGGTAGCGGGCACTGCCCACATCCCATGGGTTGGGCAGCACGAAGCAACCCTGCGCGTGCAGCTGGCGGAAGAACGCGCGCTTTTGCTGTGTGTCGGCATCGGGCGAGATCATGGAAGGGCTCCGGGGCGGCAGACCTGCACCCTAGCCCGCCCAGCGGCCACGCTCAACGACAACGGGGCGCACCTGCATGAGGTGATGCCCCCTGCTTATTGGACGCTGTGGATGCGGGTGCCCGAGCGTGCTTGCCTGCCCACACGATGCCGCCACGGAGCCCTTCATGCACCCGGACCCGCAGACCCTCACCGACGCCGGCGATGATGACGCCCACTGGGCCGACCTGCTTTCGCCGGCACGGCGCCGCCTGATCGCTTCGGCGGGTCTGGCCGCTGGCGGCCTGGCCAGTGCCTCGACCGCCGCCGCAGCACCGCGCGGCAACGACGCGGTGAACACCACCGAGCCTGGCCGCCCCGGCTTCCGTGCCATCGTGCCGCCAGCACCGGAAGGGCACAGCCCCTGGGGCCAGGCCACGGCCAGCGAACCGACCCCGCGCCCGGCCAGCGTGCGTCCCGGCGAGGCCACCCTGCCCGTGACCCCACGCGCCTACACCGACATCAAGAGCTATCACGCGCACATCTACTTCGACGAGGACAGCTTCGAGAAGGCTGCGCTGCTGCGGCGCTGGACGGCCGAGCGCTTCCCGGTGGAGCTGGGCAACTGGAACCTGGAACCACGCGGGCCGCACGTCACCCCGTCGTTCTACTTCGGCTTCACCAACGACCTGCTGCCGGTGCTGGTGCCTTGGCTGCAGCTCAACAGCCTGGGCCTGACCATCCTGATCCACCCCAATACCGGTGATGGCCGCGCCGACCACCTGTATTACGCGTTGTGGGTAAACCGCGCGCAGCCGGTGAATGCCTACAACTGGCCGGCACCGAAGCCTGGAGAACGGGAACCGCTGGAAGAGGTGTTCCCGAACGTGGTGCCGACGGTGCCGCTGGAGACGTGAGCGGGGGCGTGGCGGGGGGCAGTGGGTGGCGTGCGGCGCACCTTGGGCTGCCCCTCGGTGGGTGCGTAGCGTGCTACGTACCGAACGTCCTCCATCCACGCATCGCGTGGATCTATTGAATGGTGGCCTCATCCGCGCGTGGCGTGGATCTACTGCAGCACCACCCATGACAGCATCAGCCCTGCCCATGCCTGCCGCCATCGTCGGCCTACGTGCATGCATCCCCGGCCTGCGAGCCATTCAGCGCGCCTTGATCCAGCGCCCGCCATACGGCCACAAGCGCTCCGGCAGATTTCAAACGTTCGATTGAAACGCTGCAAACTTCGCCGAACTGGACAGCATCCGCCGGTTCCGCCAGACTGCCGCCCTTTCCCGTCTTCCGGATCCCATGGCGAAGCTGCTGGTCCTGCACGGCCCCAACCTCAACCTGCTCGGCACACGCGAGCCGGAGGTCTACGGCCACACCACGCTGGCCGACATCGACCAGGCCCTGGCCAGCCAGGCATCGGCCGCCGGGCACGCGGTGGAGAGCCTGCAGTCCAATGCCGAGCACGTGCTGGTGGACCGCGTGCAGGCCGCACGCGACGACGGAACCGCTTTCATCCTGATCAACCCCGCCGCCTTCACCCACACCTCGGTCGCCCTGCGCGATGCGCTGGCCGCGGTGGCGGTGCCGTTCATCGAGATCCACCTGTCCAACCCGCATACCCGCGAACCGTTCCGCCAGCACAGCTACTTCAGTGACAAGGCGGTGGGCGTGGTGTGCGGCTTCGGTGCCGACAGCTACCGCTACGCGATGGACGCGGCGCTGCTGCGGGTATCCGCCACCTGATTGTCGACCCGGGCGCCCACGGCGCTCTCCTCACCTAGATAGAAACCAAAGAGGCCCTCATGGATCTGCGCAAAATCAAGAAGCTGATCGACCTGCTGGAAGAGTCGAACCTGGCTGAAATCGAAATCAAGGAAGGCGAAGAGTCGGTGCGCCTGTCGCGTGCCCCGGTGGCCGGCTATGCCGCTCCGGTCGCCGCCCCGGTGTACGCCGCTCCGGCCGCCCCGGCACCGCAGGCAATGCCGATGCAGTCGCCGACCGAAGCCTCCACCGGCGGTACCGCCAAGCCGGGCCCGGCACTGCCGGAAGGCCACGTGCTGCGCTCGCCGATGGTCGGCACCTTCTACGCGTCGTCCGCCCCGGACAAGCCGGCCTTCGTCACCGTTGGGCAGCAGGTCAAGGAAGGCGAGACCCTGGCCATCATCGAAGCAATGAAGATGTTCAACCCGATCGAAGCCGACACGTCCGGCACCATCGTCGCCATCCTCGGCGAGAACGGCCAGCCGGTGGAATTCGACCAGCCGCTGTTCGTGATCGGCTGAGGGGCACGCCATGCTCGACAAAGTCGTCATCGCCAACCGAGGGGAGATCGCGCTGCGCATCCTGCGCGCGTGCCACACCCTCGGCATCCGCACGGTGGCCGTGCATTCCACGGTCGACCGCAACCTCAAGCATGTGGCCATGGCCGACGAGTCGGTCTGCATCGGCCCGGCGCCGTCGCCGCAGAGCTACCTCAACATTCCGGCGCTGATCGCCGCGGCTGAAGTCACTGACGCGCAGGCGATCCATCCCGGTTACGGCTTCCTGTCGGAGAACGCCGACTTCGCCGAGCGCGTGGAAGAATCCGGCTTCATCTTCATCGGCCCCAAGGCCGACACCATCCGCATGATGGGCGACAAGGTCGAAGCCATCCGCGCGATGAAGTCGGCCGGCGTGCCGTGCGTGCCCGGTTCGGGCGGCCCGCTGGGCGATGACATCGTCGCCAACACCAAGATCGCCCGTGAGATCGGCTACCCGGTCATCATCAAGGCGGCCGGTGGCGGTGGCGGTCGCGGCATGCGCGTGGTGCATGCCGAGGCCTCGTTGAAGACCTCGATCGAAACCACCAAGAGCGAGGCCAAGGCCGCGTTCGGCAATGGCGAGGTCTACATGGAGAAGTTCCTGGAGAACCCGCGCCACGTGGAAATCCAGGTGCTGGCCGACGGCCAGGGCAACGCCATCCACCTGGGTGAGCGCGACTGCTCGATGCAGCGCCGCCACCAGAAGGTGGTGGAAGAAGCGCCGGCACCGGGCATCACCGCCGAACAGCGCGAGCAGATCGGCAAGGTCTGCACCGAAGCCTGCGTGCGCATCGGCTACCGCGGCGCCGGCACCTTCGAGTTCCTGTACGAAGACGGCCGCTTCTACTTCATCGAGATGAACACCCGCATCCAGGTGGAACATCCGGTCACCGAAATGGTCACCGGCATCGACCTGGTGGCCGAGCAGCTGAAGATCGCCGCCGGCCAGAAGCTGTCGATCAAGCAGAGCGACGTGGTGCTGACCGGCCACGCGATCGAGTGCCGCATCAACGCCGAAGACGCCGAGACCTTCGTGCCCAGCCCGGGCACCATCACCGGCTTCCATCCGCCGGGTGGCCCCGGCGTGCGCGTGGATACCCACATCTACAGTGGCTACCGCGTGCCGTCGAACTACGACTCGATGATCGGCAAGCTGATCGTGCACGGCCCGGACCGCGAAACCGCCATCGCCCGCATGCGGGTGGCGCTGAGCGAGATGGTGGTCGACGGCATCAAGACCAACATCGCCCTGCAGCAGCGGATCATGCGCGACAAGGGCTTCCAGGCCGGTGGCCAGAACATCCACTACCTGGAAAAGCGTCTTGCCGAGCGCAAGAACAAGCCGATCGCACTGACCTGATCGGCAGCAGGTACTGGACATGAAAAGGGCGGGGATATCCCCGCCCTTTTTCCATTGCCGTAGAGCCGAGCGTGGGCTCGGCTCTGCAGCAGGTGCATCAGCGCTTGTCGGCAGCTTCGGCCGGGATCTGCGAATTCGCCAGCGGGCGTACACCATTGGGCGAGCTCGGGTCGACGATCACCATCGTCTCGGTGGACCCATCGGGCCACACCACCTGGAAGGTACTGCCTGCCGGCAACGATGCGAACGGCATGCCGCTCTGCGCGCGATAGACCGCAGCGACCTGGCTGGCACCCACGCGGCGCACATCTTCCTGCGCCTTCACCGTGGTCAGTTCCACTTTCGACAGATGCCGGTAACGATCTTCATAGGTGTCGATCATCAACAGCCCGACCGCGCCGGCCGAATAGGCCACGAACAGTGCCACCCAGAACCAGAACTTGGCCCCATGCAGGAATCGACGGTAGTTCATTGCCCGCCCCTCTTGCCAACCAATCGCTTGATCCACTGCTTCATTTTCCCCGCACCTTGCCGCGAAACCGCAGCGTCATACACGAAATCCCGGAAATCCTGCGTCCCATCCTGCGAACAGATCCCTCCATTCGCACAAAAACTGTTGACCAGCACGCTGTCGGCACCACACGGTAGACCGAGCTCGCAGGCCGCAACCCGCCACGCCAGTTCACTGAGCTGTTCACCCGCCACCAGGCCAGTGAGCGCCTGGTCGCCCGCCGCGCGCACGCCCATGCCCGGTGCAATGGCCATGAAGGCCTCCGGATCGCGCGATGTGCGCACCCGCTCGACCAGGTCACGGCGGTACTCGGAGCTGTCATTCAGCGGCTCGCCTTCGGCAAACAGCGATGCTTCCGCTGCGAGGTTGCCCTGCGTGGCTGCCTTGCGGCGCTCGGCCAGCACCAGCGCGGACCCCAGCTTGTCGCCCGGCACGAAGCCGCCACAGCGCTGCGCCACGCGCTCGCGCGCCTGCACCATCGCCGGTGCAGCGGTCAGGCCCAGCCCGGCCAGCACATTGTTGTCCAACCGATAACCGCCCGGATCGATGGCGTACTGCGCGCAGTAGTCGTAGACCCGGCTGAGCATCCAGCGCGCCTCGTGATTGCCGTCGTCGGCCTGCACGCGCAGGCGCTGCGCGTAGGCGTACAGATCGGTGGCATCCTCGATGTCCGCGCGCAGGTCCAGCGGCAGGCCCGAAGGCAGCGCGTTGCCGCGCTCGAACGCCGCCAGGCGACGCGCCAACGCTTCCGGCACGACCGGCAGGGGCGCCGCATCGTCCGACGCAACCTGCGCCGTCGGCAGTTCGCCTGCGGTCACCGGTACCGACCCGGCATGGCCGCTGGCCCGATACCCGGCCACGCCCAGCACGGCCACCGCCGGCAGTACGAGCAACCAGGTTTTCAGGGTCGGAGCAAAGGCCATTGGCGGCAGTGAACGTTCATGGCGCACAGGAAAGCACCAAGTTTAGCAAGGCCCGCCAGGCCTGTCTGAATCGGTTCCGTTCATCTCCGAGCGGCATCTCAGGCAATACGGAGACGCTCCGATGGTCTAGCATGGCCCCCTTTCCCGCGATTGCCCCCACCGCCATGCCGTTCCTGGAACTGACCCTGCGTTGCACCGAAGCTACCCAGCCCCGCTATGAGAATGCGCTGGAGGATGTCGGCGCACTGGCCGTCACGCTGCTTGATGCCGAGGCCGATACCAGCAACGAACAGGCCATTCTCGAGCCGGGCGTGGGCGAGACCCCGCTATGGGACACCCTGGTGCTGAGCGCACTGTTTCCCGCCGACAGCAACGCGTTGCTGCTGCTGGCCGCGCTGGAGGCGTTCGACCCGGAACTGGACTGGAGCAGCGGCAGTTTCCGCGCGGTCGAGGACGAGGACTGGGAACGCGCCTGGCTGGACCAGTTCCAGCCGATGGCTTTCGGCAGCCGCACCTGGATCGTGCCGTGGAACCATGAACTGCCGGAGGCCGCACAGGCTGCCGACGCCGCCGTGGTGCGGCTGGACCCGGGCCTGGCGTTCGGCTCGGGCACCCACCCGACCACCGCGCTCTGCCTGCGCTGGCTGGACCAGCTGGCCGTGGATGGCCTGCTGCAGGGCCAGCGCGTGCTCGACTTCGGCTGCGGCTCCGGCATCCTTGCGCTTGCCGCGCTGAAGCTGGGCGCCGCTGAGGCCATCGGCGTGGACAACGATCCGCAGGCCCTGGTCGCCACCACCGACAATGCCGAGCGCAACGGCGAACAGGCGCGCATGCACGTGTACCTGCCGCCGGACGAACCGGTCGCCACCTACCCGATCGTGGTCGCCAACATCCTCGCCTCGGCACTGGACGCGTTGGCCGAGCTGCTGGCCGCGCGCGTGGCTGCCGGCGGCCGTATTGCCCTGTCCGGCATCCTGCACGGCCAGGAAGGTGAACTGCTGCAGCGCTATGCGGAATGGTTCGACGACCTGCAGGCGACCCAGGATGGCGACTGGATGCGCATCACCGGCGTGCGCCGCGCCTGATCGTGGTTGAATGACTGCTGGATCCGAGCCCGCACCCTGAGCATGTCCGAGCCGAACCCACCGCGACGCCCTCTGGCAACCTTCCTGCGCACCGCCCCGGAAGGTTCGCCCGTGCCTGCGACCGATGCGCGCACGCAGGAACCGGAAGAACACGCGTCGCCTGCCATGCAGGTGCCAGCCGGGCCCGCCGAAGCGGCGCATGTGGCGGCGGAGATGCAGCACGACGATGCGCCTGTCATCGTTGATGACATTGCGGCCATCGCGTCGGCACCGGTTGCAGTGCCGGCGACGACGACCGCCGTTGACGCGCCGAGTTTCCTTGGCAGTGCGCGCCCCCGCAGCCTGCCGGCACCGCGCTGGCACTGGCTGCTGGTTGCAGGGCTGGCGCTGCTGCTGGTGCTGCAGAGCGTGCTGGCCGACCGTGCGCGGCTGGCCGCCGACGCCGGCAACCGTGCTTGGCTGGGCACGCTCTGCGGCCTCCTGCGCTGCAGCCTGCCGGCCTGGCATGAACCCACCGCCTTCACCATGACCAGCCGCGAGATCCGGCCGCTGCCCGGGCAGGCCGGCGTGCTGCAGGTGCAGGCCAGCATCCGCAACGACGCACGCTGGGCACAGGCCTGGCCGGACCTGCGCCTGTCACTGTCCGATGCTGATGGCCGGGTGATCGGCAGCGGTGTGTTCACGCCTGCGCAGTACCTGGGCGAGAACCCCGGCGCCGCCCTGCTGGAACCGGGCCAGAGCGCGCGCGTCGCCTTCCGTGTGCAGGAGCCCGCCGCATCCACCGTCGCATTCACCTTCGACTTCCTCTGAACGTGAAAAGGCGACCGGCCGTGGCAGGCCGGGCACGCTCGCGCTAGACTGGCCGCCACCACCTCGTCCGGCCGCGCGCACCGCGCGCACGGGCCCACCGAATCGGGAACCCCCTTGAACGCTGTCCTCTCTCGTCCTGACAACAGTCGTGGCGCTCCCCGGCCACCGCTGCGTGAACATGTCGCCCAATCCGTGCGCCGTTACCTGCGTGACCTCGATGGCTGCGATGCGGACGATGTCTACGAGATCGTGCTGCGCGAGATGGAGATCCCGCTGTTCGTGGAAGTGCTCAACCACTGCGAAGGCAACCAGAGCCGCGCCGCCGCGATGCTGGGCATCCACCGTGCCACCCTGCGCAAGAAGCTGAAGGAATACGGCATCAGCGCGTAAACGCGCACGGGTAGTGCCGGCCGCTGGCCGGCAACCCCACGAACGGTGGCAGGATGTTGCAGTTGCCGGCCAGCGGCCGGCACTACCGGTAGAACCGCGCCATGCGTGGATGGAAACCGGCAGAATCAACCGCCGCCGCCCGCCTTCCAGTAATACCGCACCACGTGGAAGAACACCGGCGCGGCGAAGCACACCGAATCCAGCCGGTCGAGCATGCCGCCATGGCCCTCGATCATGTGGCCCCAGTCCTTGATGCCCCGGTCACGCTTGATCGCCGACATCACCAGGCCGCCCCAGAACCCCATCAGGTTGATCAGCAGCGACAGGCCGAACGCCTGCAGCGGCGTGAACGGGGTGATCCACCACAGCGCCGCGCCCAGTGCGCTGGCACTCAGCACGCCGCCGACGAAGCCCTCCACCGTCTTCGACGGCGACAGCTTCGGCGCGATCAGGTGCTTGCCCAACAACTTGCCCCAGATGTACTGCAGCACGTCCGAGGACTGCACCACGATCACCAGGAAAGCAAACAGCAGCACGTTGCGCGAGGGGTCATGGCCCGGCACGTGCAGGTTCAGCAGCAGCGGCACATGCGAAATGCAGAACACGCAGATCATCAGCCCCCACTGCACCTTAGCGGTCCGCTCCAGGTAGTGCGTTGTGTCGCCGCCGATGGTCGACAGGATCGGCAGGAACAGGAACGCGTAGACCGGAATCAGCAGCGTGTACATGCCGTACCAGTCGATCCACACCAGGTAGTACTGCCACGGCAGCACGATGTAGAACGCGGCCAGCAGCGCGTAGTAATCGCCTGAGCGGGTCGGCGCCAGGGTGATGAACTCGCGCAGTGCGAACAGCGAGATGATCGCGAACAGCACGATCACCCCGGCGCGGCCGAAGAACAGCGCCAGCCCGACCACGATCGCCATTACCCACCACGCGCGGATGCGCGACACCAGGTTGGCGATGACCGCGCTGGGCCGGCCGCGCTGGCGCCATCGCAGCGTTTCGGCCACCAACGTGGCCAGTACCAGCACCGCACCGACGCCAGCGAACAGCAGGCCGGTCTGCTGGCCCACGCTCTGCGCTGCCAGGTCGCCGGACACATCGATCAGGAAACTCATGCGCGCCCCCCGTTCGGCGCCAGGTCCAGCAGCGCCTGCCGGCTGCGGGCCAGGAAGGCCGCCTTGTCCTCGTCGGCCTGCAGCCGCAGCGGCGTACCGAAGGTGGCCGTGCACAGCAGCGGCAGCGGCAGGAACCGGCCCTTGGGCATCACCCGCTTCAGGTTGTCGATCCACACCGGCACGAATTCCAGCTCCGGCCGTTGCCGTGCCAGATGATAGATGCCGCTCTTGAACGGCAGCAGCGGCTCATCGCCCACGTTGCGGGTACCTTCCGGAAACAGGATCAGCGAGCAGTCTTCGTCCACCGCGTCACGCAGGGCCTGCAGCGGATCCTGCTGGCGATGGCCGGCCTCGCGCTCGACCAGCACGCCGTTGAACACCGCATCGATCAGGTAGCGACGCAGGCCGTCGCGCTGCCAGTATTCGGCCGCGGCAACTGGCCGCACCTGGCGCCGCAACGCAGGCGGCATCGACGACCAGATCAGCACGAAGTCGCCATGGCTGGCGTGGTTGCCGTAGTACACACGGCGCTCGCTGGACGGCGCGCAACCGATCCACAGCGCGCGTGCGCCGGTCACTACATGGATCGCACCACTGCAGGCGCGGGCAATCAGTTCGGCGAACATTGGTCCCTCCCGTTCACGTCTGCGGCCACAACACGGCCAGCACCAGCAGTGCGAACTGCACCGCTGTCAGCAGGTACTGGCGCAGCAGCAGGCGACGCATGCCGACCCAGCGCGCGTCCCAGCCCCGCAGGGGCGCCTCGGGCGACGCGCGGCGCAGGCCGCTGTCCTGCAGCAGCTGATCAGTGCGGCGCGCGGCGGCATCGCCGTCCATACGCTCATCGCGCAGCAGCTGCAGCAGGCTGGCGTCCAGCGCAACCCGCCACGCGTGGTACGTCTGGGCCACCCCTGCAGACATGCTGGCCAGCAGCAACCCTGCAGCGATCATCGCCAGGCCCGGCTCGGTGCCGAGCAGCAGCAATGCCACCAGCAGCAGCCCCAGCGACAGGCATGCCGGCCAACGCCCCTGCCGCAGCAGCAGCTGCATGGTCGCCAGATCGGGAACCGTGCTCATGCGCGCACTCCTGCCGCGTCGGTGATGGCACGCAGATGGGCCGTACCCAGCACGATGCCAGGGCGCGCAGCACGCACGATCGCCACCGCCGCGTCCGCATCGGCCGCACGACCACTGCGCAGCAGCCAGGTGGCCACGCTGGCGGCGCTGCGCGAATAGCCCAGCGCGCAGCACACCAGCAACGGTCCGTGCGCATGCAGGCGCTCGATGGCCTCGGCCGCTTCGCGCAGCTGTTCCGGTGCAGGGACCACCAGGTCCAGCATCGGCACGCTGGCATACGCGGCGCCCGGCGCGCGGCAGGACAGCTCGGCACAGGCATCGACCACGCCCACCAAGGGTGCCGGCAAGGCCGCGCAGGGAATGCGCCCCAGCCACACGCCATCCATCACCGGCACTGGCTGCGGCGCGCGCCGCGTCCACAGCCGCGAGTTGATCCAGGCTGCGCCCAGGTACGGCGCCAGCAGCCAGCGCGCGGCCATGGTCAGGCGACCATCGGCGCGCTTCTGGAACACCGCCGTACCCAGCCCGGCATAGGCCAGCGCCACCAGCAGCAACGACACCACCGGCCACAGCAGCCACAACGCGGCGCCACGCAGAAGCACCACCGGCACCAGCAATACAGCGGCCCCCAGCAGGTACAGCGCTGCCAATCGCCAACGTTTGGCATCACGCGCGGTGTGCCAGGCCCGCAACGGTGGCGTGCCCTGCTCCGGCCACAGCCAGACGCACAGCCAACCGGCCAGCAGGCCGGTCGGGATATCGATGAAATGATGCTGGAACGTGGTCAGCACCGAGACGCCGATCAGCAGCGCCCACAGATGCAGTACACCGCGCCACACCCCGTGCAGATACTGCGCGAACTTCACCCACAACACGATCAGCAGCACGATGTGCAGCGACGGCGCCTGGTTGAACGGCTTGTCGAAGCCCAGCAGCACGTCGAACAACCAGCCAAACACGCCGCCGATCTCCGGCCGTTCGAAGCTGAAGCGCAGCGGCCACAGCAGAAAACAGGTAACCGCGATGACCTGCGCACTGAACAGCCGCAGCGCATGCCGGTCCAGTTCCAGCCGTTGCCGGCACAGGAAGAACGAGATCGCGTAGAACAGGTCGATCGACCAGTACGGCACGATCGTCCACGGCACGAACGGGATGCGTGTCTCCCACGCGAACGCCATCACCGGCAGGGTGGCGTGGCGGCCGGCCATCCAGTTGGCGAAGCCATAGCTGGCGAAGAAGAACGGACCCAGCAGGGCCAGCCACAGCAGGGCGCGCCGCCAGGGGCGCCCTTCCGCGGCCAGCGGGGTTGCGGCGAGCGTCGCCATCACGCGGTCCGGCGCGCCAGCGACACGGTGAAGATGCCGAAGTCGTCGATGCGCTGCGCCACCTTCTCGAAGCCGGCGAGGCGCACCAGCTCATCCATCTCCTGCTGGGTACGGCGGCGCATCACCCACGCCGCGCCACCGCGATGGCTGGTCAAGGCGCGCGCGATGAATTCCAGCTGCGGGTGCCAGGGCTGGCCGGTGTAAGCCAGGTAGCCGCCCGCCGGCACCGTTGCGGCGATACCCTGCAGCGAGCGCAGCACGGCGTCGTTGTCGGGGAACAGTTCGTACAGGCCCGAGACCACCGCCAGTGTCGGTGCTGGATCGACCTTGGCCAGTTGCGCCGGATCGAACGCATCACCCTGCTCGAAGCAGGCGATGTCGGCCGCACCGAGGCGCTCGATCAACGCTTGGCCCTGGGTCACGTTCAGATCGCTGAAATCACGCAGCACGATACGGTCGGCGCGCTGTTCGCCCTGGCCCAGCGCTTCCAGCACATACCGGCCATGGCCGGCGGCCACGTCCAGCACACGCACCGGCGTGCCCTGCCCGCGCAGGCGCTGGGCAGCGTCGCGCAGCAGTTCCTGCAGGTGCTGGCCGCGCACGCGGATGCCACGCCAGCCGATTGCATCCAGGTAGTTGCGGTCGACCATCCGCCCCAATGGGCCCTTGCCGCGCGCCTCATTCCGGTAGATGTAGTCCAGCGTGCTACCGGAATCGAAACCGGTCCGCAGGCCCAGCGCGATGCCTTCGGACAGCGTGCCGCCGAAGCGCAGGCCGCCACGCACCACGCGCCAGCGCAGGTCGGCCAGGCTGTTGCGCTCCGGTGGCCAGGCCAGGATCTCGGATTCTTCGAAGGTTGGCCCGTGACGGTGCGCGTCGCGCCGTGACAGCTCGCGCAGCGGCTCGGCAAAACGCGCCTGGATGAAGCTGCGGATGCGCGCCAGTGCTGGTGCACGATCGCGCTCGCCCAGCGTGTCGTGGAAGAAGCCCGGCAGATGCACACGCTCCTTGATCGGGCTGGACAGGCGCTCGTAGAAGCGGTCCTGCGGGCCACGGTGCACGACGAAATCCGAGCCGGACACCAGCAGCTGCACCGGTACGCTGATCGCCTGCGCATCGGCCACGATGCGGTCGGCCGCCTCGTACAGGCCCAGCAGCACGCGCACCGAAATCGGCCGGGTGATCAGCGGGTCGGTGCGATAGCTTTCCACCCGCCCCGGGTCATGGGTCAGCCACTGCGGCTTGACGTAGCTGTTGACGAAGAAATTGCCGCGCAGCTTCTGCATCAGCGCCAGGCCCGGGCGTGCGAACGGCACGTACAGCTTCACCTTGAACGCCGGCGAAGCCATCACCAGCGCGCGCAGGCGTGGTGCGTAGTCGTGCACCCAGGTCGCGGCGACCACCGCCCCTACGCTCTGCGCGATCACCACGATGTCTTCCACCGCAATGCCGTGCTCGGCGCCGATGTGGGCGATGAAACTGTCCAGATCACGCACCAGCGCCGGGAAGCCCGGTGCATCGCCGCGTGCGCCCGGCGAACGGCCATTGCCGCGCGCGTCCCAGGCGAAGAAGGCGGTGTCGGGCAGGTCCAGCTCATCGACCAGGTGGGTGACCCGGCCGGAGTGCTCATGGCCGCGGTGCAGCAGCACGATGGCCTTGGTGGCCGGCGTTGCGGTGGTGCCCGCCCAGTACCGGTAGAACAGCGGTACCTGGTCGAAGCTGTGGAATTCCCGTTCCTGCGCCTGACGCATGCAATCTCCTGATTGTCTTTTTGTATCTGCTTGATTAATTCGGCGAAACCGCTGCTTCCCGCAGTCCCCGACGGACGCGGTTGACCATCGTCAGCACGCACAGCACCGCCATGACCGCGGCCACGCCAGTGACCGTCATCGCGCCAACCCACTCAAACGCCAGCAGCAGGCCCAGCGCACCGATCACGAACGCGCGATCGCTCTTGCCCATCGGGCCGTCATAGCGGCGGCTGGCACCGACCATCAGCCCCAGCACCCCGGCGTACTCGCTCAGGGCCGCGGTCCAGGCCAGCAGCCACAGCATCTCGGGGCGCACGCCCGGCATGCTGAGCAGGCTCAGGTACAGCGCCGCATCGGCAATCACATCGCACAGCTCGTTCAGATAGGCGCCCAGCCGCGACTGCTGGCCGAACTCGCGGGCCAGCATGCCATCCATCGCGTTGAGCGCCATGCGCAGCAGCATCCACAGCGGCAGCAGCAGGTACAGCAGGGGCTGGGCCGGCGCGCAGCACCAGACGGCGGCGGCCACCAGCAGCGAGACCACGGCAGCGGCCACGGTCACCGTATTGGCAGTGATCCCCCTGCGGTACAGACGGCGTACGGCTGGACGCAACAGGTCCTGGAAACGTCCTTTCAATGCATAGATCGACATGATCCGTACCCGCTGATCCTTGGCAGTGCGGGCACAGCCTACCCCATCGTTGGCAGATTCCGGCAACCCTGCTCTGGTCCGCAGGCCAGCCCCCGGATCGGGCCGGATCGGTGTGCCCGACCCGGCCTTGCGTCGATCGCCACGGCAAATTACCCCTTCCAGCGCCCGCCACCGGCCCCCACCGCCTACAATATCGGCCCCGCTCCGCTGCCGATTCTGTCCCATGACTGCTGATCTGTTGCCCGTCCGCCGGGCCCTCCTCTCCGTTTCCGACAAGACCGGTCTGGTCGAGCTGGCCACTGCGCTGGCGGCACGCGGCGTGGAGCTGCTGTCCACCGGCGGCACCGCCAAGGCGATCCGCGATGCGGGCCTGGCCGTGAAGGACGTGGCCGACGTCACCGGTTTCCCGGAAATGATGGACGGCCGGGTCAAGACCCTGCACCCGATGGTGCACGGCGGCCTGCTCGGCCGTTCGGGCCTGGATGATGCGGTGATGGCTGAGCACGGCATCGGCGCCATCGACCTGCTGGTGCTGAACCTGTATCCGTTCGAATCGGTCACCGCCAAGGCCGACTGCACGCTGGCCGACGCGGTCGAGAACATCGACATCGGCGGCCCGGCCATGCTGCGTTCGGCAGCCAAGAACTTCGCCCGCGTGGCAGTGGCAACCGATCCGTCGCAGTACGCCGAACTGCTGGCCTCGCTGGCGGCCAACAACGGCCAACTGTCGGCCGCCACCCGCTTCGCGTTCTCGGTGGCCGCGTTCAACCGCGTCGCCCAGTACGACGCGGCGATCAGCAACTACCTGTCGGCGGTCACCGCCACCGACGCCGCCGTGCCGGTGCGTGCCGAGTACCCGGCACAGATGAACTCCACCTTCGTGAAGGTGATGGATCTGCGCTACGGCGAGAACCCGCACCAGAGCGGCGCGTTCTACCGCGACCTGTACCCGGTGCCGGGCACGCTGGCCACCTTCCAGCAGCTGCAGGGCAAGGAACTGAGCTACAACAACCTGGCCGACGCCGATGCGGCGTGGGAATGCGTGCGCCAGTTCGATACGCCGGCCTGCGTCATCGTCAAGCACGCCAATCCGTGCGGCGTGGCGGTTGGCGCCGGCAACGGCGATGCCTACGAGCTGGCCTACGCCACCGACCCGACCAGCGCCTTCGGCGGCATCATCGCCTTCAACAAGCCGCTGGACGCCGCCACTGCAAAGGTCATCCTCGACCGCCAGTTCGTTGAGGTGCTGATTGCCCCGGATTACGAGCCGGCCGCGCTGGAATACGCACAGAAGAAGGCCAACGTGCGCGTGCTGCGCATCCCGCACGGTGATGGCCTGAACAACTTCGACAGCAAGCGCGTCGGCTCGGGCCTGCTGCTGCAGTCCTCGGACAACCGCGGCATGACCCGCGACGAACTGAAGGTGGTCAGCAAGCTGGCACCGACCGACAAGCAGTTCACCGACCTGCTGTTCGCCTGGAAGGTGGCCAAGTTCGTGAAGTCCAACGCGATTGTGTACGCCAAGGACAACCGCACGATTGGCGTGGGCGCCGGGCAGATGAGCCGCGTCTATTCCGCGCGCATCGCCGGCATCAAGGCGGCCGATGCAAACCTGGTGGTCGAGGGTTCGGTGATGGCTTCCGATGCGTTCTTCCCGTTCCGCGACGGCATCGACGCCGCTGCTGCCGCCGGCATCAAGGCGGTCATCCAGCCGGGCGGTTCGATGCGCGATGCCGAAGTGATCGCCGCCGCCGACGAACATGGCCTGGCGATGGTGTTCACCGGCGTGCGCCACTTCCGCCACTGATCCGCATCACGAAGCCGGGCTCTGCCCGGCTTATCTCTTCCGTACCCGAGAACCCTGTCCCATGAAGATCCTCGTCATCGGCTCTGGCGGCCGCGAACACGCCCTGGCATGGAAGCTGGCCCAGTCCTCCCGTGTCACCGAAGTGATCGTGGCGCCCGGCAACGCCGGCACCGCCAGCGAAGACAAGTGCCGCAACGTGGCGGTGAAAGTGACCGACATCGACGGCCTGCTGGCGCTGGCCCAGGCCGAAGGCGTGGCGCTGACCGTGGTCGGCCCGGAAGTACCGCTGGTGGCCGGCGTGGTCGACCGCTTCCGCGCCGCCGGCCTGCGCATCTTCGGGCCGACCGCCGCCGCCGCGCAGCTGGAAGGCAGCAAGGCCTACGCCAAGGACTTCCTGGCCCGCCACAACATCCCCACCGCGTTCTACGCCGTGCACACCGAGGTGGATGCCGCGCTGGCCTATGTGCGCGAGAAGGGCGCCCCGATCGTGGTCAAGGCCGATGGCCTGGCCGCCGGCAAGGGCGTGATCGTGGCGATGACCCTGGCCGAAGCCGAAGACGCGGTGCGTGACATGCTGTCGGGCAACGCCTTCGGCGATGCCGGTGCGCGCGTGGTGATCGAAGAGTTCCTCGATGGCGAGGAAGCCAGCTTCATTTCGATGGTGGACGGCGTGCACGCGCTGCCGATGGCCACTTCGCAGGACCACAAGCGCGTCGGCGACGGCGACACCGGTCCGAACACCGGCGGCATGGGCGCGTATTCGCCGGCCCCGGTGGTCACGCCGGAAGTGCATGCCCGCGTGATGCGCGACGTGGTGAACCCGACCGTGCAAGGCATGATCGCCGACGGGATCCCGTTCACCGGCTTCCTCTATGCCGGCCTGATGATCGACGCCAGCGGCGCGCCGAAGGTGATCGAGTTCAACGTGCGCTTCGGCGATCCAGAAACCCAGCCGGTGATGCTGCGCCTGCAGTCGGATCTGGTCGAACTGGTGGAAGCGGCCATCGACGGCCGCCTGGACCAGATCGACGCACAGTGGGATCCGCGGCCGTCGCTGGGCGTGGTGCTGGCGGCGAAGCCGTACCCGGAAGCGCCGATCACCGGCGACGTGATTTCCGGCCTGGATGAAGTGCCGGCCACTGCCAAGGTGTTCCACGCCGGTACGGCATTGGATGCACAGGGCCAGGTGCTCAGTGCCGGCGGCCGCGTGCTGTGCGTGGCTGCACTGGGTGACAGCGTGCGCGACGCGCAGGCGAACGCCTATGCCGGCGTGGCCAAGGTGACCTGGGCCAACGAATTCCACCGCAACGACATCGGCTGGCGCGCGATCGCACGCGAGGGGTGAGGCACACCCCCGCTTCCATGCATGGCGCGGATTGAATACCACGGTAAAGCAAAGGCCCGGCATTGCCGGGCCTTTGCTTTACAGGACTGCTTCGAGACCCTTCCGATCAATCAGGTTCAAAAGCTTCAGCGACGGCCCGCTCGGCTTCTTCTCGCCCTGTTCCCAGCTACGGACCGTCGAAACGCTGGTGTTGAGCACACCTGCGAACACCGGCTGGCTAAGTTCCAACGACGTGCGAAGTGCACGGATCTGGGCGCTGCTGTATTCGGGCACAGGCTCCAGACAAAGCGCCTCGTACATGCTCATGCGCCGCTTGTCGATGAAGCCGCTGGCGTAAAGGCCCGCCGCGCCTTCATGCACCGCATCGAGGATCGCACTCTTTGCACGTCTATGTTCAACCGTCTTTGTCATGGCAAATCTCCTGCAGTTCTCCGCAGATAACTGCCCTGTCCAACTGTGCAGGGCTCATTCTCAAGAACTCAGACGCATACAGCTGAAGGGCATCCCGTTCCGCACTACTGATGGTCGCGCGCGCGTTCTTCTCGTAGCAGAAGAGAAAGAACCAGTAGCGCCCCACCTTGGTTGCGACAATAACGCGGGCGCTACCGCGCTTTCCGCGGCCCGGCAGCGCAACTCGCTTTTTGAGAAGGCCGCCCCCTATGTCTGCATCAATCAGTCCTTGACGCATTTCCACCACCGCGCGGCACAAGGCTCTATCGGTCAGTGAAGAACGTCGTGTACTGCGGTTGAAGCTTCGGGTGCGGAAGACACGTGACATGATCATACCGTGCCACCGAGTGGTACGGCGTGAAAATCAGCGTCCAGCGCATGCTGCGGTCGGCGCAGTTGCCGCCCTGGCGTCAGGATTGATCCACGCCATGCGTGGATGCGCTCCAAAAACAAAAAGGCCCGGCATCACCGCCGGGCCTTCTTCATTCCAACGCCTTCCCGCTTACGCGGTGAACAGCGCCTTCATCTTCTTCAGCGCGTTCGCCTCAACCTGGCGGATGCGCTCGGCCGACACGCCGTACTCGTCGGCCAGCTCCTGCAGCGTCACCTTGCTGTCGGCGTCCAGCCAGCGACGGCGGATGATGTCGCGCGAGCGGGCATCCAGTTCCGCCAGGCCTTCGCGCAGCAGCTGCATCTGGTTGTCTTCGCTGTCCTCGCGCTCGTAGGCCATCGACGGGTCTTCGTCATCGGCAACCAGGAACGCAGCCGGCGACGGCGGTGCGTGTTCGTTGTCCTCGTCGGTCGGCGCATCGAAACCGATATCGCGGCCGGACAGGCGCGACTCCATTTCCATGACTTCGCGCTCGGACACGTTCAGGTCCTTGGCCACCGCGCTCACTTCCGCCGCGTTCATCCAGCCCAGGCGCGTCTTCGACTTGCGCAGGTTGAAGAACAGCTTGCGCTGCGCCTTGGTGGTGGCGACCTTCACGATGCGCCAGTTCTTCAGGATGAACTCGTGCATCTCTGCACGGATCCAGTGCACGGCGAAGGAGACCAGGCGCACGCCCATTTCCGGGTCGAAGCGCTTGACCGCCTTCATCAGGCCGATGTTGCCTTCCTGGATCAGATCGCCCAGGGCAAGGCCGTAGCCGTTGTAACCGCGGGCCACGTGCACCACGAAGCGCAGGTGCGAGTGCACCAGCTCGCGGGCGGCGTCCAGATCGTTGCCGTCGCGGAAGCGACGGGCCAGGTCCTGTTCGTCATCGACCGACAGCACCGGGATCTGGTGCACGGCACCGATGTAGGCGTCCAGCGAACCGAGCGCACTGGGAATCGGGAGATTGTTTGCCACAAGGGCAGTAGAGGTGTTCTGGCTCATAGGCACCCATCTTAGCAGTCCGGGATTTGGACTGCTAAAGGAGGAAAAAGTTCCAGCATCCTATTGATGCAACACTGGTCCCAAACAGAGCCCTACCGTAGCGCGATTTGATGACAGTGGCGAGCGCGCTTTTCGGGATTCACAATCCCTTGGAATTCAAGCAATTACCTGCCGGGAACCGGCCGATTCCGGTCAAGCGGAGCTGAACGGGCCGTTCTGGAGGCCCATTCAGGCCAGGGAACGTTGTCCGGCGTTCAGGCCCGGCCGCCAGCCGGCGCTCAGAGCACCGAGCGCGGCGGCAGCGACCAGTCGATCGGGGCCTGGCCGCGACGCTGCAGGTACTCGTTGGCCATCGAGAAATGGCGGCAGCCGAGGAAGCCACGATGGGCCGACAGCGGCGACGGATGCGGGGCCTTCAGAACGCGATGGCGACGGGTATCAATGACCTTGCCCTTCTGCTGCGCGTAGGCACCCCAGAGCATGAACACCAAGCCTTCGCGTTCGCGGTTGAGCACGTCCACCACGTGATCGGTGAAGCCCTCCCAGCCACGGCCCTGGTGTGCGCCGGCCTTGCCCTCCTCCACCGTCAGCACGGCATTGAGCAGCAGCACGCCGCGTTGCGCCCACGGGATCAGGCAGCCGTGGTCCGGGCGCGGGATACCGAGATCGCTCTCGATCTCCTTGTAGATGTTCAGCAGCGACGGCGGCACCGGCACGCCCGGCGGCACCGAGAAACTCAGGCCATGCGCCTGGCCACGGCCGTGGTACGGGTCCTGGCCGAGGATCACCACCTTCACCTGCTCGAATGGCGTGGCGTCGAATGCGGCGAAGATCTGCGGGCCGGGCGGGAATACCGCCGCGCCACTGGCCTTGCGCTGGCGCAGGAAGCCGGACAGCTCGCGCATCTGCGGCTGCAGGAGGTAATCGCCGACATGCTGCTTCCAGCTCGGTTCCAGCTGGATCGTCGGGGTGTCCGCTACTTCATCAATCATTGCACCACTTCATCGAATCAGGGGTCCATCGTTCAACCGGGCCAGGCGCAGCTGGAACAGCACCTTGGTGACCAGCAGCCGTTCTTCGATCGGCTTGAGTACCAGGTCGTTGGCGCCGGACTGCAGCAGCCCGGTCTGGTTGTGCGGGTTGCCGTCGCCGGTCATCACCAGCACCGGCAGGCGGCGCTTGCCGTAGCCGAAGTCCACGCGCACGCGCTGCACCACGTCGCGGCCGCTCAGTTCCCCCTTCAGGGTGACGTCGGTCAGCACCAGGTCGATGCGGTGGCGGCTGCGGCCCAGCGACTCGGCGGTGAGCAGGGTGAACGCCTCTTCGGCGCTGACCACGTGCAGCACGTTCAACTGCTGGCGTTCGAGCATGCGCTTGGTGGCCTCGGCCACCACGCGGCTGTCCTCGATGTAGAGGATGGTCGCGCCGGGAATGGTCTGCGGCTGCACATAGCCGCGGATGAAGGTCGCCAGCGCCTCGTGGCCCAGCGCCTTGTCGAAATAGTCGGTGACGTACTCGGTGAAGCGACGCTGCTCCAGATGCTGCTGGGCATCGCCGGACACCACGATCACCGGCACGTAGGCCTGGCCGGCCGCTTCGCGGACCATCCGCGCCAGCGCCAGGCCGTCGCCATCACGCAGGGTCAGCGAGGTGGTCACCAGGTCCACCGGGCCCTGCGCCAGCGCCTGCTGCGCATCCTCGATGCTGTCGCAGCCGATCACCTCCACGCCTGGCAGGTCGCGCTGCAGGACGTCGGCGATCAGCTTGCGGACCAGCTTCGAGCCATCGACCACCATCACCCGCGTCGCGGGCCCTTCAAGGTGCTTCAGCGCTTGCGGTTGCATGCCGGTTTCAGGTTTCGGTCGGTCGGGTCTGGCGCAGGAAGTGGCCGGTGACCAGCCACGCGCCCAGCCAGCCCAGCAGCAGCGTGCCGAGCAGGACCAGGCCACCGTGCAGCAGGTCCAGGCCGTGCAGCACGAACGGGCTGCCGTAGCTGCGCGAGAGTTCGGCCAGCGGCACGCGCAGTGCGGCACCGGCGGCGCCGATCAGCGCCAGCGCAACCGCGCCGGCGCCCAGGCCATACCACGCACCCAGGTACAGGAACGGGCGGCGGATGAAGCCATCACTGGCGCCGAGCAGCTGCAGCACGCCGATCTCTTCGCGGCGGGCCTGGATGTCCAGGCGCACGGTGTTGCCGACCACCAGCGCGGCACCGACGCCGAGCAGGACCGACAGCACCTGCACCAGCCGCGCGCCGAACGCCAGCCAGGCATCCAGGCGCTGGCGCCACAGTGCATCGTGCTGCACCAGGTCGGCCTCGGGCAGGCTCTCCAGCGCGCGTGCCAGGCGCGCGTCGTCCTTGCCCTGGCCGGGAGTGATCACCAGCAGCGAGGGCAGCGGGTTGTCATTGAGTGCGTCGATCGCCTCGCCGAGGCCGGCGTCGCGCAGTTCCTGCAGGCCCTGCTCGGGCGTGCGCACGTTCACTTCGGCCACGTCGTCGCGGTCGCGCAGCTGGCCGGCCAGGCGCAGCGCGCCGGGGCCATCGACGTTGCCCTTCAGGAACACATTGATGTCGCGCGACTGCTGCACGCTGCCGGCGAACTGCTTGAGGTTGTCCAGCGCGATCGACAGGCCCAGCGGCAGGGCCAGCGCCAGCGCCATGACCATCACCGTCAGCAGGGTCGCCCACGGTTTGCGGCAGGCACGGCCGAGGCTGAACACCACGCTGTGCGCGTGGTGCTGGAACCAGACGCCCACGCGCGAGGGGGCGGCGGCTTCGCTGTTTTCGTTCTTCGCCATGCGTTACTCCGCCAGATCCTGCGGCGAGATGTCATCCACCAGCCGGCCGTGGTCGAGGATCAGCACGCGCTTGCGCATGCGGCGCAGCAGCGGCAGGTCGTGACTGACCACCAGCACGCTGGTGCCGCGCGCGGGCAGCTCGGCGAACAGGGCCATGATCTCCGCCGCCAGGGTCGGGTCGAGGTTGCCGGTCGGCTCATCGGCCACCAGCAGCTTGGGCTCACCGACGATGGCGCGGGCGATGCCAACGCGCTGCTGCTCACCGGCCGACAGCTGCGAGGGCAGCGCCTTCTCGCGGTGGCCCAGGCCCATCCGTTCCAGCACCGAGCGCACGCGCTTGCTGATGTCGCCACGGCGGGTGCCGCGCAGGATCAGCGGCAGCGCCACGTTCTCGGCGATCGAGCGGTCCATCAGCAGGCGGTGGTCCTGGTAGACCGCACCCACCGCGCGACGGTGGCGGGGCACATCGCCGCCACGCACCTTCAGCAGGTTGCGCTCGTCGAACACCACCGCGCCACGGCTGGGCCGCTCGTCCAGATGGATCAACTTGAGCAGGGTGCTTTTGCCCGCACCGGAATGGCCGGTGACGAACAGCATCTCGCCCGGCGCGACCTCGAAGCTGACATCGGTCAGTGCCTCGTGGCCACCGGCGTACTGTTTGCTGACATTGTCGAAGCGCAGGACACTCATGCCCCGATTATGCAGGACCGGCGCGACGTCGTGGAGACGGTCACACGATCGGTAGTGCCGGCCGCTGGCCGGCAACCCACACAACTGCCGGCCAGGGTGGGTGCCGACCGTTGGTCGGCACGCCCTTGAAGCCACCCGACCAACGGTCGGGTGCTACCCGCTGATCGGCAGCGCCGATCAGCTGCCCGACAGCATCCGGCGGATCTTGCGGCCGATGCGGGTCAGGAACGAATCGCCGGTATCAGCAGCCGTGCGCACCGGCTTGGCCACCACCTGCACCGGCGTGACCGGGCTGGCGCCATTGCCGGCGGCGTTCTGCACGCCCTCGGCACCCTCGACCGGACGACCGTGGCGACGGCGGCGGCGCTTGCGCGGCTTGTGCTCGCCGTCCACCGCAGCTTCCGGTGCGCCTTCGGCACGCGGGGGGCGCGGCGGACGCGGGGCCTGGGCAGCGGCGCCTTCGGCACCGGCGGCCGGCGCGGCAGCGCCCTGCTCGCCTTCCGCGCGTGGCTTGCGCGGGCCACGCGAACGGCGTTCGCCGCTGCGCTCACCGTCACGGCCACCACGGCCACCACCACCACCGCCGGAACGGCCGCCACTGCGGCCACCGCCCCGACGCTCTTCCTCGGCGGCACGGGCTTCGCGCGCTTCGCGGAAGATCTGGCCGACGCTTTCATTGTCCTCGCCTTCCTCGCCTGCAGCCGGAGCCGGGCGTTCCGGGCGCGGCAGCGGGGTCAACAGTTCCTTGGTGACCGGCTCGGACGGAATCTTCTGCTCGATGTAGGCCTCGATGTCCGGCAGGCCCATGGCATAGCGTTCGCAGGCGAAGCTGATCGCGTCGCCCTCTTCACCCAGGCGCGCGGTGCGGCCGATGCGATGCACGTAGTCTTCGGCGTCGAACGGCAGGTCGTAGTTGTAGACGTACTTGATGCCGTCGATGTGCAGGCCGCGCGCAGCCACGTCGGTGGCCACCAGGATTTCCAGCTGGCCCTTCTGGAAGCGGTTGAGCAGGCTCTCGCGCTTCTTCTGCGGCACGTCGCCGGACAGCACGCCGACACGGTAGCCGGCCTTTTCCAGCGAACGCGCCACGCGCTCGACGAACACCTTGGTGTTGACGAAGACCATGGTGCGCGCGCCTTCGCTGCGCGAAAGCAGGCCCAGCAGCAGCGGGATCTTCTCATCGTCGGCCGGGAAGTAGATGCGCTGGCGCACGCGCGCGGCGGTGATGGTCTCGGCTTCGACCACCAGCTTCTGCGGCTCGTTCATGTGCTCGTAGGCCAGCTCCAGCACGCGGTGGCTGAGGGTGGCACTGAACAGCAGGGTCTGGCGGGTGGTGCGCTCCGGCATGCGGCGCAGCAGGAAGCGGATGTCCTTGATGAAGCCCAGGTCGAACATGCGGTCGGCTTCGTCCAGCACGCAGATCTCGCAGGCGTGCAGCGACACCACCTTGTGCTGCTTGACGTAGTCGATCAGGCGGCCCGGGGTGGCGATGATCACGTCCACGCCCTGCTGCAGCAGCTCGCGCTGCTTGTCGTAATCCACGCCGCCATAGACCAGGGCGAAGCGCAGGCCCAGGTCGGAACCGAACTTCACCGCATCCTTGTGGATCTGGATGGCCAGCTCGCGGGTCGGGGCGAGGATCAGCGCGCGCGGATCTTCCGGCTTGCGATCGGCCAGCGCCGGACGCGTCAGCAGGCGGTTCACGACAGCGACCAGGAAGGCCAGGGTCTTGCCGGTGCCGGTCTGGGCCTGGCCGGCAACATCACCGCCGGGCAGCGCGACCGGCAGGGTCAGCGCCTGGATCGGGGTGCAGCGGGTGAATCCGGCTCCTTCAAGGCCGGCCTGCAGGGCCGGGTGCAGCTCGAAGGAGGAAAAGGTCAAATCGGTCAGCGGTTTGTCGCTCATGAGTCCGTCTTGGTATGGCCGCCGGCCCGTGGGGCGGCTGGCACTTCATCGTCTAGGGGCACCGTCGCAAACTGCGGCCCCTGCGGCGGGTTGGCAGGCTGGGACCACCCGGTCCGCGCGCCGCACAATGGCCCAGTTTAACGCACTCGGGCCGGCAAACCGGAATGCCCCGTCTCACCGGATGGAGAGACGGCGCGCCTTCATCCAGCCACACGGGACTTGAACGACCCCGCCGGTCCCGCTGGTGTCGCCCGCTGCCACCCCCATCTTCGGGAAGACAGTGAAATCCGACACATACCGGGCTTCGAAGCGATCACGATACGCTGGGTTCCAGCCGGCGCCTGTCCCCGCCCTGCGATAGGGGTACACTGCCGGCCGTGAGCGTCCAGGCATCCCGCCGAACGCACCGCGGCAGTGCGCCGCGAGGCAACGACGAGGGTCGCGCCACCGGGCATGGCCCAGTTCACCCACCTCCGGCATGGCCGGGTGCAATCCAAGACGAGAAACCAAGATGAGCGACAAGGTTGTACATGTCGGCGACGCCGACTTTGATAGCGCAGTGCTGAATTCCAAGGAACCGGTGCTGGTCGATTTCTGGGCCGAATGGTGTGGCCCGTGCAAGATGATCGCCCCGGCGCTGGACGAACTGGCCGATGCCTACCAGGGCCGCGCCAAGATCGCCAAGGTCAACGTCGACCACAATCGTGCGCTGGCCGCCAAGTACCACGTGCGTTCGATCCCGTACCTGGTCGTGTTCAAGGACGGCGAGAAGGTCGGCGAGCAGATCGGTGCGGTGGGCAAGGCCCAGCTGGCCGGCCTGCTGGACAAGGCCCTGGCCTGATCCTGCTGTTTTCCGGCAGCCGCCACCCGCGGCTGCCGGCGGACGCCCTGCGTCCATGATGAATGCTGTTCCCGGCAGCCCTTGCACGGCGCCGCAGGCCGATGATAGTGTCGGCACATCCGGCCGCGTTCGCGTGCCGCACCCTCTGGACGCAGTTTCTTCCAGACCCATTCCCAACGTTCGCCGCCCCAGCCGGGCGCTCGCACCTTCAAGCGAGGAATAACGCTCTTGTCCGATAACACTTCCGAAACCGGCAGCGCCGATGCGCCCGCCGAAAAGCGCGTGCGCAAGCCCCGCGTGAGCAAGGCCGCCGCCCCGGCAGCCGCCGAAACCAGCGCCGCTCCGGCGCAGCCGACCCTGCCGCTGGCCGCCGCGCCCGAGGCACCGGCCCCCGCCCCCGCACCGAGCGCGCCCGCCGCCGAGGCCCCTGCCAGCAGTGGCGGTGGCGAAGGTGGTGAGGGTCGCGAATCCGGCCAGCCGCGGCAGCAGAACCACCAGGGCGGTGGCCAGAACCAGGGCCAGAACCCGTACAACCAGAACGGCCAGCAGGGCCAGGGAGGCCAGGGCAACCGCCGTGACCGCTTCCGCAACCGCCGCGACCGTGACCGTGACCGCAACAACAACCGCTTCCGCGACGACGGCATGCCCAACGACGGCGGCGAGCAGCAGCCCTTCGTGCCGCGTCCGCACGCCAACGTACCGGAAGGCTTCCCGGTCTATTCGCTGAGCGACCTCAAGCGCATGCCGGCACAGAAGCTGTTGGAAATCGCCGAGCAGCTGCAGATCTCCGAAGGCGTGGCACGCGCCCGCAAGCAGGATGTGATCTTCGCCCTGCTGAAGGTACTGACCCGCCACGGTGACGGCGTCGCCGCCGACGGCGTGCTGGAAATCCTGCCGGACGGCTTCGGCTTCCTGCGCGCGGCCGAAGCCAGCTACCTGGCCGGCCCGGACGACACCTATATCTCGCCCAGCCAGATCCGCCGCTTCAACCTGCGCACCGGCGACCATATCTCCGGCCGCATCCGCTTCCCGAAGGACGGCGAGCGCTACTTCGCGCTGAACATCGTCGACACCATCAACGGCGAGCCGATCGAAGCGTCGAAGAACAAGGTGCTGTTCGAGAACCTGACCGCCCTGTTCCCGCGCCGCCGCTTCACCCTGGAGCGCGGCAACGGTTCGTCGGAAGACATCACCGGCCGCATCCTCGACCTGATGGCGCCGCAGGGCAAGGGCCAGCGCTCGCTCATCGTGTCGCAGCCGAAGGCCGGCAAGACCATGATGATGCAGCAGGTCGCCACCGCCATCACCACCAACCACCCGGACGTGCACCTGATCGTGCTGCTGATCGACGAGCGCCCGGAAGAAGTGACCGAAATGCAGCGCACCGTGCGCGGCGAGGTCATCAGCTCGACCTTCGACGAACCGGCCGCGCGCCACGTGCAGGTGGCCGAAATGGTCATCGAGCGCGCCAAGCGCCTGGTCGAGCACAAGAAGGACGTGGTGATCCTGCTCGACTCGATCACCCGCCTGGCCCGCGCCTACAACAACGTGGTGCCGAGCTCGGGCAAGGTGCTGACCGGTGGCGTGGACGCCAACGCCCTGCACCGCCCGAAGCGCTTCTTCGGTGCCGCGCGCAACGTGGAAGAAGGCGGCAGCCTGACCATCATCGCCACCGCGCTGGTCGACACCGGCTCGAAGATGGACGAGGTGATCTACGAAGAGTTCAAGGGCACCGGCAACAGCGAAGTGCACCTGAGCCGTCGTATCGCTGAAAAGCGCGTGTTCCCGGCCATCGACATCAACCGTTCGGGTACCCGCCGCGAAGACCTGCTGATCGAACCGGAACTGCTGCAGAAGATCTGGATCCTGCGCAAGCTGCTGCATCCGATGGATGAAATGGCGGCGATGGAGTTCCTGCTGGACAAGATGAAGAACACCAAGTCCAACGACGAGTTCTTCGGTTCGATGAAGCGCTGAGCCACGGCATTGCATCGAAAAGAACCTGCCGCTCGCTGCGGCAGGTTTTTTTTCACCTGCAGGGCGACCCACTTCACTTCACAGCCGCCCGGTTTTGGCGATAATCCGCCCGATGCCCTGCCCGGCCCCGAGGGCCTGGCCACCGATTCCCGCTGTCGCCCCTTCCGGAGAACCGGTCGGGTCCAGCCTCCTGCCGGATCCGTCGACGCATGCGAACGCTGTCTCCCCGCCTCAACCTGGGCAAGCTGATCCTCGCCCTGGCCCTGCTCAGCGCCATCATCGCGCTGGCCAACACCCTGCTGGCCAGCTACCGGGTGCAGCGCGACCAGCTGGTCGGCAACACCCTGGAGGCCAACCGCGTCTACGCCACCAAACTGGCCGAAACGACCCAGAACTTCCTGCTGGCTGCCCAGCAGGAACTGGCCTACGCCGCCACGCGGCTCGGCCAGGGCAACCTCGACCCGGCACAGGCCCAGGACGAAGCCAGCCGCCTGCAGCTGCAGACCAACAGCTTCAACTCTTCGCTGGTGGTGGATGCCGACGGCCTGGTGATCGCCACCTCGCCGCAGACCCTGCAGCTGCAGGGCGAAGTGCTGCACAGCGTCGGCAACAATGCCGCGCTGGCCGCGCGCCAGCCGATGATCAGCGACCCGTACCAGTCGGCCACCGGCAAGCTGCTGGTCTCGCTGTCGCACCCGATCTTCGATCGCCAGGGCCACTACCGTGGTTACGTCAGCGGCACCCTGTACCTGCGCCAGCGCAGCGCACTGCACACGCTGCTGGGCAAGCACTACTACCGTGATGGTTCCTACCTGTACGTGGTCGATCGCCATGGCCGCCTGCTGTACCACGCCGATGGCAAGCGGGTGGGCGACTACGTGGTCGGCAACCCCGCAGTAAAGGCCGTGGTGCGCGGCGAGCGTGGCGCGCAGCAGGTGCGCAACAACCTGGGCGTGTCGATGCTGGCCGGCTATGCGCCGGTGGCGGCCACCGGCTGGGGCATCATCGCCCAGCGCCCGACCGAGGCCACGCTGCAGCCGCTGTCGCGGTTGATGACTGCGGTAATCTGGAACGCAATCCCGCTGGGCCTGCTGTCGCTGCTGATCACCTGGTGGTTCGCCCGTCGCATCTCGATGCCGCTGTGGCAGCTCGCACGCAACGTGCAGGGCGGCGAAGACACCGGCAATGCGATCAGCCACGTCAGCGGCATCCGCGCGTGGTACTTCGAGGTCGCCCAGCTCAAGCAGGCGGTACTGCACAGCTTCAATGCACTGCAGGACCGCATCGGCACGCTCAACCGCGCCAGCCGCACCGATCCGCTGACCAGTCTTCTCAACCGCCGCGGCCTGCAGCAGGCGCTGGATGCCCTGCAGGTACAGGGCATCCCGTTCGCGATCCTGGCGCTGGACATCGATCGCTTCAAATCGATCAATGACAACCACGGCCATGACGTCGGCGACGCTGCCATCGTCCACATCGCCAACCAGATGCGCCGCTACTCGCGCGACAGCGACATCCTCTGCCGCGCCGGCGGCGAGGAGTTCCTGCTGCTGTTGCCGGGCATCAGCGCCGAGTCAGCGCGACAGGCTGGCGAGCGTCTGCGCCAGCACATTGCCGACCATCCGTTTGAACCGGTCGGCACCATCACCGTCTCGCTGGGCGTGGCCCACTTCCCCAGCTTCCATGTCGATGCCGAGCAGGCGCTGCGGCTGGCCGACAAGGCGCTGTACCTGGCCAAGGAACAGGGCCGCAACCGAGTGGTGGTCTACCCCTACGCCGATTGACGCGAAGCCGGGCTGGCCGGCTCCGCAGTGACCGTCAGCCCTGCTCCAGCGGCGTCAGCAGGCGCAGGCCGCGCTTGGCGCCGTCGACCATGTAGATGCCGCCCTCGGGCAGCAGGTCGCTGCCGTTTTCCGCCGCGTCACCGGTCACCCACGGTGCGCGCTGCTTCGGTCCTGGAATGAAGGCGCGCCAGCGGCCATAGCGCTCGGCAGCGGCATTGCGATCATCCGAGAACGCATAGTTGACCGGCACGCGTACCGACCAGAATTCCCGTGTGACGTCCTTCCCGCTGCTTGGAGGAATGAAGGTCCACTTGCGGGCGGTATTGATGCTGGCCTTGGCCAGCACATCGCGCAGCTTGGCCATGGTCCGCTCCGGCCCCGCCACGGTCATGTTGACCTGCTCGGCGATGACGTCGGCCACCGTGCCATCACGGGCGACCTTGATGATCAGGATCACATCGCCCTGACCACCGATCCTCATTGCCTCGTCCGGATAGCGCGGCGGCGCCAGGCGCTCTGCGGTCACCGAATCGGTGGCCTTTGGATCGTACTCGCTGAAATCCACGCTGGTCATGCTGACTTCGTAGTCGCCCTTGCCCGTGGACTTGCCACGCAGACGCACCCGAAACGGTGCCTGTGCGGCGACGGCCTTGCCATCGACCCGCGTCGGCTCGAAACGCCAAGGGCGAATGGTGCGTTCAACAAACGCGGCAACACCCGGGCTGATGTTTGCCTTCTGATCGAGCACCAGAGCGCTGACTGCGCCTTCTGCCGTGACCTCGATCTTTCCGGTCAGTGTCATGCTCAATTCGGTGGTGGCACGCACCGCGCGCGTGGTCTGCGCGTTGGCATCGCCGGCTAACAGCGGAGCGCCGGCACCGACGGCCAACGCGAGAGCGAGGAACAATGGGGAACGCATCATTGCCGGATCCTTGGTGATGAAGGGCGAGAGTACCTCAGTCCCAACACCCATGACAGCTGGCTCACGCCAACCGGTGCGCGCCAGCATAGGGCGGCGTGTCCGGATAGTCACCTCGGGCGAAGCGTTCCTGCAGGCCCTGCCACCAGCCCGGGTCGAACAGGTGCCGGTAGTGCTCGCGCACCGCTGCCAGCTCTGCAGCGGGCAGGCCCATGAACGGGCCGAAGCGCTCGGGAAACACGTCGCGCGGACCGACATGGAACCATGGCTCGTCGGACATCGCTTCCTCCGGCGTACGCGGCTGCGGCCAGGCGCGGAAGACGCAGTCGCTGACCAGACACAGCTCGTCGTAGTCGTAGAACACGGCCCGGCCGTGCCGTGATACGCCGAAATTCTTCGGCAGCATGTCACCGGGGAAGATGTTGTTGCGCGCCATGTCGGTGATCGCCTGCGCATAGTCGAGCACCGCCGCCCGCACCGCCTCCGCGCCCTGCTCGCGCAGGTACAGATTCAAGGGACGAAAACGACGCTGCACATAGCACAGTGCGACTTCGACCTCATCGCCATCGATGCGTACGCTCTGCGCGCACTGCTGCAGCAGTTCATCCAGCAAGGCCGGCGCGAAGCGCTGGCGCGGGAAGCGCAGATGACGATAGGGCTGCGCATCGAGCAGGCGGCCGACACGATCGAGGTTGAACACCAGCGCGTACTTCTCTTCCACCTGCTGTCGCGACATCGCCTTGGGCCACGCGAAACGGTCGCGGATCAGCTTGAACACCAGCGGGTAACTGGGCAGGGTGAACACCGCCATGACCATGCCCGGCGTGCCCTCTGCATGCACCAGCCGCTCCTGCGGGTGCTCGTTGAAATGACGGAAGAAGGTGCGGTAGCGCTCGGTCTTGCCCTGCTTGGCGCGGCCCAGCACGGTGTATATCTCATCGATGGGCTTGCCCGGCAGCAGACTGCGCAGGAACACCACCGCATCACCGACCGTGGCCAGGTTGGCCTGGAAATAGCTGCGTGACACGCCGAACAGGTGGGCCACGTCCCGGCGCCGGGTCAGCACCGCATCGGCGCGCAGGCCACGCTCGTCGTTCACCAGGGCAATCACGCACGGCGAGAACCGGTGCTCGCCGAACACGCGGCCAACCAGGTAAGCGCGGCGCTCGCGGTAGAACACCGTGTCGAGCAGCTCGATGCTGCGTACCGGCGTATCGCCCCAGTGGGCCAGGTCATCCTGCAGGCGCACCGCGATGGCCGCGGCACAGCGCAGCTGGTGCGCATAGGGGATATCGAAGCGATAGTCGGCCAGCACCCGCTGCAGCGCCTCCACCGGCCGCGTCGGCGAAACCGCGTAGGTATGCCGCGCCACCGGGTGGGTGATGGCATCGGAGGGTTCGACATCGAAGGCGATGAACTCCAGCGCCGGGTCCACGCCCCGGGTGGCAAACAGGCGCCGCGACAACGTGTTGTAGAAGGTCTTGTACAGCTCGGCGTCGATCAGGCCCTGCAGCAGCGCGCTATAGCGGGCGTGCACCCGCAACCACAGCACGCGCTCGCCGATCGCGTCACCGGCAAGGCGGCGCAGCGCATCCATCTGCTCGGCGATGCACAGGTCGTACAGGGCGATGCGCTCGACCGCATCCTGTCGCGCACCGGCCCAGTTGCGCTGCTCGAAGCGCTGCCGCGCCCGCGCGGTGATCGCCGCAAAGCGGGCGTGGTACTGCTCGAAACCATCGCGGATGGCTACCGCGATGCGCGGTGCCAGCTCGGCAGCGATGTCAGGCCTGGACATGCATGGCTCACCCGGAAGGACCGGCTTCACCATACGCTGGCGTGTGCGATGCCGTCGAGCGCGAAGGTAGTGCCGGCCGCTGGCCGGCAGCACCTGGACCGTCGATGGATCGATGCAGATGCCGGCCAGCAGCCGGCACTACTGGCTCAGATCGCCAGTTCGGCTTCCACGTCCTGCACCTTGCGCCGCGCCAATGCCAGGTTGGACCTGGTACGGTCCAGCACGATGTAGAAGAACAGGCCCTTCTTCTTCGCCACCGGGCGCATGATGTGGTACGCCTTGCCCAGCGAGATCAGGATGTCCTCGATGCTGTCGTTGAGGTTCAGCGATGCGGCGGTCTTCATCTTGGCACGGATCACTTCGGTGTTGCCGGCGGCGGCCACTTCCATGTCCATGCCGGCACCGGCTTCGCCCAGCAGCATGCCGCTTTCATAGTCAACCAGCGCCACTGCCTGCGCGCCGTCGATGCCCATCAGTGCGTTCAACGATTCATTCAGTCCAGCCACGTCGCACCCCTTGTCGATGTTGGTTCGAGCCCCTCGTTCCCCTGCGGCCGGGCTCACGATCCGCCGAGTTCGGCCAGGATCGCCTGGCCACATTCCCTGCTCTGCCACAGCACCTGGCCGATCACGCTGCGCTGGTCGCAGGCCGCCATCAGCAGCAACGGCACGCGCCCCTCGGCCTGGATCGCCAGCATCAGCACCTTGCCGCCCGCGGCCTCCAGCATCAGCGTCTGCAGATCCCCAAGCACAAGTTCGCGCCCGACCGCTGCAGCCAGCGCCAGCATCGCGCTGGTCATCGCTGCCAGGCGTTCACCGCGCCCTTCGGCACCGGCACTGACCAGGGCGAAGCCATCCACACTGGCCAGCACCACCGTGCGTATGCCTTCCACCCGCTGCTGCAGGTCTCGCAGCAAGGGCTGCAGGCGCTCACGCTGGCCGGCGTCGGGCAGTAGCGCCACCTGCCCGTCAGCCATGCGCGGCCACCAGTGCGTGCGCTTCCATCTCGCCCATCAATACATCCATCAGCAGCAATCCCTGTTCGCGGTCGCGGGTATCCACGGCCAGTAGCGGCAGCGGCTGGTCATCAAGGCAGGCACGGGCGGCCCAGTCGTCCAGCGCGGCGTGCGGTGCCTGGTCGAGATGGGTGACGGCCACCACCAGCGCCAATGACGATGCGAACGGCCGCAACACCTGCAGATAATCCTCCAGTTCGGCAACCACGCCCGCGCGCCGCGCATCCAGCAGCAGCACGGCGCCGCGGGCGCCCTGCAGCAGGATCGGCCAGAGGAAATCGAAACGCTGCTGTCCCGGCGTGCCATACAGGCGCAGCCGCTCGCCATTGGGCAGGTCGATATCCGCATAGTCCAGGGCGACCGTGGTGGAGGCCTTGTCGGCACCGAGGCGGTCGCTGTTGGCCACGTCGGTGTCGACCACCGCGCCGGCCGCGATGCTGCGCACCAGGGTCGACTTGCCACTGCCCATGCCGCCCAGCACCACCACCTTGTGCTCACGCATTGCGCTCGCTCCCACGCAGGTGACGCCACAGGCGGGCGAGCAGGCCGTTGTCAGCGCCGGCAGCGCGTTCCGCCAGCGGTACCGCCGGTGCTGCCTGCAGCTGCGCGTAACCGCACAGGTAAGCGGCATGGATGAAATCGCGCACGGCCGCAGGCGGCAGATCAAGCAACATCGCGCACTCGTCCACCGTGCACGCGCGCTTGAGCAGCAGCGAGCACAGGCGGAAGCCATCATGGTCATGGCCCAGCACACGGAAATCGGGCCAGCGCAGCAGCTTTACCGAAGCACCGCGCAGGCGTTCGTCCAGTGCCTGCCAATGGCGGCTACGTTGCGCCCATTGCCACAGCAGCGGCCGCAGTGGCTGGCGTGGCCGCTCGCCGGCCAGGCCATGCAGGCGTGCGGGTGTCAGCGCATCCAGCTGCAGGCGTTCGAAGGCATCGGCCAAACGCTCCACCAGGGCCGTAGCCGGTTCCTGCAGCAGCACGGCCTGGTCATGCTCAAGGTCCATCAGCAGCAGTGGCTCGCCCGCATCACTCAGCAGTGCCTGGCCCTGTCGCAGCGGCAGCCGCTCGCGCAGCAGACGGGTGATGGCATGCGCACCATCAGCCAGGCGGATCGGTGCGGGTGCGTGCATGGCCAAGGGCTCCACTGCCAACTGCATGCGGCGCAGCGCGCGACCGATGGCACTGTCATCAAGCACGTCCTGGTGCCCGTCGCCATCACGCAGCTGGCCGCCGATGTCTTCGATCCAGCACTGCAGTCGCGGACGCTGCTGGCGCATGCGCTGGGCCGCGTTGCGCAGCGCCGGCGTATCGCGGATGACCAGCAGGTCGCAATCGTCCAGGTCCTGGCTGCGGCGGATCTGGCCGTCCGGCAGGGCCGATGCCACGCGCAGCCGCTGCAGCAGGGCCTGCTCGCCCTGGATGTCGGTTCCCACTACCAGCACGCGTGCCATCCGTGTTCCCCGTGCGGCCACCTCCCCGGTGGCCTCGCGTCGCCAAGGCTAGGGCATCGCCAGCGGCAGCCGTCGTGATCGACTGCTCAGATCGAGGGCGGTTGCAGACGGTGTCCGATCAGTTCTGCGACGGCCATCGCGGGCAAGTTTCATGCCTCGTTGACGACATTCCGACAGCCGACGGGAATCACGGTTCTGGACGCGGGTCGAATGGGGTCAGAACCCTTTTGCATGGCAAAAGGGTTCTGACCCGGAGCCCAAAAGAAACCCGCGCCGAAGCGCGGGTTCCGGTGTCACAACCGAACGGCGATGGATCAGCCGCGCAGCTGCTCCAGCGCGGCGTTGAAGGTCGCGCTCGGGCGCATCGCCTTGCTCGCCTTGGCGACGTCCGGGCGGTAGTAGCCGCCGATGTCCACGGCCTTGCCCTGCACCGCGATCAGCTCTTCGACGATCTTCTGCTCGTTGTCGGTCAGTGCCTTGGCCAGCGGTGCGAAGCGTGCCTTCAGTGCCGCATCTTCGTCCTGTGCGGCCAGCGCCTGCGCCCAGTACAGCGCGATGTAGAAGTGGCTGCCACGGTTGTCGATGCCACCCAGCTTGCGCGACGGCGACTTGTCGTTGTCCAGGAACTGGCCGTTGGCTTCGTCCAGCGCCTTGGCCAGCACGCGGGCGGCGGCGTTGTCGTAGCGGTTGCCCAGGTGTTCCAGCGACGCGGCCAGGGCCAGGAACTCACCCAGCGAATCCCAGCGCAGGTAGTCCTCTTCGACGAACTGCTGCACGTGCTTCGGGGCCGAACCACCGGCGCCGGTCTCGAACAGGCCGCCACCGGCCATCAGCGGCACGATCGACAGCATCTTGGCGCTGGTGCCCAGCTCCATGATCGGGAACAGGTCGGTCAGGTAGTCGCGCAGCACGTTGCCGGTCACCGAGATGGTGTCCTCGCCCTTGCGGATGCGGTCCAGCGAGAACGCGGTGGCTTCCACCGGCGGCAGGATGCGGATGTCCAGGCCGGTGGTGTCGTGGTTCTTCAGGTACTGCTCGACCTTGGCGATGACCTGCGCGTCGTGGGCGCGGGCGGCATCCAGCCAGAACACGGCCGGGGTGCTGCTCAGGCGGGCGCGTTCGACGGCCAGCTTGACCCAGTCCTGGATCGGCGCGTCCTTGGTCTGGCACATGCGCCAGATGTCACCGGCTTCCACGGCGTGTTCGAACACCACGTTGCCGGCATCGTCGGTGACCTTGACCACGCCGTCGGCAGCAATCTGGAAGGTCTTGTCGTGCGAACCGTACTCTTCGGCCTTCTGCGCCATCAGGCCGACGTTCGGCACCGAGCCCATGGTGGCCGGGTCGAAGGCGCCGTGCGCCTTGCAGTCGTCGATGACGGCCTGGTACACGCCGGCGTAGCAGCGGTCCGGAATGACCGCCTTGGTGTCCTGCAGCTTGCCTTCGGCGTTCCACATCTTGCCCGAGTCGCGGATCATCGCCGGCATCGAGGCGTCGACGATCACGTCGCTCGGCACGTGCAGGTTGGTGATGCCCTTGTCCGAATTGACCATGGCCACGCCCGGACGCTGCGCGTACTCGGCGGCCAGGTCCGCTTCGATCGCGGCGCGGGTGGCTTCCGGCAGCGACGGCAGGCGCGCGGCCAGGTCACCGATGCCGTTGTTGGCATCGAAACCGGCCTGCTTGAGCACGTCGGCGTGCTTGGCCAGCACGTCCTTGTAGAACTCGTTGACCGCCACGCCGAACATGATCGGGTCGGAGACCTTCATCATGGTCGCCTTCAGGTGCAGCGAGAACAGCACGCCCTGGGCCTTGGCATCGGCGATCTGCTCACCGATGAACGCGGCCAGCGCCTTGCGGCTCATGACGGCGGCATCGACGATCTCGCCGGCCTTGACCGTGGTCTTTTCCTTCAGCACGACGGCGCTGCCGTCCTTGCCGTGGAAGGTGATCTTCAGCGCACCGGCGTTGGCCAGGGTGGCCGACTTCTCGCTGCCGTAGAAATCGCCGGCGGCCATGTGCGCGACGTGCGACTTCGAATCCGACGCCCAGGCGCCCATGCGGTGCGGGTGCTTGCGCGCGTAGTTCTTCACCGACAGCGGTGCACGACGGTCGGAGTTGCCTTCGCGCAGAACCGGGTTCACCGCACTGCCCTTGACCTTGTCGTAGCGCGCCTTGTAGTCGCGCTGCTGGTCGTCGGCCGGGGTTTCCGGGTAATCCGGCAGCGGATAGCCCTGGTCCTGCAGTTCCTTGATGGCCGCCTTCAACTGCGGCACCGAGGCGGAGATGTTCGGCAGCTTGATGATGTTGGCGTCCGGGGTGGTCGCCAGCTGGCCCAGCTCGGCCAGGTCGTCGCTGACCTTCTGCGCGTCGGACAGCAGTTCCGGGAACTGCGACAGGATGCGGCCGGACAGCGAGATGTCACGGGTTTCCACCACGATGCCGGCAGTGGCGGTGTAGGCGTCGACGATCGGCAGCAGCGACTGGGTCGCCAGGAACGGTGCTTCGTCGGTCAGCGTGTAGAGGATCTTGGACATGGGGGACTTGGACTCTGTAGCAATGCTCAGGGGAAGGCCGGCGCCAGCGCCGGGCCACGTGCAACCGTGTCGCTTTCCCCCGTCGCCGTCAGGGTGGGCGCGCGGCGGGGAAACCCCTGCATTGTCGCGTTTTCAGCCGCGCGGGGCAAAGCCGCGCCATACGCGGCGGTACTGCACGGCGGCAACGCTGTGATCCATCCACGCGCGGCGTGGATCTGCGCGAACGCCGCCGTCAGTGAATCCACGCCATGCATGGATGAAGCCAGCCACCGGCCAATAAAAAAGGACGCAGCCTTGCGGCTGCGTCCATCGTGAGTCCTGCCGGGAGAGAGTCGGCAGGACTTACTTGACCTCGAACTCCTGCGGCGTTCCAGCCGCCTTGCCATCGACCGTGACCTCGGCGCGGTACTTGCCGGCCGGCCAGCCCTTTGCATTCTTGAACGTGACGTTGGTGGTCTCCGCGCCGCTGGCATTCAGGGTCGCGGTCTGTTCGCCGGCCACCTGGCCGTCCTGGAAGGTCAGCTTGGCACCGACATTGACGTTGTTGGCGGCGCCATCGGTCTTGACCGAGACGATGACATCATCCTTCGGCGAGAACAGTGCAGCCGGGGCGACCGATTTGTCGGCGGCAGCGGTCTTGCCCACGGTGACGGTGGAAACGCTGACCGCGGCAGCTTCCGCCATCGGCGGCGGTGCACCGGTCATCGGTGCCGGCGCTGCCGGCTCGGCCGGAGCCGTGGCGGCCGGAGCGGCGTTGGTGTCGGTCGACTCTTCCTTCTTCTTGCAACCGACCAAGGCAACGCTGCCCAACAGGGCGGCGATCAGGGCGGTCTGGAGCGGGGTGGTCTTGATCATTCGGGGTTCCTCCCAGGGATTGTCGGACGGCGTTTGATCGCCGGCTTACTTCGGCGGCAGTTTCAGGGTCTGGCCCGGGAAGATCTTGTCCGGGTCGTCAAGCACATCGCGATTGGCTTCGAAGATCTTCTTCCAGGCGTTGGCGTCGCCCAGATGCTGCTTGGCGATCTTCGACAGCGAGTCACCCTTCTGCACGGTATAGGTGCCGCCGCTGACGATCTCGGCGGTGCTGTCCACCGAAGCGCTCACGCCGGAGAAGTCCGCCTTCGGCACCTGCTCGGCGGTACTGTCGACGCTGGCGCTGACGCCGGAGAAATCGGCTTTCTTCTCGGTACTCATCCACAACTCCCGTCTGCATGACTACGTGGCTCGCACGGTGCCATGGCGGTTGTTAAATGGGGATGGTGCAGATGTGAAGCCGCCCCGGGGGGCGGCTGAACAATCGGGAGAGACGGTGCCCGGTAGTGCCGGCCGCTGGTCGGCTGTGCCAGGGGGATCCGGCCTTGGCCGATTGCCGGCCAGCGGCCGGCACTACCCGTAACCGCCTGCGAATCATGGTAGTGCCGGCCGCTGGCCGGTGTTCGCCGGGCATGGCCCGGCACAACGGGCAACCGCCTGCGGCGGTTACTGGCGCAGTTCGCGGTAGGTCGCGGCCGGGGCGGCAATGCCGGGACTGGCACGCCACGGATTGATGTCCAGGCCGCCACGGCGGGTATAGCGCGCCTCCACTTCCAGCCATTGCGGCTGGCAGCGCGCAGACACCTCGCTGAAGATCCGCTCAACGCACTGCTCGTGGAACTCGGCGTGCTCGCGGTAGCTGACCAGATAGCGCAGCAGGCCGGCACGATCGATCTTCGGCCCGCGGTAACGCAGGCTGACCGTCGCCCAGTCCGGCTGGCCGGTGACCGGGCAGTTGGACTTCAGCAGTGCCGAGACCAGGGTCTCCTCCACCACCTCACCGGCATTGGCCGAGAGAAAGTCCGCCTGCGGCGGGCCGTAGCAGTCGATCTCCAGCTCCAGCCCGTCGATGGATTCACCGAGCGGCGTCTCGCGCAGGCCCGGCAGCCCGAACTCGACCTGGACCGGCGCACCGGCACAATCTGACAGATCCGCCACGATGCGCGCGCGCAGTGCCTCGGCGCTGTCGATGCGGGTGCTGTTGAGGGAGTTGAGGTACAGCTTGAACGACTTCGATTCGATCAGCCGCGGCGAAGTGCACGGCACCTGCACGGTGGCCACGGCCACCTGCGGCTTGCCACGCGGGTCGAGCCAGCTCAGCTCGAAGGCGTGCCAGCGGTCATGGCCGACGAACGGCAGCGCGGCGTCATCGAGGCCGATTTCGGCGCGGGCGCCGCTGCGGGGGATGGGAAACAGCAGGCCGGGATCGTACTGCGACGGGTAACTGACCTCGCGACCGAGGCTGGAATCCTGTGGGGTGTTCATGGGGGTCATTGTATCGCGCGGACGGCGGGCCTTCGGCCGGGCTGGCCAACGGCGGAGCCCCTCCGTGGTGGTTTTGTTGGTTGGTCGTGGAAGGCGGTCTATCGGCTTGGCCGGGTGGGTAGGCGGGTCGGGGGACGCCGTAAACCCGTCCTTGGGGGCTTGGCCGCGGCTTGCTCGTGTGCGCTGTCCTGCGCACACGGCAAGGCCTGGGTTGGGCGTCCTGCCCAACCCGCCCGAGGCATGCCTCGGGCCCATGCCGCGGACACCCCCGCCCCGCCTACCCACCCGGCCCCTGACAGTTCCTTGCGCGCCACCACCACCACGGGAAAGATCAGGAAAATCAAAATCAGAAGCCGATCCTTCAGACATTCATGACGTCCGCCGTGCCGACCAACGGTCGGCACCCACCAACAGCAGCGGGCACCAACAGCCGCGGGAAACTGTCGAAGGCGGGGTGGGTCCGGTTGAGGGGGTGTCCGCGGCATGGATGCCGCGGCCAAGCCCCCATGGACGGGTTTACGGCGTCCCCCTCAACCGGACCCACCCCGCCATCCCACGGAATGCCCGCTTTTGACGTTGACGTTGATTTAGGCGGGTGCAGGGCTGCAAGCCCTGCCGGAAACCCTCACCCCGCAGGCGTGCCGGCACCGTGCAGGTAATCCAGGCTCACCTGCAGCAACGCGCGCAGTCCGACATCCAGCGCCTTCTCATCCAGCAGGAACTTCGGCGAATGATTGGCGGGCGCCGTCGCCGGGTCGATGCCCACGCTGGTGGAACCAACGAAGAAGAACATCCCCGGCACTTCCTTCGCGTACAGCGAGAAATCCTCCGCGCCCATCTGCAGCGGTGGCTCGTACACGTTGTCCTTGCCCACCACCGCCTGCAGGCTCGGCAGCATCTTCGCGGTCAGCGCCGGGTCGTTCACCGTGGCCGGGTTGCCTTCTGATTCGTAGATGTCGGTCACCGCCTTCGCACCGTGCGCGGCGGCGGTGTGCTCGGCGACGTTGCGCAGGTCGGCGAAGATCTGCTGGCGCATGCCCTCGTCGAAGGTGCGGATGGTGCCGACCATCTCCACTTCATCGGGAATGATGTTGTAGCGGATGCCACCGTTGATCGCACCGAAGGTCAGCACCGCCGGCTGCTTGGACAGATTCGCGCGGCGGCTGACGATGGTCTGCGCGGTACCGACCAGATCAGCGGTGGCAACGATCGGGTCGACACCGTTCCACGGTGCCGAGCCGTGCGTCTGGCGACCGATCACCTTGATCCCGAAACGATCCGAGGCGGCCATCAATGGGCCACCGCGAACCGCGATCTGACCGGCCTGCACGCTGGAGAACACATGCAGGCCAAACACCGCCTCCGGCTTGAAGTCGGCGAACAGGCCTTCCTTCAGCATCAGCGCGGCACCGCCCTCTTCCGGCGGCGGTGCGCCTTCCTCGGCCGGCTGGAAGATCAGCATCACCTGGCCCGGCAGGTCCTTCTTCATCGACACCAGCGCTTCGGCCACGCCCAGCAAGGTGGCGGTGTGCGCGTCATGGCCGCAGGCATGCATCACGCCCACGGTCTGGCCGCGGTACTGGTCGGTGGCCTTGGAGGCGAACGGCAGCCCGGTCTGTTCGGTTACCGGCAGCGCGTCCATGTCCGCACGCAGCGCGATCTTCGGGCCGGGCTTGCCGCCTTCGATGATCGCCACCACGCCGTGGTGGGCGATGCCGGTCTTCGGCTTCAAGCCCATCGCACGCAGGCGCTTGGCGACCTCGGCCGAGGTGCGCGCCTCGCGGTTGGACAGTTCCGGGTGCTGATGGAAGTCGCGGCGCCATTCAACCACCTTGGCCTGCAGGCGCTGGGCAGCGGCGGTCACTTCGGGCCGTTGCCCGTCCTGGGCGTGGGCAACGGCCGGCAGGGCCAGCAGCAGGGCGGACAACAGCAGCGAACGGCGCATCGCAATCTCCACAGCAAGAGGGGTCCAGCTGAATGTAGGGCAACACCGCCGCCACGGGAACCTCCGCGGCCGGATCCGGTCTTAGCGCCCGTCCCATCCGTCATGCAGGAAACGTGATGTGGCACAGGTATGCTTTGCGCATTGCCAACCGGGGCCGCGCCCCGTCCAGCCCTCTTGGAGTCCTCGTAATGTCACGTGTTTGGAAGATCGTGCTGCTGGTCGTGGCGGTTCTGGTGCTGGCCGTGGTCGGCCTGCGCGTCATCGGCGGGGGCAAGGACAAGGCTGGAAAGCCGGCAGCGGGAGCGCGCCAGGGTGGCGAAGACCCGGATGCCGGCCCGGTGCCGGTGACCGTGGTCGAGGCCACGCACCAGGACGTACCGGTGTATGCCAGCGCACTGGGTACCGTGACGGCAATGAACACCGTCACCGTCAGCCCGCAGGTCGGTGGCCAGCTGATGAGCCTGAACTTCCGCGAAGGCCAGGAAGTGAAGAAGGGCGACGTGCTGGCAGTAATCGATCCACGCACCGCCCAGGCCAGCTACGACCAGGCCGCGGCAGCCAAGCGCCAGAACGAGGCGCTGCTGGCCACCGCGCGCTCCAACTACCAGCGCTCCAATGCGCCGGAGTACCGCCAGTTCGTCGCCAAGACCGATCTGGATACACAGCGAAACCAAGTGGCACAGTACGAAAGCGCAGTCGCGGCGAACGAAGCCAGCATGCGCTCGGCACAGGTGCAGCTGCAGTACACCAGGGTCACCGCACCGATCACCG
Source organism: Stenotrophomonas sp. YJH_SMC_64 (assembly GCF_059371375.1). Lineage (NCBI taxonomy): Bacteria > Pseudomonadati > Pseudomonadota > Gammaproteobacteria > Lysobacterales > Lysobacteraceae > Stenotrophomonas > Stenotrophomonas sp. YJH_SMC_64. Next base: position 63,076 of record NZ_JCAFUN010000003.1, on the reverse strand, counting down.
GCATCGCCGGCATCCGCGCGGTCGACGCGGGCAACGTGGTCAACGCCGGCACCGCGCTGGTCACCCTGACCCAGATCCACCCGATCCACGTCCTGTTCAACCTGCCCGAACGCCAGCTCGGCGACGTGCGCCAGGCGCAGGCCGCCGGCGCGGTGCCGGTGGCGGCACTGGACCGCGCCGACTCGCACGTGCTGTCCGGCGACGGCAAGCTGGACGTGGTCGACAACCTGATCAGTGCCGACAGCGGCACCTTCAAGGCGCGCGCGCTGTTCGACAACACCGACAACAGCCTGTGGCCGGGCCAGTTTGTCAACGTGCGCATGCAGCTGCGCACGATTGCCGGCGGCGTGGTCATTCCGACCCAGGCCGTGCTGCGTGGGCCGGATGGCGAGTACGTCTACGTCGTGCAGGGCGACAACACGGTGAAGATGCAGACCGTGCGCAGCGGCGTGGAAGTGGGCGACAGCCAGGTGCAGATCGCCGAAGGCCTGAAGGGCGGCGAGCGGGTGGTCAGTGAAGGCCAGTTCCGCCTGAAGCCGGGCAGCAAGGTCACCGCACTGAAGCCGGGCGAAACCCCGGCCGCACCAACCGAGGCCGAGCTGAAGGCGGCCGAACAGAAGAACGGTGGCGGCGGTGGCCGTCGCGGTGGCGGTCCGCGCTGAGCGCAGGCCACGGTTCTCCCTCGCGCCGGCGGACCCGCCGGCGCCGACATTGAAGTGCCAGCAAGGATCAGTCCGTGGGCTTTTCGACGATCTTCATCCGCCGCCCGATCGCTACCTCGCTGTTGATGGCGGGCCTGTTGCTGCTGGGCATCCTCGGTTACCGCAAGCTGCCGGTGTCGGCGTTGCCGGAAATCGATGCGCCCAGCCTGGTGGTCACCACCCAGTACCCCGGCGCAAACGCCACCACCATGGCCTCGCTGGTCACCACGCCGCTGGAGCGCCAGTTCGGCCAGATCTCCGGGCTGGAGCTGATGACCTCCGACTCGTCGGCTGGCTTGTCCACGATCATCCTGCAGTTCTCGATGGACCGCGATATCGACATCGCCGCGCAGGACGTGCAGGCGGCGATCCGCCAGGCCACCCTGCCCTCGTCGCTGCCCTACCAGCCGGTCTACAACCGGGTGAACCCGGCCGACGCAGCCATCGTCACCCTGAAACTGACCTCCGACACGCGCCCGCTGCGCGACGTCAACAATTACGCCGACTCGATCCTGGCCCAGCGCCTGTCGCAGGTGCAGGGCGTCGGCCTGGTCTCGATTGCCGGCAACGTGCGCCCGGCCGTGCGCATCCAGGTCAATCCGGCGCAGCTGTCGAACATGGGCCTGACCCTGGAACAGCTGCGCAGCGCGCTCACCCAGGCCAACGTCAATGCGCCCAAGGGCTCGTTGAACGGCAAGACCCAGTCCTACAGCATCGGCACCAACGACCAGCTGGCCAGCGCCGCCGAGTACCGCGACACCATCATCAGCTACAAGAACGGCCGCCCGGTGCGGCTGTCCGACGTGGCCGAGGTGGTCGACGGCGTGGAGAACGACCAGCTGGCGGCCTGGGCCGATGGCAAGCCGGCGGTGCTGCTGGAAGTGCGCCGCCAGCCGGGCGCCAACATCGTGCAGACCGTCGAGCGCATCCGCGCGATCCTGCCGCAGCTGCAGGGCGTGCTGCCGGCCGACGTGCACCTGGAGATCTTCAACGACCGCACCGAGACCATCCGCGCCTCGGTGCACGAAGTGCAGTTCACCCTGATCCTCACCATCGGCCTGGTGGTGGCGGTGATCTTCGTGTTCCTGCGCCGGCTGTGGGCCACGATCATTCCCTCGGTGGCGGTGCCGCTGTCGCTGGCCGGCACCTTCGCGGTGATGGCCTTTGCCGGCATGTCGCTGGACAACCTGTCGCTGATGGCGCTGGTGGTGGCCACCGGCTTCGTGGTCGACGATGCGATCGTGATGATCGAGAACATCGTGCGTTACATCGAGCAGGGCAAGAGTGGCAAGGAAGCGGCCGAGATCGGCGCACGCCAGATCGGCTTCACCGTGCTGTCGCTGACGGTCTCGCTGGTGGCGGTGTTCCTGCCGCTGCTGCTGATGCCTGGCGTCACCGGCCGTCTGTTCCACGAGTTCGCCTGGGTGCTGAGCATCGCCGTGGTGCTGTCGATGCTGATCTCGCTGACGCTGACCCCGATGATGTGCGCCTACCTGCTCAAGCCCGATGCCCTGCCCGAGGGCGAGGATGCGCATGAGCGCGCAGCGGCGGCCGGCAAACAGAACCTGTGGACGCGCACCGTCGGCCTGTACGAGCACAGCCTGGACTGGGTGCTGGGCCACCAGCGCCTGACCCTGGCCGTGGCCGGTGGCGCGCTGGTATTGACCGTGCTGCTGTACGTGTTGATTCCCAAGGGGCTGCTGCCCGAGCAGGACACCGGCCTGATCACCGGCGTGGTGCAGGCCGACCAGAACATCGCTTTCCCGCAGATGGAACAGCGCACCAGGCAGGTCGCCGAAGCCCTGCGCCAGGATCCGGACGTGACCGGCGTGTCGGCATTCATCGGTGCCGGCAGCATGAACCCCACGCTCAACCAGGGCCAGCTGTCGATCGTGCTGAAGGAGCGCAGCCAGCGTGATGGCCTGGATGAGATCCTGCCGCGCCTGCAGAAGGCGGTGGCCGGAATCCCGGGCGTGGCGCTGTACCTGAAGCCGGTGCAGGACGTGACCCTGGACACCCGCGTGGCCGCCACCGAGTACCAGTACTCGCTGTCGGACGTGGATTCGGCAACGGTGGCCACGCAGGCCACGCGCCTGACCGAAGCGCTGCGCAAGCGCCCGGAACTGGCCGACGTGGACAACAACCTGTCCAACCAGGGCCGCGCGCTTGAACTGAACATCGACCGCGACAAGGCCAGTGTGCTGGGCGTGCCGATGCAGACCATCGACGACACGCTCTACGATGCCTTCGGCCAGCGCCAGATCTCGACCATCTTCACCGAACTCAACCAGTATCGGGTTGTGCTGGAAGTGGCGCCGGAGTTCCGCACCAGCACCGCGCTGATGGAACAGCTGGCCGTGGCTTCCAACGGCGCCGGCGCGCTGACCGGCACCAATGCCACCAGCTTCGGCCAGGTCACCTCGTCCAACTCGTCCACCGCCACCGGCATCGGCGCGCAGAACACCGGCATCACGGTCGGCGCCGGCAACATCATCCCGCTGTCGGCGCTGGCCGAAGGCAAGGTCAGCAGTGCGCCGCTGGTGGTCAGCCACCAGCAGCAGCTGCCGGCGGTGACGGTCTCGTTCAACGTGGCGCCGGGCTATTCGCTGTCCGAAGCGGTGCGTGCGATCCAGGAGACCAAGGACAGCCTGGACATGCCGGCACACCTGCATGCCGAGTTCATCGGCAAGGCCGCCGAATTCACCGGCAGCCAGACCGATGTGGTGTGGCTGCTGCTGGCCTCGCTGGTGGTGATCTACATCGTGCTCGGCGTGCTCTACGAGAGCTACATCCACCCGATCACGATCATCTCCACGCTGCCACCGGCCGGCGTCGGCGCGCTGCTGGCGCTGATGCTGTGCGGGCTGAGCCTGTCGGTGGACGGCATCGTCGGCATCGTGCTGCTGATCGGCATCGTCAAGAAGAACGGCATCATGATGGTGGACTTCGCGATCGAGGCGCGTCGCGCCGGTGCCAACGCGCATGAAGCGATCCGCCGCGCCTGCCTGCTGCGCTTCCGTCCGATCATGATGACCACCGCCGCGGCAATGCTCGGCGCACTGCCGCTGGCGCTGGGCACCGGCATCGGCTCGGAGCTGCGCCGCCCGCTGGGCATCGCCATCGTCGGCGGCCTGCTGCTGTCGCAGCTGGTCACGCTGTACACGACGCCGGTGATCTACCTGTACATGGAACGCTTCTCCGAATGGCTGGCGCGCCGCCGCGAGCAGCGCGCACTGCGCAACGGTTCGCTGCAGGAGCCGCAGGCATGATCCACGCCCCGCTGCTGCGGTGGGCCGCACGATGAACCTGTCCGGCCCCTTCATCCGCCGCCCGATCGGCACCGCGCTGCTGGCCATCGGCCTGTTCATGGTCGGCCTGATCTGCTACCTGCGCCTGGGCGTATCGGCACTGCCGAACATCGAGATCCCGGTGATCTTCGTGCACGCCAGCCAGTCCGGCGCGGATGCGGCGACCATGGCCTCGACAGTCACCGCGCCGCTGGAGCGCCACCTCGGCCAGCTGCCGGGCATCGACCGCATGCGCTCGTCGAGCTCGGAAGGCAGCTCGCTGGTGTTCATGATCTTCCAGAGCGGCCACAACATCGATTCGGCCGCGCTGGACGTGCAGACCGCGATCAACTCGGCGCAGGCCGACCTGCCTTCGGGCATGGGCTCGCCGATGTACCAGAAGGCGAATCCGAACGACGACCCGGTCATCGCCATCGCGCTGACCTCGCAGACGCAGTCGGCCGACGAGCTGTACAACGTCGCCGACTCGCTGCTGGCCCAGCGCATCCGCCAGATCAGCGGCGTTGCTTCGGTCGACATCGCTGGCGCTTCGACGCCGGCGGTGCGTGTGGACGTCAACCTGCGCCTGATGAACGCGCTCGGCCTGACCGCCGACGACCTGCGCAACGCCGTGCGCGCGGCCAACGTGACCTCGCCCACCGGCTTCCTCAGCGACGGCAACACCACTACCGCGATCATCGCCAACGACTCGGTGGCGCGTGCCGCCGACTTCGCCGACCTGGTGGTCAAGACCCAGGGCGATGGCCGGGTGATCCGCCTGAAGGACATCGCCAACGTCTACGACGGCCAGCAGGATGCCTACCAGGCCGCGTGGTTCGACCACAAACCGGCGGTGGTGATGTACGTGTTCACCCGTGCCGGCGCCAACATCGTGGAGACCGTGGACCGGGTCAAGGCGCAGATCCCGACCCTGCGCGATTACCTGCAGCCCGGCACCACGATGACGCCGTACTTCGACCGTACGCCGACCATCCGCTCGTCGCTGCATGAAGTGCAGATCACCCTGCTGATCAGCCTGGCGATGGTGGTGCTGACCATGGCGCTGTTCCTGCGCCGGCTGGCACCCACGCTGATCGCTGCGGTGACCGTGCCGCTGTCGCTGGCCGGTGCCGCGCTGGTGATGTACGTGATGGGCTTCACCCTGAACAACCTGAGCCTGCTGGCGCTGGTGATCGCCATCGGCTTCGTGGTCGACGATGCGATCGTGGTGATCGAGAACATCATGCGCCACCTCGACGAAGGCATGCCGCGGATGCAGGCGGCGCTCACCGGCGCGCGCGAGATCGGCTTTACCATCGTCTCGATCACCGCCTCGCTGGTGGCGGTGTTCATCCCGCTCCTGTTCGCCAGCGGCATGATGGGTGCGTTCTTCCGCGAATTCACCGTCACCCTGGTGGCGGCCATCGTGGTCTCGATGATCGTTTCGCTGACGCTGACTCCGGCGCTGTGCAGCCGGTTCCTCAGCGCACACGACCACAGCGCGCCGCCGTCGCGCTTCGGCCGCTGGCTGGATGCCGGCCATGAGCGCATGCTTCGCATCTACACGGTCTTCCTCGACTTCTCGCTGCGCCACGCGCTGCTGCTGTCGCTGACCCCGCTGATCCTGATCGGCGCCACCGTCTTCCTGTTCGGCGCGGTGAAAAAGGGCGCGTTCCCGCCGCAGGACACCGGCCTGATCTGGGGCCGCGCCAATTCCAGCGCCACGGTGTCCTTCGAGGACATGGTCGCCCGCCAGCGTCGCATCACCGACATGCTGATGGCCGACCCCGCGGTGAAGACCGTGGGCGTGCGCCTGGGCAGCGGCCGCCAGGGCTCCAGCGCACAGTTCAACATCGAGCTGAAGTCGCGCAGCGATGGCCGTCGCGAAACCACCGCGCACGCACTCGCACGGCTGAGTGCCAAGGCCGACCGCTACCCCGACCTGCAGCTGCGCCTGCGCGCGATCCAGGATCTGCCGAGCAACGATGGCGGCGGTTCCAGCCAGGGCGCGCAGTACCGCATCTCGCTACAGGGCAACGACCTGGCATCGCTGCAGGAATGGCTGCCCAAGCTGCAGGCGGAGCTGAAGAAGAACCCCAAGCTGCGCGATGTCGGTACCGACGTGGACAACGCCGGCCTGCGCCAGAACATCCAGATCGACCGCGCCAAGGCCGCACGCCTGGGTATCACCGTGGGTGCCATCGACGGTGCGCTGTACGGTGCGTTCGGCCAGCGCCAGATCTCCACCATCTATTCGGACATCAACCAGTACAGCGTGGTGGTCAACGCCCTGCCCTCGCAGACCGCCACCCCCGCCGCGCTGGACGAGGTGTACGTGCGTGCGCGCAACGGCGACATGGTGCCGATCACCGCGGTGGCCACGCAGATGCCCGGCCTGGCCCCGTCGCAGATCACCCACGAGAACCAGTACACGACGATGGACCTCAGCTACAACCTGGCTCCGAACGTGAGCATGGGTGAGGCCAAGGCGATCATCGACGCGACCGTGGCCGGCATGCGCATGCCTGGTGACATCCGCCTGGCCGATGATGCGGGCTTCGGCTTCAACTCCGACCCCAGCGACATGCTGATCCTGGTGTTCGCCGCGATCCTGACCGTGTACCTGGTGCTGGGCATGCTCTACGAGAGCCTGATCCATCCGGTCACCATCCTGTCCACGCTGCCGGCGGCGGGCGTGGGTGCACTGCTCGCGTTGTTCGGCACCAACACCGAGTTGTCGGTGATCTCGATGATCGCGCTGGTGCTGTTGATCGGCATCGTCAAGAAGAACGCGATCATGATGATCGACTTCGCGCTGGTGGCGCAGCGCGAGCATGGCCTGGCACCGCGCGATGCCGCGCGCGAGGCCAGCATCGTGCGCTTCCGCCCGATCATGATGACCACGATGGTGGCGATCCTGGCGGCGGTGCCGCTGGCGATCGGCCTGGGCGAAGGCTCCGAACTGCGCCGCCCGCTGGGCATCGCGATGATCGGCGGCCTGCTGTTCTCGCAGAGCCTGACCCTGCTCAGCACGCCGGCGCTGTACGTGATCTTCTCGTGCCTGGCCGAACGCTGGCGGGCCCGTCGCGCGCGCAAGCGCGAAGCGAAGCTGCTCAAGCGCGCGCAGCGTGCGTAGAACGGCCCATCCACGCATGGCGTGGATCTAAGGGTAGAGCGGGCCGCTGGCCGGCTTTCTCGGTACGGCAAATCTGCCGGCCAGCGGCCGGCACTACCGCGGTGGTCCGCCCTCCATATTTCACGCGCACCCCGCAATAATGGTGGGAGATCCTTCCACCGAGCCTGCATGCCCGCCCGCCAATCCCGCCTCAGCCGCCTGTGGGCCCACGAGAAGGCCAGTTACGGCCTGCGCGTGTTCATCGCCCTGACCGCAGCGCTTGCCGTGTGCTGGCAGCTGGATGCGCTGACCGCCCTGCCCGGCGTTTTCCTCGGCATCATCGCCAGCGCCATCGCCGAGACCGACGACAACTGGTGGGGCCGGACCAAGGCGGTGGCGCTGTCGCTGCTGTGTTTCTGCATCGCTGCGGCGTCGGTGATCTGGCTGTTCCCCTGGCCGTGGATCTTCATCGGCGCGCTGGCACTGTCCACCTTCGGCCTGACCCTGCTGGGCGCGCTCGGCGAGCGCTACGCATCCATCGCCCAGGCCACGGTAACGCTGGCGATCTACACCATGATCGGGCTGGAGCAGCACGGTGCCAGCGACCTGCATACCGCGCTGCAAGCGGTCAGCCACCTGCTGGCGGGCGCCGTCTGGTACGGACTGCTGTCGATCCTGTGGACCGCACTGTTCGCCAACCGACCGGTGCGCGAGCGCGTGGCGCGGCTTTACATCGAGCTGGGCCGCTACCTGCAGCTGAAGGCCGCCCTGTTCGAACCGGTACGTGAGGCCGACCTGCAACGCCGCCAGCTCGACCTGGCCGAGCAGAACCGGCGCGTGGTCGGCGCGTTGAACGAGGCCAAGACCGCGATTCTCGCCCGCTTCGGCCGTTCCGGGCGGCCGGGCGTGAACTCCGGCCTGTACCTGCGCCTCTATTACATGGCACAGGATTTCCACGAGCGCGCCAGTTCCTCGCACTACCCTTACGGCGCCCTGGTCGATGCGTTCTTCCACAGCGACGTGCTGTACCGCTGCCAGCGCCTGCTCGATCTTCAGGGCCAGGCCTGCGCGCGCCTGGGCGAGGCGATCCGCCTGCGCCGCCCGTTCGTGTATGGCGAAACCAACCAGCAGGCCGGGCGCGACCTGGCCGATGCGCTGGCCTATCTGCGCGACCAGCAGCGCCCGCAGTGGCAGCGACTGCTGGGTTCGCTGGACCTGCTGGTGCACAACCTGCGCAGCATCGAACGCCGCCTGCTGGACGCCGAACGCTCCGAGGCCAGCCTCGACAATGTCGATACGCGCCTGCGCGACAGCAACCCGCATACCCTGCGCGAGATGGGCGTGCGCGTGCGCCAGCAGCTCACGCCCGGCTCGGTCCTGTTCCGCCACGGCCTGCGCATGGCATTGGCGCTGATCGCCGGTTTCGCCGCGATCCGTCTGTTCAATGCGCAGAACGGCTCGTGGGTGCTGCTGACCATCGTATTCGTGTGCCGGCCCAACTTCGGCGCCACCCGCCAACGCCTGGCGCAGCGCATCGTCGGCACCGTGGCGGGCCTCGTGCTCACCTGGGCGCTGCTGCAGTTGTTCCCGCAACTGCACGTGCAACTGCTGATCGCGCTGCTGTCGGCGCTGCTGTTCTTCTTCACCCGCACCGACCGCTACCTGGTGGCATCGGCGGCGATCACGGTGATGGCCCTGACCTGCTTCAACCTGATCGGCGATGGCTTCGTGCTGATCGTGCCGCGCATGGTCGACACGCTGCTGGGCTGCGCGATTGCCGCTGCCGCCGCGTTCCTGATCCTGCCCGACTGGCAGGGCCGCCAGCTGCACCTTGTGCTGGCGCGGGTGCTGGATACCGCCGCGCGCTACCTGGATTCGGTGCTGGGCCAGTACCGCAGCGGCATGCGCGATGACCTGGCCTATCGCATCGCCCGCCGCGACATGCACAACGCCGACGCCGCGCTGTCCACCGCGCTGTCGAACATGCTGCGCGAACCCGGTCATGTGCGCCGCAACCTGGATGCCGGCTTCCACTTCCTGGCGCTCTCCAACACGCTGCTTGGGCACTTGTCGGCGCTGGGTGCACACCGCGACCAGGTGGACAGCTACGCCGGCGATCCGCTGGCCTTGGCCGCCGGTGACCGCGTGCGGAAAGCGCTGCAGCAGCTGGCCTCGGCCCTGACCGCACGGCAGCCGGTCAACGAGGACGACAACGACGCTGATCGCGCGGTGGCGGCCGAGCTGGAGCAGATCGACGAGGCGATGCCGGCGAAGCTGCAGTTGATCCGCACGCAGATGGCGCTGGTGCTGCGGATGCTGCCGAAGGTGCGGGCGGCGGCGAATGAGGCCGTGCGCACGCTCACCTGAAGGCCGGCGCCGGGCAGGGCCTGGCGCGACCCGCAGTCCATCCACGCATGGCGTGGATCTACTGCACCGTGTGCAACCGTGTGTTGCGCCTGGCGCTGCATCCCGATCACGTTCCTGCGCGGATACTGGGTGATCCCCTGCTCCTGGACTCCCCCCATGAAGATCGAACTCGCCGGCCGCACCGCGCTCGTTACCGCTTCCACCGCCGGCATCGGCCTGGCGATCGCCCAGGGTCTTGCCGCGGCGGGTGCGCGGGTCATTCTCAACGGCCGCAGCACCGACAGTGTCGAACGCGCCCGCCAGCGCCTGCTCGCCGCCGTTCCGGGTGCCGAGGTGATCGGCGTCGCCGCCGACCTTTCCGATGCAGCCGGTGTCGATGTGCTGCTGACCGGCCTGCCCAAGGTCGACATCCTGGTCAACAACGCCGGCATTTTCGGCCCCGAGGACTTCTTCGAGACCGAAGACGCCACCTGGGAGCGCTACTGGCAGACCAATGTGATGTCCGGCGTGCGTCTGTCGCGGGCACTGCTGCCGGCGATGGTCGACGCCGGCTGGGGCCGCGTGCTGTTCATCTCCTCCGAATCGGCACGCAACATTCCCGCCGACATGATCCATTACGGTGTCAGCAAGACCGCGCAGCTGTCGCTGTCGCGCGGCCTGGCCAAGCGCGTGGCCGGCAGTGGCGTCACCGTCAACGCGGTGCTGCCCGGCCCGACCCTGTCCGACGGTTTCGCGGCGATGTTCGAAGATGAACGCCAGCGCAGCGGCAAGCCGCTGGAGCAGATCGGCCGCGAGTTCGTGATGGCACACCGGCCGTCTTCGGTGATCCAGCGCACCGCCACGGTCGAGGAAGTAGCCAACATGGTGGTGTACCTGGCCTCGCCGCAGGCTTCGGCCACCTCCGGTGCAGCACTGCGCGTGGACGGCGGCGTGGTCGACGATATCGTCTGAGACCATCGACAGGTGTGCGGACCAACGGTCCGCACCCACAGGTCCGCACCCACAGCGGATAGGCAGGAATGCTAGGCTGCGCCGGTCAAGGAGGTTCCATGTCCGGTCACAACCAGTTCGCCCTGCTGCGCCAGCGCCGTTTCCTGCCGTTCTTCGTCGTCCAGGCGCTGGGTGCGTTCAACGACAACGTGTACCGGCAGGCGATCATCAGCATGTTGCTGTTCATGGCCGTGCCGGAGGAAGAACTGGGGCTGTACGCCACGCTGGCACCGGCCATCTTCATCCTGCCGTACTTCCTGTTCTCGGCACTGGCCGGGCAGATCGCCGACAAACTGGAGAAATCGCGACTGATCGTGATCACCACGACCATGGAGATCGTGATCATGTCGCTGGCGGCCACCGGCTTCCTCACCCAGAGCCTGCCGGTGCTGCTGGTCGCCTTGTTCTGCACCGGCATGCAGTCAACCCTGTTCGGCCCGGTGAAGTACTCGGTGCTGCCCTCGGTGCTCAAGCCCGAAGAGCTGACCGGCGGCAACGGTCTGGTCGAGATGGGCACCTCGATGTCGATCCTGTCCGGCATGATCGTCGGCGGCCTGGTGTTCACCGTGGCCGGCAGCCATGGCACGGTGGTGGCCGCGTGCGTGATCATCGCGCTGGCGATCTGCGGCAACATCGCCGCCCGCCTGATTCCCAAGGTCGATGCCGGCGACCCGGACCTGAAGATCAACTGGAACCCGCTGCCGGAATCACTGGCGGTGCTGCGCATGGCGCGCCAGCAGAAGGCGGTGCGCAATTCAATCCTGGGCGTGTCCTGGTTCTGGTTCGTCGGCACCGTGCTGACCTCGCAGCTGCCGGCCTATGCGGTGACCAACCTCGGCGGCGAACCAACCCTGTACATCTTTGCGCTGGCCCTGTTCTCGGTCGGCACCGGCGTCGGCTCGCTGCTGTGCGAAAAGCTGTCGGCACGCACGGTGGAAATCGGCCTGGTGCCGCTGGGCGCGTTCGGCATGACCGCGTTCCTGCTCGACCTGTACTTCGCGCGCAGCGGCGAGGCGACGGTGCACGGGTTGACCATCGGCACCTTCCTGCAGCAGCCGGGCAGCATCCGCATCGTCATCGACCTGATCGGCATCGGCCTGTTCACCGGTATCTTCGTGGTGCCATTGTTCGCGCTGATCCAGAGCCGCACGCCGAAGGCGCAGATGTCGCGCGTGTTCGCCGCACTGAACATCCAGAATTCCGGCTTCATCGTCGGCGCAGCCCTGTTGTCGCTGGCCGCGCACAAGCTGCTGCACTGGAGCATCCCGCAGCAGTTCCTGGCGCTGGCCATCGCCAACGCGCTGGTGGCGATCTACATCTTCACCATCGTCCCCGAATTCCTGATGCGCTTCCTCAGCTGGCTGATGGTGCGCACCCTGTACCGCCTGCGCCCGCACGGCATCGAAGCCAACGTGCCCGACGAAGGTGCCGCGCTGCTGGTCTGCAACCATGTCAGCTACATGGACGCACTGATCCTGTCGGCGACGATTCCGCGTCCGGTGCGCTTCGTCATGTACTACAGGATCTTCAACATCCCGGTGATGCGCTGGATCTTCCGTACCGCCAAGGCGATCCCGATCGCCGGTGCGCGCGAAGACCCGGCGCTGATGCAGCGCGCGTTCGATGACATCGACGCCGCGTTGGCCGAAGGCGAGCTGGTCTGCATCTTCCCGGAAGGCGCACTGACCAGGGATGGTGCAATCGCCCCGTTCAAGTCCGGCGTCGAGAAGATCCTCGAACGGCGGCCGGTGCCGGTGGTGCCGATGGCCCTGCGCGGCATGTGGTCGAGCATGTGGAGCCGGCGCGACAGCCGCCTCGGCCGCATGCGGGTGCCGCGCCGTTTCCGAGCCACCGTCGAGGTGGTGGCGGCACCGTCCATGGACGGCCACACCACCAACGCCCAGGCGCTGGAAGCCCAGGTGCGGGCCCTGCGCGGCGATCACGCCTGACAGAATCGGACTGACAGGCAGGCCCGGCAACCTCCCCCGCATACGCCACCGTCCAGTGGCGAACACGACATGCCGTGCGTGTAAACGCATACATGCAACGCCGGTTGCGGTAGATTACGCACCCACAGGGGGGAGGTTCGGCCGATTCACCAAGGCCGGCCACCAAGGAATGGAGTCTCGCTTTGAATCAACCACCACCGCTCAGCCGTCCGGTCTACATCCCCAACCATCTGGTCTGGGCGATCCTGACGACGCTGTTCTGCTGCCTGCCGTTGGGCGTGGTGTCGATCGTCTATGCCTCCCAGGTCGATGGCCGCCGCGCGGCTGGCGATCTGCCGGGGGCCTACAGCGCGTCGCGCAAGGCGGGCTGGTGGGCAGTGGCTTCGGCCGTGGCCCTGCCGGTCCTGTTGCTGTTGTGGCTCGGGCTGTTCGGCGGCTTGGCCGTACTGGGCGCTCTTTCCGACCAATGATTCACCACCACCACCCATCAAGGAGCTTGAACCCATGAATACCGCTACTCCGCAGGTCCCGAACAACCTGGTCTGGGCCATCCTGACCACCCTGTTCTGCTGCCTGCCGGCCGGCATCGTGTCGATCGTCTACGCCGCACAGGTCAACGGCAAGCTGGCCGCTGGCGACATCGCCGGCGCCCAGGACTCCGCCGCCAAGGCCAAGAAGTGGGCCATCTGGTCGGCCATTGCCTGGGCCGTGCTGGTCGTGCTGTACGTGCTGTTCTTCGTCGTGCTCGGCGGCATGGGCGCGATGAGCAACAGCGGCTACTGATACGCCTGGACGGATCCGGCGCCTGCGCCGGATCCGTTGTTGCATGTCCGCGCTTCCCGCTCGTTCCCGACTCGCCCGCTGGGCACCGCTGCTGGCTTCCGCCGGCCTGGCCGTGGGTGCCACGGTGGTGCTGCGCAACGTCAATCCGTATGTCGCCGGCAATCCACTGCCGAGCTGCCCGCTGTACGCCCTGACCGGCCTGTACTGCCCGGGCTGTGGCAGCACGCGCTGCCTGTATTCCCTGGTCCACTTCGACCTGCCCGGCGCGATGGCGATGAACCCGCTGCTGGTCATCAGCCTGCCGTTCCTGTTGCTGATGCTGCTGAACATCGCCGGCATCCGCCCACGCGTGCTCGACCCGCTGATGCGGGTGCTGGCCAATCCTGTGTTCTGGCTCTGGGCGCTGCCCGGGTATGCGCTGCTGCGCAACCTGCCGTGGGCACCGTTCACTGCACTGGCACCGATCTAGGTTTCCAGCCAACGACGCAGCCCCTCGTGGTGGGCGGCGTTTGAAGGCAGAAGCCTTGGGGTTGGCCGGGCGGGATGGGTTTGCGGGGGACGCCGTGAATCCGTCCGTGGAGGCTTGGCCGCGGCATCCATGCCGCGGACACCCCCGCAAACCCATCCCGCCCGGCCACGGACAGTTTCCGTGCGCGTCCACCACGGAAAAGAAAGAAAAGATCAAAAGCAGAAGCGGATCGCTTCGCTACGCTCGCTCGGAGCCAAGCATGGCTCGGCTCTGGAGAACGTCCGTGCGCGGAAAACTGTCGAAGGCGGGGTGGGTCGGATGGCGGGGGTGTGAGCCGCATGGGCCCGAGGCATGCCTCGGGCGGGTTGGGCAGGACGCCCAACCCGGGTCTTGCCGTGTGCGCAGGACAGCGCACACGAGCAAGCGGCGACCAAGCCTCCATGGATGGATTCACGGCGTCCCCCGCCATCCGACCCACCCCGCCAACCCGCAGCAATCCAGCTGTTGCTCTGTTGCCTCTGCAGGTGCAGGGCTGCAAGCCCTGCAACAGCAACTACGTCACCCAGCCTGCAATCACCAGCAGGGCGAGGATCGCCAGCCACAGCAGCAGCATCCGCCACACCAGGCTCATCGCATCACGCAGGTCCGGCAACCGCTGCCACACCGGCAACAGCCCCGCCTCGGTGTAGTCGTGCGCATCCTCGCGCAGTTCGGCGTTGACGCTGGCCCGCGCCACCGCACCCAGGAACCCGGTGTTGCCGGTCAGGCGCTCGCCATGGGCCTGGCGCCACGCCTTCCACGCCGTATCGAAATTGCCCACCAGCGCCATCGAGAACGCCATCAGCTGTGCCACCGGCCACTCAATCCAGCCCAGCAGCCGCTGCGCCAGCGCCAGCGGCTCCACCGGCACGCGGGCACGCATCGGGCTTTCCGCCATCAGCGCCAGCAACCGGTAACCGAGCGCGCCAGCCGGGCCCAGCAACAGGAACCAGAACAGCACCGCGAACCAGCGCCGCAGTGCGTTGAGCACCGTCGCCTCGACCAGTGACGGAATGTCCTCGCGCAGGCTGCCGCCGGCCGACTGCAGGTTGCGCACTGCAGCCTGCCGCGTCGCCGCATCATCGGCATCGATGATGGCCTCGATATCGCGGTCCAGGTCACGCGGGCCCCAGCACCAGGCCAGCACCGCCACGCCCAGCAGCAGCGACGGCAGGCCGAACAGCACCCCGCGCAACAGCCACGCCAGCAGCGCCATCAGCAACAGCGGCGGCAGCAGGGCCAAGGCAACGCCGGCCGGTCCCTGCCAGGCCTTGCCACCACGCGCATCCAGCCAGCCCAGCCAACGCCGGAAACCGTCGAAACGGCGCAGCGAGGCAGCAGCGGCCGGAGCAACATGGCCCAGGGCCAGTGCCACCAGCACGGCGGCCAGAGTGGTGAACATGGCAGGTCTCCCTACGAAACAGAACGCTCGGCGCCGCTACCTTACCTGTCGCAGCGGCGCCCTCAGCGGTGAACCGGACTGTAACCCGTGCCGTGTTCAGGTGGCGGCAATGCAATCGCCCCAGCCAGCCCCTCTCAGCCCTTCTGCTGCCGGTACCAGTGCTCGATCAGGCCGCGCGAAATCGAGATCGGCGGCGACAGGCGGATGCCCTGGCCATCGTCCTCCACATCGCGCGCCAGTGCCGCGCCGACCTCGTCGGCACTGAACCAGCGCGCGTCTTCCAGCTCGCCGTCCACGGTCGGCAGATCGTCCTGCGCCTGCGCCCGGAAGCCGACCATCAGTGCGCCCGGGAACGGCCACGGCTGCGAGCCCAGATACTGGCAAGCGGTCACCCGCACTTTGCTCTCTTCGTGGACTTCGCGTACCACGGTCTGCTCGAAGGTCTCGCCCGGTTCGACGAAGCCGGCCAGCACCGAGTAGCGACGTGGCGCCCAGTTTGACTGACGGCCGAGCAGCAGGCGGCCCTGGTTTTCAACCGCCACGATCACCGCGGGGTCGACACGCGGGTAGTGCTCGGTGGAACACTGCGCGCAACGCCCCACGAAGCCGCCGCGGGCGAACGCCACGGCACCACCGCATACCCCGCAGAAACGGGTGCGCGAGTGCCAGTAGGACATGCCACGTGCGTAGCTGAAAGCGGTCGCATCAGCCACCGACCACAGCAGCGCGGCCTGGCGCAGGTCGAGGCGACGTGGTGCGGTGACGGTGACGCTGGCGGCTTCAACCGAGAACCACGCTTGTTCCCCGCGCAGGCCGAGGAAGATCGCGGAGCCGGGACCGCCGCCGATGTCGGCGCCGGTCAGCGCCAGCGGCTGGTCGTCATCGCCGGTGAAGGCGCTGCCGCCCTGATCGAGCACCAGAATGTGCGCGCCCGGCCACAGGCGCGCCAGTGCATCGGCATCTTCGCGCAGGGCATCGGCGCGCTCCAGCGGTTCGCCCACGAAGGCGAAACCGGAAAGCGGCGAAGGAGTATTGGGCATCCTGCAAGCGTGCCGCCAATCGATGCGGGTGGCAAGCCGCGGGCTTTGCCGAAGCCGTCTGTGGGTGTGGAGCTTGCTCCACACACCTTGTCGCGCGGGACGCAGGCCCCGCGCCCCGCCTACATGCTGAAACTGCTGCCGCAGCCGCAGGTGGTCTTTGCGTTCGGGTTGCGGATCACGAACTGTGCACCGGTCAGGCTCTCGGTGTAGTCCACCTCGGCGCCCATCAGGTACTGCAGGCTCAACGGGTCGACCAGCAGGGTCACCCCGCTGGTCTGTACCGCCAGATCGTCCTCGGCACGGTTCTCGTCGAACTCGAACCCGTACTGGAAACCCGAACAGCCACCACCTTCGATGTACACGCGCAGGGCCAGGTCGGGGTTGCCCTCTTCCTGGATCAGGGATTTGACCTTGGCGGCCGCCGACTCGGTGAAGTTCAGCGGGCGCTCCAGCGACTGGTAATCGGGCGCGGCGGCCGGGGTGGCGCCGGGCAGGGAGACTAGCGTGCTCATGGTGTCAGCATGGGGATGCCGACGATGGCTTTCAAGCCATCGCCTCGGCCAGCTTGCGGCGTGCGGCGGTGTCACCCTTGCCGCCATTGGCCTCATCAGCTTCCGGGGCCGGCAGGGCGGCCATCGGGGCGCTGGCATGGATCAGGCGACCGTTCAGCTGGGCGCCCGCATTCATCTCCACCACCTGGTAATGGACGTTGCCGTTGACCCGCGCGCTCGGGGTCAGTTCGACTTTCTCGCTGGCGTGCACGTCGCCGTCCAGGCGGCCACTGATGACCACCACCTGGGCACGGATCTCGCCCTCGATCACGCCATGCTCGGCGACCGTCAGGGTCGCGCCACTGGCGCCTTCGGCGGCGATCACCTTGCCATGGATGCGGCCTTCCACGTACAGGCCACCACTGAATTCCACATCACCGCGGATCACCACCTGGTTGCCGATCAGGGCATCCACCACCAGCTGGCCTTCACGGTTGGATTTGCTGCTTCCGAACATCTGCCTACTCCCCTTTGCTGGCCGGCGCACCGGCCTGTTTCCAGTCGAATACCTGGGTGGTACCCCCCGTACCACTCCCCAATGTCACCCGCACGCGTTGCGGGGTGAAGTCAGCCGGCAGCATCACGCTGCCGGTGAGCTGCTGGAAGTACCGGAACGAGTAATCCTGTCCCGGTACCTTGCTGCGCTGGTGCAGATCATCCCAGCTGATCGTGGCCAGCTTGCCGTTCTTGACGCCTTCCACGGTGAAGCGCATCTGCCCCTGGCTGATGGCGCCGCGGTTGAGGTTCTGGGTCAGCACCGCGGTGTACTGCCAGGTGCCGGCCGCTTCCGGGCTGAACTCGATCGAATGGGTGTTCAGGCCCTTGCGCTGGCTGGTCGAACCCACCAGGCGCTCATAGAAGGCAACGTCGGCACGCAGGCCGGCGATTTCCTCATCGCGCTCGGCCAGCGAGGACTGCACCTCGGTGTTGGCGGCGCGGCTGATGCGGTCGGAGGCTTCCAGCGTGGCCTGCTTCTGGCGCAGTTCGGTCAGCTGCGCCTGCAGCGTCTCGGCACGCTTCTCGGCGGCCTGCAGGCGCTGGCCCTGCGCATCGCGCGGGGTGGCCATCCAGCAGCCGCCGAGCACCGCCAGCACCAGGCTGAGCAGCCAGATGCCGCCGATCACCAGCAGGCGGCGGCGGTCGGCCGGCGGTTGCGGCGCGCCGGGCAGGCGGACCTGCACGCGCATGGGAGGACGGTTGGTCATGGGTGGATTCCGGGGCATCGCGAGGGCGACACCGGTACGGCCCCTGTGGCAAACGACGGGCTAGTGTATGACAGGACGGGTGGGTTTCCTGCGCAGTGGCGAGCCACGGTCTGTGGCGTTCAGGCATGCCATCGTCGATAGTGTGGTCCCCTGCACAGTTCCGTCGCCGGAGCATCGCCATGACCGAAGCCCACCTGTTCGTGATCGGCATCCTGCTGGCCTGGCTGGCCGGCATCCGCGTCTACCTCACCGTGTTCGGTGTCGGCCTGGCCGGCCTGCTCGGCTGGGTCGACCTGCCACCGGCCCTGCAGGCCACTGAATCGTGGTGGGTGCTGGGCACCTCGGCGGCGCTGGCGGTGACCGAATTCTTCGCCGACAAGATTCCCGGCGTCGACTCGGCGTGGGATCTGGTGCAGACCCTGGCACGTGTACCCGCAGGTGCCTTCCTTGCCGCAGCCACGCTGTCGCCGGATGGGCAGCTGGGCACCGGCGCACTTGCTGCCGGTGCAGGTGTCGCGCTGGCCAGCCACGGCCTGAAGGCAGGCACCCGCGCCCTGCTCAATACCTCGCCCGAGCCTGCCAGCAACTGGGTGGCCTCCGCCGCCGAGGACACCGTGGTGGTCGGTGGTCTGGCCCTGGCCCTGGCACACCCGTGGATCGCGCTGATCGTGGTGCTGGCCTGCAGCCTGGCGGGCGCGCTGCTGGTGTGGCTGGTCTGGCGCACCCTGTGGAAGGGCGTGCGCTGGCTGGCACGCAGTGCATCGCCCGACAGTCCACGCCAGCCCGGCACCGGTTGATCGCCGGGCTTGTCGCATAATGGGCGCGAACACCAGGAGCACCGATGGCCGCAAACGAATCCCCCGCGGGCGCCCGCCCGGGACGCGCTGAAACCCCTCCGGCCGATCATTGGCAACGCTGGACCGCTGAACCGGCGAGCGCCGTCGCCGCAGCGCCGGCAGCGGTTCCGCCGCTGGCCGCCTCCGACGCACCCGCATCGATCGGCAGCGCACCGCCGCCGCTGCCCGGCCCATCCCTGCTGGCCGAGGCCGGCGGCAATGACCCGGCACCGCTGCATTCCGATTCGCCCTACCGCGTGCTGATCGTCGAGGATGATCGCGCCCAGGCACTGTTCGCACAGAGCGTGCTGCATGGCGCCGGCATGCAGGCGATCGTGCACAGCGATGCCGACGGTGCGCTGCAGGCGATCAAGGAACATCGCCCCGACCTGATCCTGATGGACCTGCACCTGCCCGGTCTGGACGGCATGCGCCTGACCGCGCTGATCCGCCAGCAGCCCGGCCTGCAGCTGCTGCCCATCGTGTTCCTCAGCGGCGACCCGGACCCGGAACGCCAGTTCGAGGTGCTCGACAGTGGCGCCGACGACTACCTGAGCAAGCCGATCCGACCGCGCCACCTGATCGCCGCCGTGGCCAACCGCATCCGCCGCGCGCGGGCGCAGGCCGCAACCCTGCCCGGCGTATCCGGCACCCCGGCCACCAGCAATCCGGAAACCGGGCTGCCGACGCGGCATCACGTGCTGCAGCAGCTCAACGCCGCGCTCGCCCACCGCGACCAGGGCGGCGTGCTGTTCGTCGAGATATCCAGCGCACTGGGCCTGCGCGAGCGCTATGGCTATGCCGCCTTCGAGCGCCTGATGGTGCAGGCCGGGCAACGCCTGGCAGAAGCCGGCCACCCGCACCTGCTGGCGCGCCTGAACGACAACAGCTTCCTGCTGCTTGCGCGCAATGTCAGCGAGGACAGCCTGGAAGGCATTGCCGCTGCGCTGCGCGAGCAGTTGTCGGCGCGGGCCTTCGTGATCCGCGATGACGAATCGGTGCATCTGCGGGGCGTGGTCGGCTATGCACCGCTGTCGCCGGGCTTCGACGATGCCAACAGCGCGCTGGAGGCAGTCGAGCGCACCACCCTGCAGGCACGGTTGCTCAGCGCTGGCGTGGCCGGCCACGTGCACCGCGACGTGACCAGCGAGCAGGAACACCTGGCACTGCTGGAAGGCCAGCTTGAGCTGGCCTACCAGCCGATCGTCGCCGTCGCCGGCGGCAACACCGCGCAGTACCAGCTGCTTCTGCGCCTTCGCCAGGCCGACGGTACGCTGCTGGCCGCAGGCCAGGTGATTCCGGCCGCAGAGGCTGCCGGGCGCATCGCCGATCTCGACCAGCAGGTGATGGACCATGCACTGGGCCTTCTCGACCTTTACCGGCACGCGACGCAACCACTGAACCTGTTCGTTTCGCAGTCGCTGCGCACCCTGCAACGCGATGCGTTCGCGGATTGGCTGCTGGAATCGCTGCAGCAGCGCGACCTGCCCGGCAGCGCGCTGGTGATCGACGTCCGCCTGCCCGACGCGCTGATCCATACCGTGCCGCTACAGCAGTTCTGCCAGCGCATGGCCGGCGCCGGCGTGCGCTTCTGCCTGAGCCAGTTCGAACCCGGGGGCGAAGCCGATGCGCTGCTGACCCAGCTGCCGTTGTCGTTCGTGCGCATGGCCGCGCGCTTCTCCAGCAGTCATTCCAATCCGGCCACGCGCGAAGAGCTGCGCCGGGCAATCGAGCGGGCGCACGCCGCCGGGCAGCAGATCATCGGCCAGCAGATCGAAGATCCACAGGCCGCCGCCGCGATGTGGGTGGGCGGTGTCGACTACATCCAGGGCAACATGGTGCAGTCGGCCGGCAGCGATCTGAACTTCGACTTCCACAACGCGGTGCTCTGACGTGCCGATGTGGGTCGCGCTGCTGGTTGCCCTTGCTGCGGCCTCCATCAGCGCGCTGCTGTTGGGCCTGCGGCTGCGCGCGCGCAACCGGGCACTGGCCCAGCTGCAACGCGAGCGCAGCCTGCTGGCCGCCGAACGTGACCAGCTGCGCCGCACCACCGAACGACAGGGGCAGCTGGAACAGCAGCTGCTGCAGGCCAAGCAGGCCGCCGAGGCGGCGGTGCTGGCCAAGGGTGAGTTCCTGGCCACGATGAGCCACGAGATCCGTACGCCGCTCAACGGCATCCTGCCGATGCTGGAGCTGATCGCACGCGGCCCGCTGGGCGAGGACCAGCGGCAGATGCTGGCCACCGCCTCGGCCAGCTCGCAGCAGCTGCTGCGCATCGTCGACGACATCCTCGACTACTCGCGACTGGAAGCGCAGGCGCTGGAACTGGAAATCACCAGCTTCAACCTGCGCGACCTGCTCGATGGCGTGGTGCAGCTGATGCAGCGCGCCGCCGACGCCAAGGGCCTGTCGCTGGGGCTGCAGCTGGACCCGTCGGTGCGCCTGCCGGTGCGTGGCGATCCGGTACGCCTGCGCCAGGTGTTGAGCAACCTGCTGGCCAACGCGATCAAGTTCACCGCGCGCGGCCAGGTACAGCTGCGCGTGCAGCGCCTGGGCGAAGGTCCCGCACAGCACCAGCTGCGCTTCGAGATCATCGACACCGGCATCGGCATCGACGAGGCACTGCAGGCGCGCCTGTTCCAGTCCTTCAGCCAGGCCGATGCCTCAACGACCCGCATCTACGGTGGTACCGGCCTGGGCCTGGCGATCTGCAAGCGCATCATCGACCTGATGCACGGACGCATCGGCGTGCAGTCCACGCCCGGCCAGGGCGCCACGTTCTGGTTCGAGATCCCGTTGTTGAAGGTGCCCGGCGACCTGCCGGCCATGGCGCGCACGCCAGACGCGCTGCTGCTGTTCAGTAGCGATGCCATCCTGCAGGCACGCATCGAGCGCATCGCGGCCCATCATGGACTGCTGGTGCACGCCCTGGCGCAGTTCGATGCCGTGGTCGAGCGCCTGCGCGCGGTGCCGAGGCCGGGGCAACCGGCACCGGCGTGGCTGCTGGTCGATGCACGTGCGCGCCGCATCGGTGAAGCGACGCTGCAACAGGTGTTGGCCGAACGTGGCGAAGACGACGGGCTGCAGGTGCTGTGGCTGCAGGACGATGCCCTTCCGCCACGCCCACGCCAGCGGCAGCTACCCTCGCATTTCGACGACGCTGGGCTGCATGCACTGCTGGCTGCACCGGTTGCGCATGCGCGCCCTGCCGCGCTGCTGGCCAACGCCGGACAGGGCCAGCCCACGCTGCCGCCGCTGCACCTGCGCGTGCTGCTGGTGGAGGACAACACGGTCAACCGCATGGTGGCCGAGCAGCTGCTGCGCGTGTTCCAGTGCGAAGTGCGCAACGCCGCCGATGGCGAGCAGGCGTTGCTTGCCCTGCGCGAAGGCGACGTGGATGTGGTGCTGATGGATTGCCAGATGCCGGTGCTGGACGGCTATGCCGCCACCCGCCGCTGGCGCGCCGAGGAAGTGGAAAACGGGCGCCCACGCCTGCCGATCATCGCGATGACCGCCAATGCCATGGCCGGTGACCGCGAGCGCTGCCTGCAGGCCGGCATGGACGACTATCTGTCCAAGCCGATTGCACGCGCCACCCTGCATGCGCTGCTGCAGCGCTGGGGCGGCGGCAAAACCGCATCACCTGCACCGCCTTCGATAGAGCCGAGCCATGCCCGGCTGACGGCCGATAGCCGTCGCGCTCCATCAGCCGAGCATGGCTCGGCTCTACAGGACGATGACAGCCGAGTCGGCTCCAAGCCGCAGCCGGTGCTGGACCGCGACGTGCTGGACGAACTGCATGCAGTGATCGGGGAGAGCGCCATCCAGATCGTCTCGGTGTTTCTGGAGGATGCGCCGGCAATGGTGCAGCAGCTGCAGCAGGCAGCGCAGAACGGCGACGAGCCTCGCCTGCAGGCCGTCGCGCACAGCCTCAAGTCATCCAGCGCGAACGTGGGCGCACTGTCGCTGTCGTCAGTCGCGCAGCGCATCGAGCACGAAGCCCGCAGCGGCAGCCTGCAGCGCCCCGCAGTAGCGGTGGCGCTGCTGGTTGCGGAATTCGCCCGAGCGCGCGTAGCGCTGACGGGCTACCTGGCACAGCATCGCGCCGGCCAGGCCGGCTGACTCACTCTTCCAGCTTGCTCAGCAGGTACTTCGGTTCACCGATGCGCTCGATCAGGTCGAGCTGGGTTTCCAGCCAGTCGATGTGCTCTTCTTCCGAATCGAGGATCTTCACGAACAGCTGGCGGCTGACGTAGTCGCCGACCGAATCGGCATACGCCACGGCCTCGCGCAGGGTGACCACGCCATCGCGTTCCAGCGACAGGTCGCACTGCAGGATCTCGGTCGGGTTCTCACCAATGCGCAGCTTGCCCAGCGCCTGGAAGTTCGGCAGGCCTTCGAGGAACAGGATGCGGTCGGCGAGCATGTCGGCATGCTTCATCTCGTCGATCGATTCCTTGTACTCGTGTTCGGCCAGTTCCTTGATGCCCCAGTTCTTCAGCATCTTGGCATGCAGGAAGTACTGGTTGATCGCGGTCAGCTCGTTGTAGAGGACCTTGTTGAGGAATTCGATGACCTTGGTGTCGCCCTTCATGGGGATGCTCCTGCACGCTGAAAACGCAGGCACTTTAACGCCTTGCCTGCAGCCGTGAAGGAACGCGAATCGTGCGCATTGGCCTGTGCGGCCGCACGTGAAGAATGCGAAAGCGCGCCGTCAACGCGCCGCCAAGAGACGATCAGGCGACCTGGGCCAGACCCAATACCGGCAGCGGCAGATCGTGGGTGGCACGCGCCTTGGCCAGCAGATCGCCGGCCATGTCCAGGCAGGAACCGCAGGTAGCGCCACAGCCGGTACGCATGGTCAGTTCGGCCACCGTACTGACGCCATGGCTGGCGGCTTCGCGGATCTGGTGGTCGGTGACTCCGTTGCAGATGCAGACGTACACAGGCGTGAACCGGGCTGGCAGGCCAGAAGCGGCCTGTTGGCTATTCCAATGGAAACGAGAATGGTTGTCAATCAGAGACCTGAACCATTCTCGATACCGTTCAGCCCGTCAGCTGGCCGGGCCATCGCCCGTGGCCTTCTTCGGCCAGTAGCCGCGGGTCCGAGGGCGCTTGCGTGGGCGGTCGTGCCCGGCGGTATGGCCAGGCATCCAGGCTTCGGCGGCGCTCTTGGGCATGGCGGTAACCCCCTGCCCGGCCACCCCGCGGGCCAGCGGCGCCAGATGTCGCAACGCACGCGCATAGACGCCACGCTTGAACATCACCACATGCTCCACCGGGTACCAGAAGTCCACCCAGCGCCAGTGGTCGAACTCGGGCGAGTCGGTGTGGTCCAGCTTCACGTGGGATTCGTCGCCGGTCAGGCGCAGCAGGAACCAGACCTGCTTCTGGCCGATGCAGACCTGCCGCTCATTGCGGCGGATGGCCCGCGCCGGCAGCTTGTAGCGCAGCCAGCCGGGCGTCGCCCCGAGCACTTCCACATGCTCGGGCAGCAGGCCGGTCTCTTCCTGCAGTTCACGATACATGGCCTCGACAGGCGTCTCGTCGGTGTTCATGCCACCCTGCGGGAACTGCCAGCCGTCCCGGCGCACGCGTCGTGCCCAGAACACCTGGCCGTCCTGCCGCATCAGCACGATGCCGACGTTCGGTCGATAGCCGTCCGGATCGATCACGATGCGGACTCCTAAGAAAATCTACTGGCCGGGACTATCCCATGCCCTCTGTCGGCCCACAAGCACGACACAAAAGTGTTGACAGGGGCGGTACACATCCGCAGAATAGCGGGCTCACCAAGGCTATGTAGCTCAGCCGGTTAGAGCACAGCACTCATAATGCTGGGGTCGGTGGTTCGAGTCCACCCATAGCCACCACACTGAAAATCAAGTTGTTTTTCAGCGTGAAAAGTGAGAAAATAGTTGCACGTTTTGCCCCGTCGCCAAGCGGTAAGGCACCTGACTCTGACTCAGGCATTCGGTGGTTCGAATCCATCCGGGGCAGCCAGATTAAAAACAAAAGGCCAGATCGAAAGATCTGGCCTTTTGTTTTTAATCTGGTCGCGCATTCCACCTTGTCCCCGCGCCTGTCGGCACACCCCCTTGAACAACAAGGGGACTCTTCCCCAGAGAGAACCCCGGGGGTCGGATCCTTTTCCGCAGGGAAAGGCCCTGACCCCACCCTCCCGGCACGCGAAACCACGGGTAGTGCCGGCCGCTGGCCGGCAACCAGGAAATCCATGACCCCGGAACGACAAAAGCCCGGCCGAAGCCGGGCTTTTGCTTTTCCATCCAGCGGGCTCCCGAAGGAGCCCAACCAGGCGCGGTAAATCAGCGCTTGGAGAACTGGGTGGCGCGACGGGCCTTGTGCAGACCGACCTTCTTACGCTCGACTTCACGGGCGTCACGGGTCATGAAGCCAGCCTTGCGCAGCTCGGACTTCAGGGTTTCGTCATACTCGACCAGAGCACGGGCGATGCCCAGACGGATCGCACCGGCCTGGCCGGTGGTGCCGCCGCCAGCGGCGGTGACCAGGATGTCGAAGCTTTCGGTGTTCTTGGTCAGCTCGAGCGGCTGGCGCACGATCATGCGCGCGGTCTCACGACCGAAGAACTCGTCCAGCGGACGGCCATTGACGGTGATGTTGCCCGAACCCTTGCGCAGGAACACGCGAGCGGTGGAGGACTTGCGGCGGCCAGTGCCGTAGTTTTGAGTGATAGCCATGATTAGATATCCAGAACCTGCGGCTGCTGTGCGGCGTGCGGATGCTCAGTGCCAGCGTAGACCTTGAGCTTGCGGTACATCTGGCGACCCAGCGGGCCCTTCGGCAGCATGCCCTTCACGGCGATCTCGATCACGCGCTCCGGGTGGCGCTCCAGCGCCTGTGCCAGGGATTCGGTCTTCAGGTTGCCGATGTAACCGGTGAAACGGTGATACATCTTGTCCTGCAGCTTCTTGCCGGTGACGGCAATCTTTTCTGCATTGATGACGACCAGGTAGTCGCCGGTATCAACGTGCGGGGTGTAGACCGGCTTGTGCTTGCCACGCAGACGGCGGGCCAGCTCGGTGGCGAGACGGCCCAGGGTCTTGCCCTCGGCGTCGACGAGGTACCAGTCGCGCTGGACGGTCTCGTTCTTGGCAGTGAAAGTGCTCATGAAGAACTCTAGGTTAGGTCGGGCTCATTGCGGCGAAAGGCTCGCCGGAACTCTGCCACGCGTTGTGAAAAGGTGAAGCGTAAGAGGCGGGATTGTACTCATCCTGCCGCGGGAGCGCAACCCGTCCCCTGGGCCGGGTTGGCAGGGGCGCGGGGCCGGGCGAGAATCGGGGGGTCTTCCGCCCCACCGCGTACTGCCATGACCGTGCTCCGCCAGACCACTCCGCTGGACCACCTGCTGACCGAGGCGCAGCGCGCCCTGGACACAGTGTTCGGCAATCCGCCGGCGGCCCGCCCCTACCCCGCCACGGACACCGGCGAGCCCGGCATGGACAGCGCCGAGCGGCGCCATGCCGCAGGCCTGATGCGGATCAACCACGTCGGCGAGGTCTGCGCGCAGGGCCTGTACTTCGGCCAGGCCGCCGTGGCGCGCGACCCGGCCACGCGGGAACACCTGCTGGAAGCGGCGCAGGAAGAAACCGACCACCTGGCCTGGTGCGCCACCCGGCTGGCCGAACTGGACAGCCGTCCGAGCCTGTTCAACCCGCTTTGGTACGCCGGCAGCTACACCATCGGCACCCTGGCCGGGCTGCGCGGCGACGGCTGGAACCTGGGCTTCGTGGTCGAGACCGAGCGCCAGGTGGAGGCCCACCTGGACGAGCACCTGGTCGACCTGCCGGCCGGCGACCTGCGCAGCCGCGCGGTCATCGCGGTGATGAAGGAAGACGAGGCCCGCCATGCGGACCACGCCGAGCAGGCCGGCGCTCGCCGCCTGCCGTTCCCGATCCCGGGCGTGATGGCACTGGCCTCCAGGGTGATGAAGACCATCGCCTACCGCATTTGAAGGGTCGCCCGCACCAACGGTGCGGGCCTACCAGGAGATGCGGGGGGGCGACGGTGGGGCCCGACCGTTGGTCGGGCCATCAATCAGTTCGGCGAGACCAGCTTCAGGCCGATCACACCAGCCACGATCAGGCCCACGCAGGCCAGGCGGGCCGGCGATGCGCTGTCGTTGAACAGGTAGATGCCCAGCACCGCCACGCCCATGGCACCGATACCGGTCCAGATCGCGTAGGCCGTGCCGACCGGGATGCTCTTCATCGCCTGGCTCATCAGGTACAGGCTTATCAGCGCGGATACCACCGTGGCAGCGGTGGGCAGGGGTTTGCTGAAGCCTTCGGAGTACTTCATTCCGAGGGCGAAACCGATCTCGAACAGGCCGGCCAGCAGCAGGTAGATCCAGGGCATGGGTGGGGGCTCCTTACCTTTTTTGAAAAAAACGAAACGGCCCGGTGTTTTCACACCGGGCCGTGGGTCGGTACATCACCGTGGAACTGTAACGCGTGCGGGGGCACTGGTTCCACGGGGCGGGTCGTCCCGCCTGGGTGGCGATGCCTGCGGGCATCGCACATGGGCTTACTCGGACAGGTTGCGGCCGTGGAACAGCTCTTCGATCTCGCGCTTGAGCAGCGCTTCGATCTTCATGCGTTCCTTGAACGACAGGTTCTTGGCCTTTTCCTCGAACAGGTACTGGTCCAGGTCGAAGTCCTTCAGGTGCATCTTCGTGTGGAAGATGTTTTCCTGGTAGACGTTGACGTCGAACATCTCGTAACGCGACTTGATGTTCTTGGCCAGGAAGTTCTGGATCGAGTTGATCTTGTGGTCGATGAAGTGCTTCTTGCCCTTCACATCGCGGGTGAAGCCACGGACGCGGTAGTCCATGATCACGATGTCCGACTCAAGGCTCTCGATCAGGTAGTTCAGGGCCTTCAGCGGGGAAATGACGCCACAGGTGGCCACGTCGATGTCCGCGCGGAACGTCGCGATACCTTCCTGCGGATGGGTTTCCGGGTAGGTGTGGACAGTGATGTGGCTCTTGTCCATGTGCGCGACCACGGCGTCGGAGATCAGCTCCTTGCCGGCCAGCTTCTTGTCGATCACCGGCTCTTCGGAGATCAGGATGGTCACCGAGGCACCCTGCGGGTCGTAGTCCTGGCGGGCCACGTTCAGGATGTTGGCGCCGATGATCTCGGCGACATCGGTCAAGATTTGAGTCAGCCTGTCGGCGTTGTACTCTTCATCGATGTATTCAATGTAACGCTGACGCTCCTCTTCGGTGCGCGCGTAACACACGTCATAGATGTTGAAGCTCAGCGCCTTGGTGAGGTTGTTGAAACCCTGCAGCCTCAGGCGAGGCAACGGCTTGACCACGGCGGTCGATTCCTGTGTAAGAAGGGAAAGGGGGAATTATGGGGCAAACTGCCCCCGGGGGGAACGTGAAGACGCAAGAGTTCTGGCACACTGTTTGCCCTTAACAATTGCGCTGGTTAAGCTCCGCTATCGACCCCGTGAATCCGTTCATGCGCAGAGGGAGCGCCCCTATCGTGTCAACCGTGCGCCTAGCTAGCAGTCCACTGGCCTTGGATATCGCCACCATCGATCGTTTCCTGGCGCACAGCCACCGGCGGCGATATCCCACCCGTACCGACGTCTTCCGACCCGGTGACCCGGCGGGAACCCTGTATTACGTTGTCAGCGGCTCGGTTTCAATCATGGCCGAGGAAGATGACGATCGAGAGCTTGTGCTGGGCTACTTCGGTGCCGGCGAGTTCGTTGGCGAAATGGGCCTGTTCGTCGAATCGGACCGCCGCGAGGTGATCCTGCGGACCCGTACCGCCTGCGAACTGGCCGAAATCAGCTACGAGCGCCTGCACCAGCTGTTCCTCGGCCCGCTGTCGGCCGACGCCCCGCGCCTGCTGTATGCGCTGGGCCAGCAGATCTCCAAGCGCCTGCTCGATACCAGCCGCAAGGCCAGTCGCCTGGCATTCCTGGATGTTACCGATCGGATCGTGCGCACACTGCACGATCTGGCGCAGGAACCAGAAGCGATGAGCCATCCGCAGGGCAGCCAGCTGCGCGTGTCACGCCAGGAACTGGCGCGCCTGGTCGGCTGCTCGCGCGAAATGGCCGGCCGCGTGCTGAAGAAGCTGCAGACCGACGGCCTGCTGCATGCCCGCGGCAAGACCGTGGTGCTGTACGGCACCCGTTGACCGTTGAGCACCCGGTGGGTGCGGACCTTGGTCCGCACTCCTTCGCGCGCTAGGCTCGGTGCATGGAACTGAGCAGCGAATTCTGGTGGTTCATCCTCATCGGCCTTGGCGCGCAGCTGGTTGACGGCGCACTGGGCATGGCCTTCGGCCTGGTGTCCTCGTCGGTGATGCTGAGCATGGGCCTGCCACCGGCGCAGGTCAGCGCCAGCATCCACACCGCTGAAGTGTTCACCACCGGCGCCTCGGGTGTGTCGCACCTCGCCGCCGGGAATGTCGATAAACGCCTGTTCCTGCGGCTGGCCCTGCCCGGTGCGGTGGGCGGCGCCCTGGGCGCGTACGTGCTCACCCAGATCCCGGGCGAGATCATCCGGCCGCTGATCTACCTGTACCTGCTGGTGCTGGCGATCATCATCCTGGCGCGCGCCGCGGGGCGCTGGATGCCCAAGGGCGAGATCCGCCGGGTGCCGGTACTGGGCTTCTTCGCGGGCCTGCTCGACGCCAGCGGCGGTGGCGGCTGGGGACCGATCGCCACGTCCACCCTGCTCGCCCGTGGCGGCCAGGCGCGCACCACCATCGGTACAGTCAACGCGGCCGAGTTCGTGGTCACGTTGACCGTGTCAGCGACCTTCCTGTTGTCGATGGGCGTGCAGCACCTGCAGATCGTCGCCGGCCTGCTGATCGGCGGCATGATGGCCGCGCCGGTGGCGGCGATCCTGGTCAAGCGGGTGAAGGAGCGCTGGGTGCTGGTGGCCGTTGGCGTGCTGGTGCTGGGGATCAGCCTGTTCCAGATCGGCCATGCGGTGTACGGGTACCTGGGGCATTGAGCGTTTGCCGGCCAGCGGCCGGCACTACCGGGACGGAGGAGGGTAGTGCCGGCCGCTGGCCGGCAGATCCGTCATCGTGCGATGGGGTCAGGCCCCGGACGGGATCCGGCCCCGGGCTACGCCTTGTCGCCGCCGCGGTCCACGCAGCCCCAGTTGAGGATGCGGGTGCCGGCCGGCAGCACGCGCCGGAAGAAGTCCACCCTGGATCGCTTCGGGTTCACCACCACCGGCGCCTTGGCGGCCAGCAGCAACGGCAGGTCGGCGGTGCTGTCGGAGTAGGCGATGTCGATATTGCCGTAGCCGCGCTCGCGCAGCATGCGCATCTTTTCTTCGTTGTGGCAGTGGCGGGTCGGGCCGACGCCGCCCAGTCGCGGGCCGACCTCGGTGCCGATCACCGGCACGTCCTGGTGGGCAACGAACGCCAGGATGGCGCGGGCCAGTTCCGGCGGCGCGCCGGTGGCGACCACTACACGGTCGCCCTTGGCACGGTGCGCGGCGAACACTTCCAGCGCCTGCGGCAGCAGCTTGGCGCGCATCTGCGCCTCGTTGCGCAGCACGTAGGCATCGATCACCTTGTTGAAATCGCGCGCACGGTGCAGGCCGAAGCTGCCGATCCACACGTAGACCGAAATACCCGTTCGGCGGGTCGGCAGCATCGCCACCAACGGCCCGGCGATCGGCGTGACCAGCAGCGCGGCCAGCATGCGCAGCGGGTTGCGCTTGATCAGCGAGGCGAACAGATGGGTGCCCGAATCGCCGTCGTAGAGGGTGTGGTCGAAATCGAAGACCACCAGCGGCGCATCGTCGCGCGGCGTCGGATAGTGCGTTGTCATGCCGCGAAGAATAGCTGACGCAGGCCCTCGCCCGGCTCTTCCACGCGCATGAAGGCCTCGCCGACCAGGAATGCATGGATGCCGGCATCGCGCATCAGCGCGACGTCCTGCGGGCCGAGGATGCCACTCTCGGTGACCAGCAGGCGGTCACGCGGCACCGCCTGCTGCATGTCCAGCGTGGTCTGCAGCGACACCTCGAAGGTGCGCAGGTTGCGGTTGTTGATGCCGATCATCGGCGCCGGCACCTGCAGCGCGCGCTCCAGTTCGTCGATGTCATGCACTTCCACCAGCACGTCCATGCCCAGCGACAGCGCCAGCTCGGACAACGTGGCCAGCTGGGTATCGTCCAGCGCGGCGACGATCAGCAGGATGCAGTCGGCGCCCAGCACGCGCGCCTCGTACACCTGGTAAGCGTCGATGACGAAATCCTTGCGCAGCACCGGCAGCGTGCAGGCTTCGCGGGCCTGCTGCAGATAGGCGTCGGCGCCCTGGAAGAAGTCCACGTCGGTCAGCACCGACAGGCAGCTGGCGCCACCGAACTCGTAGCTGACGGCGATGTCGGCCGGGCGGAAATCCGGGCGGATCACGCCCTTGGAGGGGCTGGCCTTCTTCACCTCGGCAATCACCGCCGGGTCGCCATTGGCCACCGCCGCCTGCAGCGCGCGCACGAAGCCACGTACCGGCGGGGCGCTGGCCACGGCGGCCTGCAGCTCCTCGAGCGGGCGCTGGACGCGGCGCTGGGCCACTTCTTCGGCCTTGCGGGCCAGGATCGTCTGCAGGATGTCGCTCATCGTCTTCGGGTCGGTGCGGGGGGGCGGTGAGGACGGCCATTATCGGCCATCGAGAGGGTCAGGCTGAACCGCGCGCTCAGGCAACCAGCGCGCGGGTGGTCTCCACATACTGCTGCAGGCGCTGGCGGGCACTGCCGTTGGCGATGGCGGCACGGGCACGGGCCAGGCCGTCGCCGATGTCGCTGGCCACCCCGGCCACGTACAGCGCGGCGCCGGCATTCAGCGCCACGATGTCCAGCGCCGGGCCGGGCTCGTTGTCCAGCACGGCACGCAGCATCTGGATGGACTGCTCCGGTCCGTCCACGCGCAGGTTGCGGCTGGCCGACATGGCGATGCCGAAGTCTTCCGGGTGGATCTCGTACTCACGCACCTTGCCGTCGCGCAGTTCGCCGACCAGGGTGCCGGCGCCCAGCGAGATCTCGTCCATGTTGTCACGGCCCCAGACCACCATCGCGCGCTCGGTACCCAGTTCGCGCAGCACGCGCGCCTGGATGCCGACCAGATCGGGATGGAACACGCCCATCAGTACCGACGGTGCACTGGCCGGGTTGGTCAGCGGGCCGAGGATGTTGAAGATGGTGCGCACGCCCATCTCGCGGCGTACCGGCGCAACGACCTTCATCGACGGGTGATGGATCGGCGCGAACATGAAGCCGATGCCGGTCCGGTCGATGGCCGCGGCCACCTGGTCAGGCTGCAGCTCGATCACCGCGCCCAGCGCTTCCAGCGCATCGGCACTGCCGGACTTGGACGACACGCTGCGGTTGCCATGCTTGGCCACGCGCGCGCCTGCAGCAGCAGCGACGAACATCGCGCAGGTGGAGATGTTGAAGGTGTGCGAGC
The DNA here is from genome assembly GCF_059371375.1 of Stenotrophomonas sp. YJH_SMC_64. NCBI lineage: Bacteria > Pseudomonadati > Pseudomonadota > Gammaproteobacteria > Lysobacterales > Lysobacteraceae > Stenotrophomonas > Stenotrophomonas sp. YJH_SMC_64. The sequence continues at coordinate 30,852 of NZ_JCAFUN010000003.1, read as the reverse complement.
CATCGCCACCGGTGCCAACGATGTCAACCAGGTTGGAGGTATCGGCCACCGGCACTGGCCGGGCGAATTCACGCATCACGGTGGCCGCCGCGGCGATTTCGTCCACGGTCTCCTTCTTCACGCGCAGCCCGGTGAGGATGGCGGCGGTCATCATCGGCGAGACATCGCCGCGCATGATCTGCCGCATCAGGTCGACCATTTCGTCGAAGAAGATTTCGCGGTGTTCGATGGTGCGATGCAGGGCTTCCTGGGGGGAGAAGCTCATGGGAATGCTCCTTGGATCAGGCCGCCGGGCGCTGCAGGAAATTGCGCAGCAGGGCGTGGCCGTGTTCGGTGAGGATGGATTCGGGATGGAACTGCACGCCTTCCACCGGGAACTGGCGGTGGCGCAGGCCCATGATCTCTTCGATCGAGCCGTCGTCGTTCTCGGTCCAGGCAGTCACTTCCAGCACATCGGGCAGGCTGTTCTTGTCCACCACCAGCGAGTGGTAGCGGGTGGCCTGGTAGCGGTCCGGCAGGCCGGCGAACACGCCCTTGCCTTCATGGCGGATCGGCGAGGTCTTGCCGTGCATGATGTTGCCGGCACGGATGACCGTGCCGCCGTAGACCTGGCCGATGCCCTGGTGGCCCAGGCACACGCCGAGGATCGGCGTGGTCGGGCCCAGGCGCTCGATCAGTTCCAGCGACACGCCCGCTTCGTTGGGCGTGCACGGGCCGGGCGAGATGACGATGCGCTCCGGCTTCTGCGCGGCGATCTCGTCCACGCTCATTGCATCGTTGCGCACCACCTTCACCTCGGCGCCCAGTGTCTGCAGGTACTGCACGAGGTTGTAGGTGAAGCTGTCGTAGTTGTCGATCATCCACAACATGGTCAGGTTCCGTCGCTTATCAGGAAAATGGCGTACACGTTTTCGGTGTAGGTGATGGGGCCGGCTTCCACCGACTCGCGCAGGCGCGAGCCCGTGGTCTCGATGCTGTTCATCGGTGCCTCGGGCGCGGGCGGCGAGGGCGGCGTCACCAGATCCCCACTGCTGGGCCAATTGCCCGCCTGCACGCCATAGGCGAAGTTCGGCGCCACATCGGAGATGCTGTACAGCCCGCGCAGCTGGGTGCCGTAGGCCTTGGCCAGGCCCTGCGCAGACTCGCGGGTCTGGGCCGCCGCCTCGCCCTTGAGTTCGCGGCGCAGCGCCACTTCGCCCGAGTAGGTCGGGGCCACGCTGCTGACCTGCACGTTCTCGTTGGCCTTCAGCGCCCCCAGCACGTCCTGCATCTGCTGGACGCTGGCGAAGCTGGCGCGCAGTTGGCGTGACACGCGGGTGCCGATGAAAACCTGCCGATTCTGCTCATAGCGCGTCGCAGGACCAATCCGCAGGTTGTCCGCGCGCACGCTGCCTTCCACCGCCTTGTGCTGCTTGAACAGTGCCAGCACGCGGGCAACGTTGTCCTGCACGCGGCGGCGCGCGGCGTCGGCGTCCATGTCGGTCTCTTCGATGTTCAACTGCAGGCCGAACCGGTCCGGCATCACCACGCGACGCGCCTCGCCCTTCACCAGCAGGTGCGGCTGCGACGGAATGGTATTGGCCTGCGCCCACGCAGACGGGGCCATCGTGGCCAGCAGTGACGACCACAGCAATGCGCTCAGCAGCTTCATGCGGTACTCCTTGTCTTGAAAGGGAACAGCGGAACGACCACGGCGCGGCGGCCGTGGCGAGGCAGGCTTACAGGCCCTTGGCAGCCTGGGCAACGGCGCGGAACAGCGCGCGGCCCTTGTTCATCGTCTCGTCCCATTCCTTGTCCGGATCCGAGTCGTAGACGATGCCGGCGCCAGCCTGCACGTACAGGCGGCCATCCTTGATCACCGCGGTGCGGATCGCGATCGCGGTATCGGCATCGCCGTGCCAGCCGATGTAGCCGATGCTGCCGGCGTAGACGTTGCGCTTGATCGGTTCCAGCTCGCGGATCACTTCCAGCGCGCGGATCTTCGGCGCACCGCTGACCGTGCCGGCCGGGAACGTGGCACGCAGCACGTCGGCATAGCTCAGGCCCGGCTGCAGCTGCCCGGTCACTTCGCTGACGATGTGCATGACGTGGCTGTAGCGCTCGATCACGAACTGCTCGCCCACTTCCACGGTGCCGGCCTTGGACACACGACCGGCATCGTTGCGGCCGAGGTCGATCAGCATCAGGTGCTCGGCGCGTTCCTTCGGGTCGGCCAGCAGCTCGGCTTCCAGCGCCAGGTCCTGCTCGGGCGTGGCGCCACGCGGGCGGGTGCCGGCGATCGGGCGCACGGTGACTTCGCCATCCTGAAGGCGCACCAGGATTTCCGGCGAGGAGCCGACCACCTGCAGGTCGCCGACATCCAGGAAATACATGTACGGCGACGGGTTCAGTGCACGCAGCGCGCGGTACACATCCACCGGCCGCGCCTTGAACGGCACGCTCAGGCGCTGGCTCAGCACCACCTGGAAGATGTCACCGGCGCGGATGTATTCCTTGCTGCGCTGGACCGCATCGACGAACCCTTCGCGTGTGAACCCGGAAACGAAATCGGATTCGTCCAGCACATCGCTGTTGAGCGGTGCGGGATAACCGGCGCCCGGTGCACGCAGCTTGGCAGTCAGCGCATCCAGGCGCGCCTGGGCCTGCTCGAAGGCGCCCTCGACCCGGGGGTCGGCGTGCACGATCAGGTACAGGCGGCCCTTGAGGTTGTCGAACACGGCCAGCTCGTTGGAATCCAGCAGCAGGATGTCCGGCGTGCCCAGCTCATCGCGGCCGGCCGGCGGGGCCAGGCGTGGTTCGATGTAGCCGATGCACTCGAAGCCGAACCAGCCGACCAGGCCACCGGTGAAGCCCGGCAGGCCTTCCAGCTTCGGCACCGAGTGGGCGCTGCGCAGCGCCTCGACTTCGGCGAACGGGTCGGCCACCTCGCGGGTGTCCACCACCTGGCCGTCTTCGCGCACGGTCAGCGTGTGGCCGTCGAAGGCGTACACGCGGCGCGCCGGCAGGCCGATGATCGAGTAACGACCAAAGCGCTCGCCGCCTTCGACGGATTCAAACAGGTAGGTATTGGGGCCGTCGGCGAGCTTCAGATAGACCGAAAGCGGTGTGTCCAGGTCGGACAGCACTTCGCGGACGACGGGAATATGGGTGTGGCCTTCAGCGGCCTGCTGCTGAAACTGAGCGTGCGAGTTCAAGACGACTTTCCTTCCGGGACACAGCGTTATGGGGGCGGACGACGGCAACGGGCCACCATCGCCACCAACGGCGTGCGGAAGAAAGGGTATGCGGGGTCGTCAGGCTGGACACCCCTTGACTGTATCGCAGCTTGGACGGCAGGGGAACCCTGGAAAACTGAACCACGGGACGGGCGGGGCCAGCCACGGGAACCGACGACGCGGACCGGTAGAGTCGACTGTTGGTCGACTTGCGCGCGTAGCGCGGGGTTTTACGCCGTCGGAACGAAGAGCAGTCGACTAACAGTCGACTCTACCTCCCTACCCACCCAGCAACGGGCAGCCGGCCGGAAGATGCATCCGTACCCTGCCCGGCACGCACTCGATGCGGAACTGGCGGGCCTGTACCGGCTCGCCATCCAGATTGAGGGTCAGCGGGCGCTCGGATGCGACCTCCAGCCACGGCAGCCGCGCACGCGTGGCCAGCTGTTCCAGCGCAGCCTGGGTGCCTGACTTCAGCATCTGGCCAAGGGTGGCGGTGACCTCCCCTTCCAGCTCCGGAAGCACCGTCACATCCAGCAACCCATCATCGATCAGTGCCTGCGGGCACAACTGCTGGCCGCCACCGGCCTGGCGACCATTGCCGATGCCGAGCGCAATGAAGTCGCCTTCCCACGCGAAATCCGGGCCGGACAGGCGCGCGGTGATCGGCTCGATGCGGCCCAGCTTGGCGATGCCGGTGATCACATAGGCCAGCCCGCCCAGCATCTTCTTCAAGCCCGCATCAGTCTCCACCGTCACCTGCGTGCCGAAGCCACCGCTGGCGAGATTGGCGCACCACCATTGGGTGCCATCGGCGTCCACGCGCAACAGGTCAATGGCGTGCGGCGTCGCCTGCCCGATCAAGGCGAAGGCCTCCTTCGGTTCGGTCGGTATGCCGGCCGCAGTCGCGAAATCGTTGGCGGTCCCCATCGGGATCAGCGCCAGCGAGGGCAGCGCATCTGCCAGCTCCTCACGATGCGCCAGTGTCTCGGCCACTGCACTGAGCGTGCCATCGCCACCGGCGGCCACGATCACATCCACGCCATGGTCGATCGCCTCGGCGACATAGCGCTCGGCGTCACCGTCCTCCCAGGTCACCCGCACTTCCAGCTGCACGCCCTGTCCGCGCCAATGGCCGACGGCGTCGCGCAACTCATCATTGCCGGCGGATTTGCCGTTGAGGATCAGGCGCCAGCGCGGGGTGGTCATGCAGAGCTTCCAGGGATGCGGTGGCACAGGCTAGCAATGCGCTGTTTGCCTGCGGTGAATGTCACGCAGATGTCATTCAGCTACCGGAGAATGGGAGTCCATAGCAGGGACGACGGATGGAGGCAGGATCAGCCTCCCACGCATGCAGCGAGGCCACGCCAGTAATTGGCGTGGCTTTTTTTTGGGATGTGCAGGGAGTGCGAACCAAGGTTCGCACCCACCAGGTTGCGGTTCGCTCCCCCCCCCAAGTTGCGGTTCGCTCCCCCCCCAAGTTGCGGTTCGCTCCCCCCCCGGGTTGCGGTTCGCACCCACCCGGTTGGTAGATCCACACCATGCGTGGATGCACTTCGCTTCACCCGTTGGCGAAATCGTGCAGCGCCTGGCCCTGCAGCCGGTACACGGTCCACTCGTCCTGCGGCTTCGCACCGGCAGCGGTGTAGAACTCGATGGCCGGGGTGTTCCAGTCCAGCACCGACCATTCGAAGCGACCGCAGCCCTCGGCTACGGCCTGGCGTGCGATGTACTTCAGCAGTGCCTTGCCGGCGCCCACGCCGCGCTTTTCCTGGCTGACGTAGAGGTCTTCCAGGTAGATGCCCTTGCGGCCCAGCCAGGTGGAGTAGTTGTAGAAGTACACCGCATAGCCGATGGCCTCGCCGTCGGCTTCGCAGATCAACGCGCGCGCCGTGGCATCGGCGCCGAACAGGCTCTCGGCGATGCCGATCTCATCGGTCTGTACCGAATGCTCGGCCTTCTCGTAGATGGCCAGTTCGTGGATGAAATGCAGGATCAGGCCAGCATCGGCCACGGTGGCCGGACGGATGTTCAACAGTGCCATGCGCAGATAAAGGGGACGGAGGGAATTAAACGAGATTAATCCCCTCCGTCCCCTTTTTGTCAGCGGGCGGCGGCGACGTTGGCGCGCATCTGCGCGATCACGTCCTGGTAGCTGGTCTTGGCGTTGAAGATGGCCGAGCCGGCGACAAAGGTGTCGGCACCGGCAGCCGCGATCTCGCCGATGTTGTCGGCCTTCACGCCGCCGTCGATCTCCAGGCGGATGTCCTTGCCGCTGGCATCGATCATCTTGCGCACCACCTTCAGCTTGTCCAGCGCCGAGGGGATGAAGGCCTGGCCACCAAAGCCCGGGTTGACCGACATCAGCAGCACCAGGTCCAGGTCCTCCAGCACCCAGTCGAGGATGTCCACCGGCGTGGCCGGGTTCAGCACGATGCCCGGCTTGCAGCCCAGCGAGCGGATCAGCTGGATGGTGCGGTGCACGTGGCGGCTCGCCTCCGGGTGGAAGCTGATGTAGGTGGCACCGGCCTCGGCGAAGTCCGGGATGATGCGGTCCACCGGCTCGACCATCAGGTGCACGTCGATCGGCGCGGTCACGCCGTGCTTGCGCAGCGCCTGGCAGACCATCGGGCCGATGGTCAGGTTCGGCACGTAGTGGTTGTCCATCACGTCGAAGTGGACCCAGTCCGCGCCAGCGGCGAGGACGTTGTCGACTTCCTCGCCGAGGCGGGCGAAGTTGGCGGACAGGATGGAGGGGGCGATGAGGCAGTGGGACATGGCCGGGCCTTGCAACGAGGGGAAAGGGGTCAGCGCTTGCGCAGGGTCTTGATGCGGTCGTAGGCGGCGTTGATGCGCCGCGACTTCTGCTCGGCCTGCTGCTGCAGCTCGGGGGCGGCGCCGCCAAGCTTGTCGGGGTGGTACTGCGAGATCAGCTTGCGGTAGGCGCGCTCGACCTCGGCATCGGTGGCCTCGGAGGTCAGCCCCAGCTCCCGGTACGGGTTCTCCTTGTTCAGGCGGAACCAGTCCGAATCAAAGGCATGGCCGATCAGCAGGCCGACCACCGCCCCGAACAGCGGATTGGGCCGGAACAGCAGGGCGCCGGCGATGAATCCGAGCAGTTTTCCGTACCAGCGCATGGCGCTCCGGGGTCGACCGACGAAATGGACGCTCATTTTACGTCACAGCGGGCCCGGACGGCTTTACACTAGGCCGCCCGCTGGTCAGCGGGCCCGCCGGGTCCGTTGGGCAGCAGCCGTATCGACAACGCCCCAGGAGTGCCCGTGCCAACCACGCTGTTGCAATCCGATCTCCCCGGCCTGCCCTTGCGCCATCGCGGCAAGGTGCGTGATGTGTTCGATATCCCGCGCGAGCGGCTGCCAGCCGGAACCCCGCCGGGCGAGTACCTGCTGATGGTGGCCACCGATCGCCTGTCGGCGTTCGACGTGGTCCTGCCCGACCCGATCCCGGGCAAGGGTGAGATGCTCTGCCAGGTGTCCAACTTCTGGTTCGCCAAGACCGCGCACCTGATGCCCAACCACCTGACCGGCATCGACGTGGCCAGCGTGCTGCCCGAAGGCGTGGACCCGGCCCTGTATGCCAGGCGCGCGGTGGTCACCCGCAAGCTGAAGCCGGTGCCGGTGGAAGCAATCGCCCGCGGCTACCTGATCGGCAGCGGCTGGAAGGATTACCAGCGCACCGGCAAGGTCAGCGGCATCGACCTGCCCGACGGCCTGCGCCAGGCCGAGCAGCTGCCCGAGCCGATCTTCACCCCCTCGACCAAGGCCGCTGTCGGCGACCATGACGAGAACATCGATTTCGATGCAATGGTGAAGCAGGTCGGTGCGGAACTGGCCGAGCGCGTGCGCGACGCCACCCTGCGCATCTACAAGTTCGCCGCCGATTACGCCCGCGAGCGCGGCATCATCCTGGCCGATACCAAGTTCGAGTTCGGTACCGACGCCGATGGCCGCCTGTACATCATGGACGAGATGCTGACGCCGGATTCCTCGCGCTACTGGCCGGCCGACGAGTACGAAGTGGGCACCAGCCCGCCGAGCTACGACAAGCAGTTCGTGCGTGATTACCTGGAGACGCTGGACTGGGGCAAGACCGCCCCGGGCCCGACCATCCCGGCCGAGATCATCGAGCGCACCCGCGCCAAGTATGCCGAGGCACTGCAGCGCCTGGCCGGGATCAGCGTCGACTGATGCGCCTGCGCCCCCGGCCGGAAAGGCGGGGGGCGCGTTCGGTAGTGCCGGCCGCTGGCCGGCAACCTCGCGAACACCTGCAGCCAGGAATGGCCTGGCTCTGGTAGTGCCGGCCGCTGGCCGGCAACCTCATGAACTCGGCTATGCTCTGGAGTGCCGGCCAGCGGCCGGCACTACCGTTGTCCGAGGAAGCAACGCAGCATGCAGACATCCACCGAGCTTGCGCGGCCGATCGACCGCTATTTCGCCAGCTACTCCGACGACCACCGCAATGTGATCAACCAGCGCATCCACGTGGTGGCGGTCCCGGCGATCCTGTGGTCGGTGGTGGCTCTGCTCTGGTGCCTGCCGCCGCTGATCACCTGGTTCCAGTACGGCATCTGGTCGGCGTTCGCGATGTTCAGCGCCTGGTGCTTCTACAACAAACTGTCGCGCCCGCTGGGCATCGGCATGCTCATCCAGTTCTTCGTGTTCGGCTGCCTGTGCCGCCTGCTGGAGGCCGAAATCGGCCTGCACAACCTGTTCTGGCTGGCGGTGGGCGTGTTCGTGGTGGCCTGGATCGCGCAGTTCATCGGCCACAAGTTCGAGGGCCGCAAGCCCAGCTTCCTGACCGACCTGACCTACCTGCTGATCGGCCCGGCCTGGGTGATGGCCAAGTTCTACCGCAAGCTCGACTGGCGCTACTGACCTGCCCAGGGTCGACGGCGCCCCTCGTTTCCTGAACGGGCAGATTCCATCACCCGCACTCCACGACGGCCCTGCCAGCCTGCGCCGGTGATCCGCTCCCCACTTCCCGCCCGTCGACGGCAGCCCCTGTGCGACAGGGCCTGCGGTCTCCCTGCGTGGGCGTAGGGCGTCCCCCGAGGGCAACCGGGGAGGGACTGCAGGAACGCGATGTTGCGTCGCAGAAAATATGAATCAGCGGACGTTACATGCAATTGATCGCTGTTCGATGGGTTTCAGCGACATTTCGCAGCCTGTTATCCTCCCTGACCTGCTCGTGAATCATGGATTCCCTGCATGCTCCCCAGCCTGCCCCTGCTGCTGGCCCTGCCGTTCCTGATGGCAGCGGCTGTTGCGGCCTTCCCGCGTAGTTCGCGCTCGACTGCTGCCTGGCTGGCGGCGCTGGCGCCGTTGGGCGGACTGGCCATCCTCGGCTGGCTGACCCCGTCCGTACTCGACGGCCAGGTGGTGCGGACGATGGTCCCTTGGCTGCCGCAGATCGGCCTGGACTTCACCCTGCGCCTGGACGGGCTGGCGTGGATGTTCGCCGGGCTGGTGCTGGGCATCGGCGCGCTGGTGGTGCTGTACGCGCGCTACTACCTGAGCCAGCAGGACAACGCGCACCGCTTCTACTGCTACCTGCTGCTGTTCATGGGCGCCATGCTGGGCATGGTGCTGTCGGGCAACCTGCTGTTGCTGATGATCTTCTGGGAAATGACCAGCATCAGCTCGTTCCTGCTGATCGGTTTCTGGTCACATCGCCAGGACGCGCGCGAGGGCGCGCGGATGGCGCTGGTGATCACCGGCGGCGGCGGCCTTGCGCTGCTCGGTGGCGTACTGCTGATCGGGCGCATCGTCGGCAGCTTCGACCTGGACGTGGTGCTGGCCGCCGGCGAGCAGATCCGCGCCAGCGCGCTGTACCCGTACGCGCTGTTCCTGGTGCTGGCGGGCATCTTCACCAAGAGCGCGCAGTTCCCGTTCCATTTCTGGCTGCCGCACGCGATGGCCGCGCCCACTCCGGTCTCTGCCTACCTGCACTCGGCCACCATGGTGAAGGCCGGTGTGTTCCTGCTGGCGCGCCTGCATCCAGCGCTGGCCGGCAGCGACCTGTTCTTCTACACGGTCAGCGGCATCGGTGCGATCACGCTGTTGATCGGCGCCTGGAACGCGATCTTCCAGCACGATCTGAAAGGCCTGCTGGCTTATTCGACCATTTCCCATCTGGGCCTGATCACCCTGCTGTTCGGCCTGTCCACGCCGATGGCGGTGGTGGCCGGTGTGTTCCACATCCTCAACCACGCCACCTTCAAGGCCTCGCTGTTCATGGCCGCCGGCATCATCGACCATGAGACCGGCACCCGCGACATGCGCAAGCTGGGCGGCCTGCGCAGGCTGATGCCGTTCACCAGCGCGCTGGCGATCATCGCCTCGCTGGCGATGGCCGGCATCCCGCTGCTCAACGGCTTCCTGTCCAAGGAAATGCTGTTTGCCGAGGCGATCACGGCCGGAGGCCCGGGAATCATGCGCACGGCGGTGTCGATCGCCGCATTGCTGGCTGGCGTATTCGGGGTGGCCTACAGCCTGCGCTTCGTGCACGACACCTTCTTTGGCCCCGGCCCGCACGACCTGGATCGCGTGCCGCATGAGCCGCCGCGCTGGATGAAGGTACCGGTGGAACTGCTGGTGGTGATCTGCGTGGCAGTTGGCATCGCCCCGGCACTGACCGTGGCACCGGTGCTGCATGCCGCTGCGGCGTCGATCCTCGGCAGCGCCATGCCCGAGTACAGCCTGGCGGTATGGCACGGCTTCAACCTGCCGCTGGCAATGAGCGCGATCGGCGTGATCGGCGGCGTGGCGCTGTACTTCGGCCTGCGCAAGCTGATCAACCTGCATGCCGTGACCAACGTCAGCACTGGCCGCAATGTGTTCCATGCACAGCTGGATGCCGTGTCCGCACTGGCCATGCGCCTGACCAACGGCATCGCCAACGGCAGCCTGCAGCGCATGCTGCTGGGCCTGGTGCTGGTGGCGATCGCAGTTGCCGCCGCGCCATTCGTGGCAGATCCGGCGTCGCCAAACTGGACCGCGCCACAGCCGATGCCGCTGCTGGGCTGGGCGCTGTGGCTGGTGATGATGGCCTGCGCGGCGGCCACCCTGCGCATCTACAAGCAGCGCCTGCTGGCGGTGCTGCTGGTCGGCGGCGTCGGCCTGATGGTGGCGCTGACCTTCGTGTTCCTGTCCGCACCCGACCTGGCCCTGACCCAGCTGCTCGTGGAGATGGTCACCCTGGTGCTGATGCTGCTGGGCATGAACTACCTGCCCGCGCAGTCCGGGCCGGAACGTCCGCGCTGGCGCAAGCGCCGCGATGCGGTGATCGCGATCATCGCCGGCGCCGGCCTGGGTGCGCTGGCCTATTCGGCGATGACCCTGCCGCCGAACACCATGGCCGGCGAACTGCTCGCCCGTGCGTTGCCCGAGGCCTACGGCCAGAACGTGGTCAACGTGATCCTGGTCGACTTCCGCGGCTTCGATACCTTCGGCGAGATCACCGTGTTCGGCATTGCCGCGCTGGTGGTGCACGCACTGTTGCGGCGCACGCGGATGGCACCGGAACAGATCATGCCCGGCCCGCCGATCAAGCTGCCGGTGCCGGCCGACCTGGCGCAGATCATGTTCCCGCTGACGCTGACCGTGTCGATCTTCCTGTTCCTGCGCGGCCACAACGCACCGGGCGGCGGCTTCATCGCCGGCCTGGTGCTGGCGGTGCCGCTGCTGATCCAGTACGTGATCCAGGGCACCGCGTCGGTGGAATCGCGCTTCGGCTTCGACTACATCCGCTGCATCGGCATGGGGCTGCTGATCGCCCTGCTCAGCGGCAGCGCCTCGATGCTGTTCGGCGTACCGTTCCTCACCAGCGGCCACCTCGACCTGCACCTGCCATTGATCGGCGACGTGCCGCTGGCCAGCGCGATCGGTTTTGACATCGGCGTCTATCTGGTGGTGTTCGGCGGCGCCATGCTGATGCTGTCGATGATGGGCACGATCAAGCCGTCGCGTACCCGCGCTGCCCGCAAGGGTGAGATCGACCTGCAACGCCGTTCGGCCCGCACCGGGGAGATGCACTGATGGAACTGGCCCTGGCTACCGCGATCGGCGTGCTGACCGCCATCGGCATCTACCTGCTGCTGCGTGCGCGCAGCTTCGACGTGATCCTCGGCATGACCTTCCTGTCCTACGCTACCAACCTGCTGATCTTCGCCGGTGGCCGCGTGGTGCTGGGCAAGGCGCCGGTGCTGCAGGAGGGCGTGGACAGCCACCTGGGCAACTACACCGACCCGCTGCCGCAGGCACTGGTGCTGACCGCGATCGTGATCGCCTTCGCGATGACCGCAGTGAGCATCGTGCTGGCCATGCGCAGCCGCAGCGACAACCACAGCGACCATGTGGACGCCCACGAGCCCGACGACGACCTGCAGGATGAGAACGCATCGGCGCGCCAGGGCGAGGACCGCGCATGAACCATCTGGTGATCCTGCCAATCCTGATTCCGCTGCTCGGCGCCGCGCTGTCGCTGTTCGTCGAACACCGCCGCTACGGCCCCAGGGTGCAGCGCGCGGTCGCGTGGACCTCGCTGTCGGCGCTGGCGCTGGCGGTGGGCCTGCTGTTCGCGTCGACCGCGGGCGGTGACATCAACGTCTACCTGCTGGGCGACTGGCCGTCGCGGCTGGGCATCGCGTTGGTAGCCGACCGGCTGTCGGCATGGATGCTGCTGACCACCCTGCTGCTGGCCATTCCCTGCCTGCTGCACGCCTGCTCGGGTTGGGACCGCCGCGCACCGCACTTCCATGCACTGTTCCAGTTCCAGCTGGTCGGCCTCAACGGTGCGTTCCTGACCGGCGACATCTTCAACCTGTTCGTGTTCTTCGAGGTGATGCTGATCGCCTCCTATGGCCTGCTGCTCAGCGGTGGCCGCGGCCTGCGCATGCGCATCGGCCTGCACTACGTGGTGTTCAACGTCACCGCCTCGACCCTGTTCCTGATCGCGCTGGGCCTGCTGTACGCCACGCTGGGTTCGCTGAACATGGCCGAGCTGTCGCAGCGCATTGCTGCGGTGCCGCCGACGCAGCTGGCCCTGGTGAAGGCCACGATGGGCCTGTTGCTGCTGGTGTTCTGCGCCAAGGCCGCGCTGATGCCGCTGTACCTGTGGCTGCCGGAAGCCTATTCACGCGCGCCGGCCGCAGTGGCGGCCCTGTTCGCGATCATGACCAAGGTCGGCCTGTATTCGGTGCTGCGCATCCAGATGCTGTGGTTCGGCGACGATGCCGGCGCGATGGCCGGCTATGGCCGCGACTGGCTGCTGTGGGCCGGCGTGGCAACGCTGGTGCTGGGCGGGCTCGGCGCCCTGGCCGCGACCCGCCTGCGCGTACTGATTTCCTACCTGGTCATCGTGTCGGCAGCCACGCTGTTCATCGCCTTCTCGGTGGGCACGCCGCAGGTGCTGTCGGCCGGCCTGTACTACCTGCCGCACAGCAGCTTCGTCGCCGCTGCGCTGTTCCTGGTTGCCGACCTGATCCGCCGCCGCCGTGGTGGCGCCAGCGACCGCAAGGAGGTGGTGGCGCCGATGCCAGGCAAGGAAACGCCGGCGGTGCTGTTCCTGATTGGCGCGGTGTCGGTGGCCGGCCTGCCGCCTCTGTCCGGCTTCCTGGCCAAGGCCGCGCTGCTGGCCGGCATGCCGGCGCAGTACACCGGCCCGGTCTGGACCGCCGTGCTGGTCAGCAGCCTGCTGGTGATCATGGGCCTGACCCGCGGCGGCATCCGCCTGTTCTGGCGCGTTCCGCCGGTCGATCCGGAGGCACCGAAGCCGCGCAAGGCTCCCCTGCGCCGGGTAGAACTCTACGCCGCCTGTCTGCTGCTGGCCTACGGCATCGGCATGACCCTGGCCGCGGCACCGTTGATGCGCTACACCGACGCCACCGCCGCACAGCTGCTGCAACCCAGCGAGTACGTGCAGCAACTGCGTGCGACCACGCCGGAGATCCGCCAGCCATGACCGCCCAGCGCTCCCTGTTCCGTCGCCTGATTCCCTCGCCGATGCTCAGCATCATGGTGGTGGCGTTCTGGCTGCTGATGTCCGACAGCTTCACCCTCGGCCAGATCGTGCTGGGGCTGCTGCTGGGCGTGGTGGTGCCGCTGTTCGCCGCGCGCCTGGACCGCGAGTTCGCCCGCATCGGCACCCTGCGGCCACTGCCCAGGCTGGTGTGCGTGACCCTGTGGGACATCCTGATGTCCAACATCCGTGTCGCCCTGCAGGTGCTGGGCCCGGAAAAGAACATCCACCCGGGTTTCATCTGGCTGCCGCTGGACATCGCCAACATCCACGGCATCGCCGCGCTGACCAGCATGATCACCCTGACCCCGGGCACGGTCTCGGCCGCGCTCAGCGACGACCGCAAGTTCCTGCTGGTGCATGTGCTGCACCTGGAGGACCCGCAGGACCTGATCGATACGATCAAGCGCCGTTACGAGGCGCCGTTGATGGAGATCTTCCCATGACCGGTTTTGAAGTCATCCAGACCACACTGGTGGTGTGCATGCACGTGGTCGGCCTGGCCATGCTGCTGGCCACCTGGCGCCTGCTGCGCGGGCCGACCGTGCCCGACCGCATCCTTGCGCTGGATACCCTGTCGGTGACCGCGATCGCCGAGCTGATGCTGTTCGGCATGTACCTCAATTCGCCGATCTACTTCGAGGCGGCGCTGATCATCGCCATGCTCGGCTTCGGCAGCACCGTGGTGCTGAGCAAGTTCGTGCTGCGCCGGGACATCGTCGAATGATCACCGCGATCCAGATCGGCCTGTCGATCCTGCTGCTGTTCGGCTGCTTCTTCATCCTGGTCGGCGCACTGGGCCTGGTGAAGCTGTCGACCTTCTTCAAGCGCCTGCACGCGCCGACCAAGGCCAGCACGCTGGGCGTGGGCTGCGTGCTGGTGTGCTCGGTCTGCTACCACATCTTCCTCGGCCAGGACCCGCAGCCGCGCGAGCTGCTGATCACCGTGTTCCTGTTCATCACCGCACCGATCAGCGCGCACATGATGGCCAAGGCCGCGCTGTCGCTGCTGATGGAGACCCGCCCCACCCTGCCAGGCAACGAACGTGCCGCCGAGGAGCAGCTGCCGCCGCCGGAGCCGGTGCGGGAAGAAGAAACCACGCAGAACCGGTAGTGCCGGGCTGGCCGACTACCGCAAGGGCTCCGTCGAAGGCCATGGGGTTGCCGGCCAGCGGCCGGCACTACCTCATGCCGCGCCGACCAGCAGCAGCTCCAGCACGAACCAGCCGACAAACGCGACCAGCAGGATCACACCTTCGCCGCGGCTGATCTTCAGGTCGCCACGCAGCATCGGGTACAGCACCAGCGCGAACGCCAGCAGCGCCGGCAGTTCCAGGCGCACGAACGAGGCCGGCAGCGCCAGCGGCTGCAGCACGGCCATCGCACCGATCACCAGCAGCAGGTTGACCACGCTGGAACCCAGCACGTGGCCCAGCACCATGTCGCCATGCCCGCGACGCGCGGCGGCGATGGCGGTGGCCACCTCCGGCAGTGCGGTACCGATCGCCACCGGCAGCAGGCCGACCAGCAGCGGCGTCCAACCCAGGGCGACGCCAAAGTCGGCGGCGGCGCCCACCACCAGGCGCGCGCCCCAGTACAGCGCCAACGCGGCAATCAGCACGCGCAGCACGTTCAACGGCAGGCTGGTGCGGCTCAGTGCGGACTCGGCGATGGCCACCTGCACCTCGGCGCTCTCGCTACGACCACGGCGCAGCAGCAGCACCTGCACCACGATGAAGCCGGCCAGCAGTATGCCGCCCTCCCAGCGTGCCAGGCCGCCATCAAGCCCGAACAGGATCAGCAGCACACCCGCCGCCAGCAGCGACCACCACAGCACCGTCTGCAGGCGAGCGCGCAGCAGCAGGGGCGCAGCCATGGCCGCCACCGCCAGGGTCAAGCCCAGGTTGACGATGCTGCTGCCCACCGCGTTGCCCAGTGCCAGCTCCGGTTGGCCCACCGCCAGCGCGCGCGCGTTGACTGCCAGTTCCGGCAACGAGGTGGTCACCCCGAGCAGCAACAGCCCGGCAGTGAATGGGCTGGCGCCGAAACGCTGGGCCAGGCCGGACACGGCCTTGATGATGGAGTCCCCGCCCAGCGCCAGCAGCAGCAGGCCGAGCAGGAACCAGGCAATGGCAATGGCGATCATCGAGCACTCCCCCAGCGGTCGTGGCGCGATTCTACGCCTGGCCCGTACGCGCGGCTGGGCCGTGGATCAAGGATCAGCCACAGCCTTCCGCATAATCGACCTGCGGGGTCTGTCCGACGCGCCAGGCACCCACCCGGCCATCGGCACCGAGTGCGAAGTCGATCACCGCCCCGCCCTCCTGCGCCGGGCGCACGCGCAGGTGCTGGGCCTTCTCGTCATACTTGTCGGGGCCGACGTCCGCGCGCTCGGGATACAGCACCTGCAGCTCACCCAGGGTCATGCCGACCTTGCCACCGCCCGGTGCGGTGATGGCGGCGCTGCGCACGTCGTAGCGCACCAGCTTGCGGCCCTCGATCATCAGGCGCGGATCTTCGGCATCCTGCGGGCGCAGGAAGTAGCAGCCGTCGTTGCTGTCGTCAGCCGGCAGCGGCTTGCCGGCCGCATCGGTGCCCAGACCCTGCAGCGGCGTGCCGAAGCCGGCACGGACCTCGGCGATGCCGGTACCCAGCTTCGCCCCAGCGAAGCCATCCAGGCGCGCGGGACTGTCCTCACGACGGTCATTGGCTGGACGGGCGGCCAGGTCGGGATCCGTCGACTGCGCGGGTCCGGTCGCCGAGGCGGTTTCCGCCGGGGTGTCGCTGCCGCTGCCGGCCGCCCCCTGCTTGTCGGGGCCAGCACTGCAGGCGGTGAGCGAAAGGAGCAACAGACCAGCAAGCGGAAGGTGCTTCATCGGTGCGGTTCCCTGGCACAAGGATGGCTGCACGCTAGCCCATCCGGTGTGCAGGCGCTGCATTGTCATCGCGGTTTCATCGCCTTCGTTCAGGCTCGGCGAGCACCGACCTGGCCGTCCCTTCCATGCAACCGCGCAAGACCGATCTCGCCCGAACCGCGCTGCAGGCCCACCGCGCGCCGCTGGACATGCGCCAGCGCCGGCTGCTGATCCTGTGCGACGGCCAGCGTACCGTCGCCGACCTGACCGGTCTGCTCGGCCAGGAAGCACCGGCGATGGTCATCCAGCTGGTACAGGCGGGGTACCTGAGCACCGGCACGGGCGCCACGACCCCAGCACCGTCGACCGCAGCCGCGGTGGCGCCGGTGCCCACGCCGCCGGCAGCGACACCTGCTGCACCCGCGGTCGAACGCCGGCGCTCACTGGTGGCAGCGCGCATCTACGTGCTGGGCATCCTGGAAATGCAGCGGCATCCACAGGCGGCGGTGCTGTTCCGCGACCTGCAGCAGGCGCGTGCGGAGGACGAGGTGCTGCAGCGACTGCAGTCGGCAATGCAGCTGCTGCCCACGCTCACTTCGGATGGCTATTGCCAGCGCGTGCGGCAGCGCCTGCTGGAGGCGTTGCCATTGGAGCATTGCGACGCGTTCGCCGAGATCGCCTGAAGAAAAAGGGGACGGAGGGGATTAAGTCGTTTCAGGCACACGTGTGCTGATTGCGGCTTAATCCCCTCCGTCCCCTTTTTAGGGTCAGCGGAAGTTGTTGCGCAGGCCGTTCCAGCACTGCTGGTAATCGCCCTGGCGGTGGCCGGCGGCCAGCGCCTGTGCGGTCGGGCGGATCACTGCGCGGGTCTCGAACATGAAGGCCATCGTGTCCTTGATCACATCGGCCTTGGACAGATCGGCATTGGACGCCTTGTCGAAGGTCGGCGCGTCCGGGCCGTGACCACTCATGCAGTTGTGCAGCGAGGCGCCACCCGGGACGAAGCCTTCGGCCTTGGCATCGTAGGCGCCATGCACCAGGCCCATGAACTCACTGGCGATGTTGCGGTGGAACCACGGCGGACGGAACGTGTTCTGCGCCACCAGCCAGCGCGGCGGGAAGATCGCAAAGTCCATGTTGCTGGTGCCCGGGGTGTCGCTGGGCGAATGCAGCACCAGGAAGATCGACGGATCCGGGTGGTCGTAGCTGATCGAACCGATGGTGTTGAAGCGGCGCAGATCGTAGCGGTACGGCGCGTAGTTGCCGTGCCAGGCCACCACGTCCAGCGGCGAATGGTCGATCGGCGCACGCCACAGGCGGCCCTCGAACTTGGCGATCAGTTCGAAATCGCCATCCACATCCTCGAACGCCGCATGCGGGGTCTCGAAGTCGCGCGGATTGGCCAGGCCGTTGGATCCGATCGGGCCGAGGTCGGGCAGCTTCAGCAGCGCACCGTAGTTCTCGCAGATATAGCCGCGGCTGGGGCCATCGGGCAGTTCAACGCGGAAGCGCACGCCGCGCGGGATCACCGAGATCTGCTGCGGCTCGATCTCGATCACGCCCAGCTCGGTCAGCAGGCGCAGCGCGCCCAGCTGCGGCACGATCAGCAGCTCGCCGTCGGCGTCGTAGAAGTAGCGGCCGACCATGTCGCGGTTGGCAGCGTATAGATGGATGCCCACGCCGGCATGCGCATCGGGCGAGCCGTTGCCACCCATCGTGTACAGGCCTTCGACAAAATCGGTCGGCAGCTCCGGCAGCGGCAGCGGGCTCCAGCGCAGCTGGTTTGGCGAGGCCGGCTGAGCGCCGAAATCACACTGCAGCTGCGACTGCGCGAACGGGGTGAACTCGCCATGGGTCACCGCCGGGCGGATCCGGTACAGCCAGCTGCGGCGGTTGCTGCCACGCGGCGCGGTGAAGGCGGTGCCGGTCAACTGTTCGGCGTACAGGCCGTGGGCCACCTTCTGCGGTGAGTTCTGCCCGACCGGCAGCGCGCCGGCAACGGCCTCGGTGGCGAATTCGTTGCCGAAGCCGGACTGGTAGCCGCGGGCGGTGATGGCGGGGGACATGGGAACTCCAGAGATTGCCGGCCAGCGGCCGGCACGACCATTCGGACAGGCAATGCCGGCGGGACGCCGACATCGCCTGCAGACCTTACAGCACGCCGCGGCGGATCTGGTCGCGCTCGATGCTCTCGAACAGTGCGGTGAAGTTGCCTTCGCCGAAGCCTTCGTTGCCCTTGCGCTGGATGATCTCGAAGAAGATCGGGCCGATGCAGTTCTGGGTAAAGATCTGCAGCAGCTTGCGCTGGTGGGTTTCCGGATCGGCATCGATCAGGATCTTGTTCTTCGCCAGGCGCGGCACGTCTTCACCGTGGTTCGGCACGCGCTGGTCGATCACGTCGAAGTAGGTCTCCGGCGTATCGAGGAAGTCCACGCCCTGCGCGCGCATCGCTTCGACGGTCTCGTAGATGTTCTCGGTGAAGCAGGCGATGTGCTGGATGCCCTCGCCCTTGTACGCGTCCAGGTACTCGTTGATCTGGCTCTTCGGGTCGGACGATTCGTTCAGCGGGATGCGCACGATGCCGTCCGGCGCGGTCATCGCCTTGGACACCAGGCCGGTCTTCAGGCCCTTGATGTCGAAGTAGCGGATCTCGCGGAAGTTGAACAGGCGCTCGTAGTAGTCCGACCACTGCTGCATGTTGCCGAAATACAGGTTGTGGGTCAGGTGGTCGATGAAGGTCAGGCCGAAGCCCACCGGGTGCAGGTCGGCACCGGCGATCGGCTCGTAGTCGCCGTCGTAGATGCTGCCGGCGCTGCCGTAGCGATCGACCAGGTACAGCATGCAGTCGCCGATGCCCTTGATGACCGGCGCGCTGACCGCCTTGCTGTCCGGCTTGAAGGCGATGGCTTCGGCGCCGTTGCCCAGCGCGGTCTGGTAGACCTCCTGGCCCGGCTTCTTGAAGCGGATGGCGAAGCCGCAGGCGCACGGACCGTGCTTCTCGGCGAAGTCGGCGGCGAACGAATCGGGGTCCTCATTGACCAGGAAGTTGACGTCGCCCTGGCGATAGACGGTAATCGGACGCTGCTTGTGCTTGAGCACCGCGCTGAAGCCCATCTTCCGGAAGTACTCGTGCAGCTCCTGGCCACGGCCGGCCGGGGCGGCGAATTCGACGAACTCGAAGCCGTCGATGCCCATCGGGTTCTCGAAGGTGGTGACCTGCATGCCGGGGTTGGGATGCGAGGCGGTCGGGACTGCGGTATTCATGGCGTGGCTCCGAATCGGTACCGCATCGGTACAAACCAGGTGCGGGCAGGTAGGGACCCGGCGAGAATGCAGGGTCTGGACCTACCCCTTATAGTTACACTTGAAACCACCAGCAAGGTGCACCGCAACATGAGCCCCGCCGATCCCGTTTCGACCCGCCTGCGTTCCTCGCACGTCCTGCTCGACCTGGAACAGTTCCTGCCGTACCGGCTGAGCGTGCTGTCCAACCGGGTCAGCGGCAACATCGCCAAGCTATACGGCGATCGTTACGGTCTGGCGATTCCCGAATGGCGGGTGATCACCATCCTGGCGCTGTACCCGGGCTCCTCGGCCAGCGAGGTCTCCGACCGCACGGCGATGGACAAGGTGGCGGTCAGCCGCGCCGTGGCCCGCCTGCTGGAGCGCGGCTTCATCAAGCGCGAGACCCACGGCGACGACCGCCGCCGCTCGGTGCTGGCGCTGTCGGCAGCCGGCTTCGAGGTGTACGAGACCATCGCGCCGATGGTGATCGAGATCACCCGCAAGCTGATGTCGGTGCTGAGCGAAGAGGAAGAGCAGGTGCTGGAGAAGCTGATCCTGCGCCTGGCCGGCGAAGGCCTGGAACGGATGGGCGAAGGGGTCTGAAAGAAAAAGGGGACGGAGGGGATTAAGTCGTTTTGGGCCCCAAGTCGCGGGTGCCGACCCCGGCCGGTAGCGGAACAGTGGCTGGGCGATTGTCGTCCGCTCCCTTTGATCTGACGGGACCCGCTCTTTGGCGGACTGCGGACCGACCGCAAACGATGCCATCGGACGCATTCACCTTCCGCAGATCCCGCCCTGAAGTGTCTCAGAGAGCTGATCTGCGCGGCGCGCAACAGGATGCACAGGACCATCAACGCCGAGCTCACTCTGTTGTACTGGCGAATCGGGCGTCGCATCCATGTGGACCAGATGGCTGGGCGACGTGCGCGCTACGGAGAGGTTCTCTTCACCCGGATCGCCAAGGCGCTGTCTGCCGAGTTCGGCACATCCTTCGGTGAGAAGAGCCTGCGCCGGATGGTGCAGTTCTCCATCGCATTTGCAGACGAGCAGATTGTCGTATCGCTGATACGACAATTGAGCTGGACCCATTTCATCGCGCTGATCCCACTGGCGGACCCACTCAAGCGCGACTTCTATGCACAGATGGCCGCCACCGAGGGCTGGAGTGTACGTACGCTGCGCCAGCGCGTCGATTCGATGCTGTATGAGCGCACGGCACTCTCCAGTCAGCCAGAGCAGACCATCGCCGAAGAGTTGGCGGCACTGCGCGGCAACCAGCAGCTGTCTCCAGGGCTGGTACTGCGTGATCCCTACGTGCTGGACTTTCTTGGCCTCAAGGACAGCTGGGACGAGCAGGACCTTGAAACCGCGATCCTTCGCGAGATGCAGGGCTTCCTGCTTGAACTTGGCACGGGCTTCAGTTTCGTCGCCCGCCAGAAGCGCATCCAGATCGACGGCGATGACTTCCACCTGGACCTGCTGTTCTACAACCGGCGCCTGCGCAGACTAATTGCCATCGAGTTGAAGATCGGCGAGTTCAAGCCGGCCTACAAGGGACAGATGGAACTCTATCTGCGCTGGCTGGACCGGTACGAACGTGAGGACGGCGAGCAGGCGCCGTTGGGCATCATCCTCTGCACAGGGAAGAAGGCGGGCCAGATTGAATTGCTGGAGCTGGACCGCTCAGGCATCCATGTTGCGGAGTACCTGACCACGCTGCCCTCCCGGGAGGTCCTCAAGCAAAGATTGCAGACTGCCATGGAGCGGGCGCGGCAGCAGCTGCAGACCGCGGCGCCCGGCCTCCCGTAGATCTACGCCACGCGCGGATGGCGTCCATGCTTCAGCTCAGATGCTTGCGCCGTGCATGGATCCACGGCACCGCGAGCGCCGCGATGGCACCACCGGCGAAGCCGAGGGAAGCCGCAACCGTGGCGGCTTCGACCGCCCCTGGCAGCGCCAGCGCTGCCGCCACCAGCAGCAGCGACGGCAGGCCGACGAAGGTGCCCAGGAAGAAATGCCAACGCGGTGACCAGGTATTGAGCTGCAGCAGGCTGACCGGTTGCCAGGCTTCCGAGGCAGCGTCCTCGGCGATCTTCGCCACCGCCTTGGCCAGGTCCACTTCCGGCAGCGCGCGCCCCTGCCGTGCGGTCGCCAGCAGCTCGGCCACGGCCTCCACCGGCGGGAAACTGGACGGCCACGCGACCGGCGCCGGCACGCCATACGCGGTCAGCACCGGCACGCTCAGCCAAGGCGCCACCAGCGGGCGCATGCGACGGCGGCCATGCACGCACCAGATCTGTTGCTGCCCATGCGCGGTGACGCTGTACAGCGCCAGTTCGTTGGCCGGCGGGTAGCCGAGCATGGTCACCCGCGCGGCCAGGCTGTCCTGCCCCATCGCGCGCAGGAAGCCGGGGCGGCTGCGCCCTTCCTGCATCCACGCCAGTCCCAGCGCACCCACCAGATAGGCCTCGGCCACGTCCTTGCTGCCAGCGGTGGCGCGTTCGTCACTGGCCAGGTACCAGGCCAGCGATTTCGGTTCGGCGACATCCTCCAGGCCCCAGCGGCTGTCGTCTCCCAGCACATGGCGCACCGGCAGGCGCGCGGGCGCGGTTTCGCCACGTTCGCCGGGTTGCAGGAACGGCAGCACGCCCTGGATGAAGGTGGACAGCTCGATCGCACGCACGCCGTGCCCCTGCCACTCCGGTGGCAGCAGCCCGGCCAGCTGACCGTCGGCGGCCAGCGCATCAAGCCGGGACTTCTGCTCGACCAGCTTCTGCACCGCCCCCTTCAGCACCACGTTGTCGGGCAGCGCGATCTGCGGCAGGCGATGGCGCGGCGGCGCCAGGTCGACGGTGGCCTCGCCGGTTCCGGTGTCATCCAGCAGCGCCTCCTGCGGCGGCAGGGTTACGCCCTCGCCTGCTCCACCCTCGGCCAACTCACTGGCGGGTTCGGGCAGTCGTTCGGCGTGGTCGCTGTGCATGGGCGTTCCGGAAGGTTGCGTCGACGGGATGTCGACTGAGGTCCTTGCCGGTAACGGCGAGCGCGTTGCGATATTGAGATGCCGATTCCGGGAATGTGACCGCAACCACAGTAGATCCACGTGATGCGTGGAGGCACTTCTGTGCCGACCAACGGTCGGCACCCACCGGGGATGGCGGTCAGCGGTCGGCGTCCACCGGGGTTGGCGGTCAGCGGTCGGCACCCACCCACCACCACCCCTGCCGGCCAGCGGCCGGCACTACCCCTATTCCGGTTTGTCAGGCGCCCATTGTTTCAGGAACGCGCCCACCCGTGCCGGCTGGAAGGCTTCGCCCCTGCGCAGTTCGCCGGTGGCCTGCGACACCAGCAGTCCGCCATCGGCATCGAGCACCAGCAGGTGCGGGTAGTCGCGCTCCATCACCGGGAACTGAGCGAAGAAGGCGGTGTTGGGCTGCTCGTCGCTGGCGTTGACCTTCACCCACACGTAGTGGGCATCGCGGAAGCGACGCAGGTCGCCGTTGCCTTCCACGACATCGTCCAGCGCGCGGCAGCGCTCACAGGCGGCGTTGCCGACCTCCAGCAGGATGCGCTTCTTGCCCCGCTGGGCTTCCACCTTGGCGGTGGCCAGATCATCGGCGGGGTTGCGGGCCGGGTCGAACTGCGCACCGAGCCCGGCGATGGCGGCAATGTCTGCCGCCACCGGGGTGTTGCCCGAGGCCACCGGTTCGCTGGGGTCAGCGACCGGTGGCTCGGTGGGTCGGGTATCCAGAGGCTGCGTGGGCTCGGCGGTGGCAGGCGGTTGCGGTTGGGAACAGGCGCCGATCAGCGCCGCACAGACCACCACTACCGCAGTACCGAGCTTGCTACGCATGCCTTCTACCCTCCCATCATTACTTGACGCCGTGCATCAGCTTGTTGATCAGCGGGGCGATCAGGAACAACACCACGCCGGAGCCGATCAGGGCCCAGAACCCGAAGGT
Source organism: Stenotrophomonas sp. YJH_SMC_64 (assembly GCF_059371375.1). Classification (NCBI taxonomy): domain Bacteria; kingdom Pseudomonadati; phylum Pseudomonadota; class Gammaproteobacteria; order Lysobacterales; family Lysobacteraceae; genus Stenotrophomonas; species Stenotrophomonas sp. YJH_SMC_64. Next base: position 7,501 of record NZ_JCAFUN010000003.1, on the reverse strand, counting down.
ATACCCCTTCAGGGCCGACTCGACCGTCATGCCGCCTTCACCACTGACCACGCCAGCGAAGATGCCCGACAGGTTGTTGCCGATGCCGGTGGACAGGAACCAGCCGCCCATGCCGAAGCCGACCAGGCGCACCGGGGCCAGCTTGGTCACCATCGACAGGCCGATCGGCGACAGGCACAGCTCACCCACCGACTGGATGACGTAGACCATGAACAGGGTCCAGAACGGGATCTTGCCGTCCACGACCATCTGCGACAGGGCGAACATCAGCAGCGCAAAGGCGGCGCCGTTGAACAGCAGGCCCAGGCCGAACTTGCGCGGGATGGACGGATTGGCGCGGCCCATGGCCACCCAGATCCAGGCGATCACCGGGGCCAGGGTGATGATCGCCACCGAGTTGACCGACTGGAACCACGCGGTCGGGAAGGTCCAGTCACCGAACTGGCGGTTGACGATGTTCTCGGCCAGGAAGGTGAACGAGCTGCCGGCCTGTTCGAAGAACATCCAGAACATCACGTTGAAGGCGAAGATGATCAGCATGGCGATCACGCGGTCGCGCTGCACCTTGCCTTCGCGGATGCCCTCGACCAGCAGCAGGACGGCCAGCGCGGTGAACATCGCACCCAGGATCCAGGCCAGCGCGGTGGCGCCGGTGGCCAGCAGGAAGTACGCGACCGGGATGGCGACCACGGCACCGGCCAGCACCATGATGATGCGGCCGAAACCTTCAGCGCCGGCCGGCGGTGCACCGATGCCCTTCAGGCCGGCACGACCGATGTAGAACCACACCAGCGAGATCAGCATGCCCACGCCCGAGGCGATGAACACGACCTTGTAGGACGGCATCGCATCGGTACCGAACACCTTGCGGGCCAGGTACTCGGTCAGCACCGGGGCGATCATCGCGCCGATGTTGATGCCCATGTAGAAGATGGTGAAGCCCGAATCGCGGCGCTCGTCCTTCAGCCCGTACAGCTTGCCGACCATGGTCGAGATGTTGGGCTTGAACAGGCCGTTGCCGACGATGATCGTGGCCAGGCCGAGCTTGAAGATGTGCTCCTGTGGCAGCGAGATCATGAACAGGCCGGCGGCCATGATGATCGCGCCGGTCAGGATCGAGCGCTGGTAGCCCAGTACCCGGTCGGCCACGTAGCCACCGAAGATCGCCGCGGCGTACACCAGGGCCAGGTAGGCGCCGTAGATGCGGCTGGCGTCGCCTTCACCGGCAGCGCTGCCGTTGTAGAACTGGGCGACGATGTACAGCACCAAGGCCCAGCGGATGCCGTAGAACGCAAAGCGTTCCCAGAACTCGGTCATGAACAGCATCCACAACGGGCGCGGGTGGCCCAGCGTGGTCTTGAAGTCCGGCAGCGCCGGCTCTGGGGTGTTCGCAGTGGCGTTTACGCTCATGCGGGTTTCCTGGTTCGGTGGATGACGAGCACGTCCGCTGTGCAGTTGGAGCAACGGGCGAGGATCACCGACTTCTGGCGTTCACGTCAAATACACGCCGTTTGAGGCAGGTGCCAGCCTGCTCGCTGAACTTGCATCTGAAACGATCCAGCCGTCGGCCGCGATCCAAGCTGAATACGGATCAGGCCTGTTCTGCCGGGGGCGCGGCCTGCAGGTTGGTGCGCACCTGGAACAGCTCGGGGAAGAAGGTCAGCTCCAGTGCCTTGGCCAGGAAGCCCACGCCGGATGAGCCACCGGTGCCGCGCTTGAAGCCGATCACCCGCATCACCGTGCGCATGTGGCGGAAGCGCCACAGCTGGAAGGCGGTCTCCAGGTCCACCAGGTCTTCGCACAGCGCGTACTCGCGCCAGTAGCGGTCGGTGTCCTGGTAGATGCGTTCGAAGACCGGCTGCAGGGCGTCGTCGGCCACGTGCGGCTGGGTCCAGTCGTGGGCCTCGTAGACCGCCGGCACGGCATGGCCGAAGCGGGCCAGGTATTTCAGGAATTCCTCGTACAGGCTCGGCGCCTCCAGCACGGTGCGCAGCTGCGCCTGCCCGGCCGGGTCGTGCTCGAACACCTGCAGCATCTGCGCGTTCTTGTTGCCCAGCAGGAACTCGATGTAGCGGTACTGCAGCGACTGGAAGCCCGACGACGGGCCCAGCACGTCGCGGAAGCCCATGTATTCGGACGGGGTCAGTGTTTCCAGCACCGACCACTGCTCGGTCAGCTGGCGCAGCACCTGCTTGCTGCGCGCCAGCACCTTGCGGCACTGCCAGACTTCATCGCGCTGCAGGAAGCCGATTGCGGCACGCAGCTCATGGCCCAGCAGCTTCAGCCACAGCTCCGAGGTCTGGTGCTGGATGATGAAGAGCATCTCGTCATGGTGCGGCGGGCTGGACAGCGGCTGCTGCGCGCTGAGCAACTGGTCCAGCCGCAGGTAGCCGCCGTAGGTGAGGCGTCCCTGCAGGTCGGTGTGGATGCCGGCTTCGAGATCGCGTTGGTTGTTGTCGACGGACATGGGCGGGACCAGATCGGGGGCGGCAAGGGTAGCGCGTTGCCGCCGCGCTGGCAGCCGCCGGGTCCATACCGGGGCGTGCGGTTGGCCGTGGAGCATCGGCCGATCCCGGGCCTGCGCGTGGAACCGTCCAGGCCGTTGTACTGGCGGTCAGCCTGAGGCGTATTCTGATGCTTTGCAGCAACGACTGAATACGTTGTTGTTATTGGCCCCCCACCCGCCGGCAGGGGTAAAACGGGGAATCCCCGTGTTGCGGCGCAGGAAGGCTATTCCGTACGCGTTCCTTAACATGGCGATTCATATCATTTGTAACTTCTCTGTCGAAGGTGCAGTACGCAATGACGGTTGCCGCTGAATTCAAGATCGAATACCTGCAGTACCTGGATACGGACGGCAAACTCGTCCGCGATGACCTGCCCGCGTCGCTGCGCGACCCCAAGGTCCTGGTACCGCTGTTCAAGCAGATGCTGTTCGTACGTACGTTCGACAGCAAATCCATCGCACTGCAACGCACCGGCAAGCTCGGCACCTATGCCGCCTGCCTGGGCCACGAAGCCGCGCACGTGGGTATCGGCGCGGCGATGCAGAAGGACGACGTGTTCGCGCCTTCGTACCGCGAGTATGGCGCGATGTTCATGCGTGGCGTGCGCCCGCACGACGTGCTGATGTACTGGGGCGGCGACGAACGCGGTAACGATTACGGCGGCAACGCGGCCAAGGACTTCCCGTTCTGCGTGCCGATTTCCACCCAGTGCCTGCATGCCGCAGGCGCGGCGCTGAAGTTCAAGCTCAACAAGGAAGCGCAGATCGCGGTGGCCGTGTGCGGCGACGGCGGCAGCTCCAAGACCGACTTCTACGCAGCACTGAATTCGGCCGGCGCCTACAAGCTCCCGCTGATCCTGTGCATCGTCAACAACGGTTGGGCCATCTCGGTTCCGCGTTCGGCCCAGACCGGTGCCGAAACGCTGGCGCAGAAAGGCCTGGCCGGTGGCCTGCACTGCCTGCAGGTGGACGGCAATGACCTGATCGCGGTGCTGGCGGCAATGGAGCAGGCGCGCGAACGTGCGCTGGCCGGCGACGGCGGCACCGTGCTGGAACTGATGACCTATCGCCTGTCCGACCACACCACTGCCGATGACGCGCGCCGCTACCGTGACGACGCCGAAGTGAAGGATGCCTGGCAGCGCGAGCCGATGCTGCGCCTGCGCAAGTACCTGATCAACGCCGGTGTGTGGAGCGAGGACGAAGAGACTGCCTGGGTCGCCGAGTGCGGCACGCGCGTGGACGAGGAAGTGAACCTGTACCTCAACACGCCGGTGCAGCCGGTCGAGGCGATGTTCGACTTCCTGTATGCCGATCCGCCGCCGGACCTGCTGGCCCAGCGTGCCCAGGCGATCGCCCTGGAGAAGCGCCATGGATGAGATCAAGAACGGCGCGCCCGGCGCGCACACCAACGCCGCCGACAGCGCTGCGGTCGCGCGCGGAGAAGAGAGCATGACCACCACCCCGATCACCCTCATCGAAGCCATCACCCAGGCGCTGGCCTGGGAGCTGGAACACGACCCGTCGGTGCTGGTGCTGGGCGAAGACGTGGGCGTCAACGGCGGCGTGTTCCGCGCCACTGCCGGTCTGCAGCAGCGCTTCGGCTCGGACCGCATCCTCGACACCCCGCTGGATGAAACCACCATCGCCGGCCTGACGATTGGTCTTGCCGCGCAGGGCATGAAGCCGGTGGCCGAAGCCCAGTTCGATGGCTTCATGTACCCGATGGTCGACCATATCGTCTGCCACGCCGCACGCCTGCGTTACCGCACGCGTGGCCGCCTGCACTGCCCGATGGTGCTGCGCGTGCCGTGGGGCGGTGGCATCCGCGCGCCGGAACACCACAGCGAAGCCAACGAGGCGATCTTCACCAACGTGCCGGGTCTGCGCGTGGTGCTGCCGTCGTCGCCGCAGCGTGCCTATGGCCTGCTGCTGGCCGCGATCCGCGAACCGGATCCGGTGATCTACATGGAGCCCAAGCGCATCTACCGCCAGTACAAGGAAGTGGTCGTCAACGACGGCGAAGCCTTGCCGCTGGACGTCTGCTTCGTGCTGCGCGACGGCACCGACGTGACCCTGGTGACCTGGGGCGCGCAGGTGAAGGAAGCGCTGGAAGCGGCCGACAAGCTGGCCGGCGAAGGCATCAGTGCCGAAGTCATCGACGTGGCCACGCTGCGTCCGCTGGACTTCGCCACCATCGCCGAATCGGTGGCCAAGACCGGCCGCTGCGTGATCGTGCAGGAGGCCCCGAAAACCGCGGGCTTCGGCGCCGAGATCGCCGCGCGCCTGGCCGAGGAATCGATCTACGACCTGCTGGCCCCGGTCGAGCGCGTCACTGGCTACGACACCCACATTCCGCTGTTCCGCCTGGAAATGAAGTACCTGCCGAGCGTTGAGCGGATCGTGGCTGCGGCCAAGCGCGCGGTGGCGGCCGGCTGACATGCGGGCCCGCCTTCTGGGGGCTTACCGCAGCCAGTATCCCAACCCGCTCCGGTTCCACACCGGCCAGATCGTCGAAGTAGGTGTACGTGACGAGGAATGGCCGGCGTTTGCCTGGGTACGCACCAACGATGGGCGCGCTGGCTGGGCGCCCATCGCCTGGTTGCAGCTGCTGGACGAGGGTCGCGCCGAAGCGCTGTGCGACTACGACGCCCGCGAGCTGGATGTGGAAAGCGGCGAGATGGTGAAGCTTCATCACGAACACGGCGGGTGGTGGTGGTCCGAGCGCGCCAATGGCGCGACGGGTTGGCTGCCGGCCCGCGAACTGGAACTGCTGGAAGAGAACTGCAAATGAGCCAGACCAAGAACTTCAACCTGCCCGACCTGGGCGAAGGCCTGCCGGACGCGACCATCGTCGAGTGGTTCGTCAAGGAAGGCGATGTGATCAAGCTGGACGAGCCGCTGGTCTCGATGGAGACCGCCAAGGCCGTGGTGGAAGTGCCCTCGCCGTTCTCCGGCAAGGTGCTGAAGCTGTCCGGCGGTGCCGGCGACATCATCCCGACCGGCTCGGTGCTGGCCAGCTTCGAACTGGACCCGAACCTGCCGCAGCGTGCCGATGGCCAGGACACCGGCCACAGCCATGGTCATGCCGCACCGGCCGCGCCGGCTGCCGCACCGACCCCGCCGCCGCTTCCCGCTGCTGCCGCACCGGTGGCCGCAGAAGAAGCCAAGCCCGCCGCTGCCGAGCGTGATGACGCCGGTACCGTGGTCGGCGCCATGCAGAGCTCCAATGCCGTGCATGCCGAACAGGCGCTGGCCGTCGGTGGCGTCAAGGCCGTGCCGGCCGTACGTGCGATGGCGCGCAAGCTGGGCGTGGACCTGAGCCGCGTGGCCGCTACCGGCACCGATGGCGCGGTCACCATGGCCGACGTCAAGCAGGCTGCCGCCAACGGCACCGCCAAGCTCGGCGCTGCTCCGGCACCGGTTGCCGCTGCTGCCTATGCCGCGCCGGCCCCGGCGCAGGTGTCTGCCCCGGTGCAGAGCGAAGCCCGCACCCCGCTGTCCGCCGCCGGCAAGCCGATGCGCACCCAGCCGCCGGGCGTGGTCGCCAAGGGCCAGCCGGAACCGCTGAAGGGCGTGCGCCGCAACATGGCCCGCGTGATGGCCGATGCGCACAGCAAGGTGGTGCCGACCACGCTGAACGACGACGCCGACATCCACGCCTGGCTGCCGGGCAACGACGTCACCGCGCGCCTGGTGCGTTCGATCGTGGTCGCCGCGCAGAAGGTGCCGGCGATGAACGCCTGGTTCGACGGTGAAGCGCTGACCCGCACCCTGCACGCACAGGTGGACATCGGCATCGCCGTGGACACCGACGACGGCCTGTTCGTGCCGGCCCTGCGCAATGCCGACATGCTGGATGCACGTGGCATCCGCGAAGGCGTCAACCGCCTGCGCGAGCAGGTGGAATCGCGTTCGATCGCCGCCTCGGAACTGAGCGGCTACACCATCTCGCTGTCCAACTTCGGCATGTTCGCCGGCCGCTACGCGACCCCGGTCGTGGTGCCGCCGTGCGTGGCCATCGTCGGTGCCGGCCGTGCCCGCCACCAGATGACCCCGGTGATGGGCGGCGTGGAAGCGCACAAGGTGATCCCGCTGTCGGTCACCTTCGACCACCGCGCGGCCACCGGCGGCGAAGCGGCGCGCTTCCTGCGCGCAATGATGGACGACCTGGCGCTGGCCAGCTGATCGGCCACCTGATCGGTGGGTGCCAACCGTTGGTTGGCACATGACTTGGAGAAAACGCCGGGCATTGCCCGGCGTTTTTTTGTGCCTGCTCCGTCGCGCTCCATCCACGCATGGCGTGGATCTACACAATGCGGGCGATCAATCGCGCGCGACCAGGCCCTCGGCGCGGCTGTACACACGCAGGCGGTGGCCATCAGGATCTGCCCCGACAAAAGTATGGCCGAACTCCAGCGTCACCGGCGCCTGCAGGATCTCCACACCAAGAGCGCGCCACGCATCGTGCATCTGCTGCACGGCGTCGGGGTTGGCCACCACCATTGCCAGTTCGGCGGCGCCTGCTTGCGCGGACACCGGAGGCTGCACGTCGTCGCGTTGCCACAGGCCGAGTGCGGCGCCATCGCCGAGCAGGAACAGGGCAAAGCCGGGCGACTGCTCGACCGGCGGCTTGCCGAGGATGCCGCCGTAGAAGGTGGCGCTGGCGGCGACGTCGCGCACGTACTGCAGCAGGGTGCTGGGCGTGAACATGGGGAAGCTCCGTTGTTGGGAGCAATCATGGTGGAACGAGCCTGCTGACAGATTCTGTCAGTAGAGTCGACTGTTGGTAGAGTCGACTGTTAGTCGACTGCTCTTCCCTCAACCTGCCTAAAACTCCGCGCTGCGCGCGACAGTCGACTAACTGTGTAAACCCACCACGTTGTTCAGCAGGACTCTGGAAATAGGTGGCTGGCCACCGATCCCCATGTGAGGGCGGTGCCAGTTGTAGTGGTGCAGCCATTGGGTCAGCACGGAATTGCGCTGGTCCGAGGA